>JBAVJB010000070.1:0-12634 GCA_049687495.1 Salinimicrobium sp.
GAATTCACGAATGATTTTTTTGAAGTTTCTCTTCAATTAAAAACCTACTCAAGATCTAACTGCCCATTTTCAATTGACCAAATAACCAATTCTCTATTGACTATTAAAACACCTTTTCTCCGCCAAGATAAGTTGCCTTTACCTTTGTCTGCGGAATATCGTTTTCGGGAACTTCCATGATATCCCTGTCTAAAATGACAAAATCGGCGAACTTTCCGGATTCGATGCTTCCTTTCTCATCTTCCTCAAAATTGGAGTAGGCTGCCCAGATGGTCATTCCCTTTAAAGTTTCTTCTCTTGAAAGCGCTTGCTTCTTCATATAACCGCCTTCGGGGTAATTTTCAAGATCTTTCCTGGCTACGGCAGCGTAAAAGGTCAAAAACGGACTCACTTTTTCCACAGGAAAATCGGTTCCCAAAGCAATGATTCCGGCTTCGTCTAATAATCTTTTATAAGCGTAAGCTCCTTTTTCACGTTCTTCTCCAAGCCGGTCTTTAGCCCAATACATATCGCTGGTCGCGTGCGTAGGCTGCACAGACGGAATGATATTCTTGCTGAAATAATGAAAATCCTGAGGATCTATCACCTGCGAATGCTCCACTTTCCAGCGCCTGTCTCCCGCGTCACCAATTAAAGAATCGTAAGTTTTCAACACAACATAATTGGCCGAGTCGCCAATGGCATGCGTGTTCATTTGATAATCACTTTTGGCTATTCTCGCCGCAGTCTTCTTAAAATCTTCTACCGAAGACAAAAGCGCACCATAGTGGCCGTGCTTATCTGAATACTCCTCTTTTAAAGCTGCACCTCTGGAACCCAAAGCCCCGTCTGCATAAAACTTGACTGCCCTAACGTTGAGGCGGTCAGTCTTTAGGAAATCGCGGTCCAGGTAATAATCCAGGTTCTCAGGCGTATTGCTGATCATCGCGTAGATACGCAATTTCAACTCTCCCGCCTGTTGCAGGCTATCGATCAACTCGATCACCCTGCGGTCAAGTCCGGCGTCATTGATGGTAGTAAGCCCGTATTGAAAAGCCACTTTTTGAGCATCAAGCAGGCCTGTAGCTTCTTTCTCTACGCCGGCTGCAGGAATGGCTTTTTCAATGAAACTCATCGGGTTGTCAATGATGATTCCGGTGAGTTTGCCGTCCTTCTGCTCAATGTCGCCGCCTTCAAAAGGAGTTTCGGTAGTTATTCCGGCCGCGTCCAAAGCCGCCTGGTTGGCGAGCAGAGCATGGCCGTCAATTCGGGTTATGGCTACGGGAGTATCGGGAAAAAGAGCATCAAGAGTATCTTTTACCGGAAACTCCTTTACCTGCCAGTCATTTTGATCCCAGCCGCGGCCAACGATGAAATCGGCGTTCTTTTCCTTCTGAAAATCGGTAATGCGCTGCACCACTTCAGCAAAACTGTTTGTGCCGGTGAGATCCACTCTTTGCAGCTGCATCCCCAGGCCATAGAAATGCGCATGCGCGTCAATAAGTCCGGGATAAACAGGCTTTCCTTCGGCATCAATACTTTCCGCAGCCTTGAATTTCTTCTGAAGATCTTCGGAATTGCCTACTTCAACGAACTTTCCGTCTTTTACTGCAAAGGCTTCCGCAGAAGAGAATTCATTATCAACCGTATAGACTTTGGCGTTATAGACCAGCAGGTCAACTTCTTCTTTATTGTCACAGGAGACAAGGCTTCCGCAGAAGAGCAACAGCAAGAGATATTTTTTCATCAAATAAAGTTTTGGTTAAAAATAAAAAATGCGCCCCAATTAGGAGCGCATTTCAGTTTTTATCTGTTATCAACGAATTACCAGCTGGTCACGGCTTCAAAAATCGCCTGCCTTATTTCCGGATTGGCACCGGCTGCCAAAGCAATCGATACAAATAACCCGATCATCGCAGAAGAGAAGTCCCTGAAGATCATTTTTCCTGCTTTCTTGCGGTGTTTTCTTCCTTTCTTGGTTCTCGCCAGACTAATAGCGATCTCACGCCCGCCAATTACCCCAAGGAAAACCCAGGTGGTACTCATTGGTATGGTACTTATGAATAGTTTATATATAAGCAGAATCACATAAGTGGCATCTACAAGAGTCGCTGCACGAATGTCTGAGATCCTTGCTTTTTCACTCACCACTTCCTGGATCTTGTCTCCCCGCAGGTAGAAAAGCAGTCCAAGACCGGCAAAAATGGTAATTGCGAAAATGACGAACTGCACTACATCGAGTTGTCTCGGCAGGAATACGGCAATGTTGGCACCGTCCTGCATTACCCATACACCCCACAGCGATCCACTCACGACCCATTGAACGATGTTCCAGCTTTTATTGAATTTCCTGCTTTTAAAATACTTTTTGATCACGTTATAGGAGAAGTACCATACCAGGAAAGACAACACAAAGGCCATAATATAACCACTCCAGCTTTTCCATACTACGGAAGTGATCCCGGAGGTATCTGCACTAAATACACTCAGGATTAGGAAGGTGGTCGATACCGGCATTCTCATCCTGGTGAGGATCAACAGCACCAGCGGCGCAATGATCTGGAAAAAACTGAAGCTTTCTGGGTGCGGATACTTCGTGGTTCCATCTACACTTAAAAGACGACGATAGGTAACATCCCCGTCATATTGCAGCCAGCTATAGGTCACAACCACAAGAAATATTGTTCCTATGAACAACCACAGCGTCCACCATTTTTTGGTTTTGTTACTTTCAATAAAGGTCCCGAGTGACTGAATACTGTCATTGGCAACAGTTGCATAAGCGGCAAAGAAGAAACCAAGCCACATCCCGGCCTGTCCATAACCGGCGAGCATGGCGGCCAGTACGATACCTATTGTCACGATGGCAAGGAAAGTTTTTTCCTTCACCATAAAGTCAAGCACGTTAAGATACGGCCTGTTGCGCTGCGTGCGCCTGAATTTTTTTGTTTTTGCCATTTTATTTTTGAAATTACTGTTTGTCAACCTGTCCAAAAAATGACATTTTTTGAACCCTTGAATTTCCGGCCGCAAAAATATCGACTAAACGTTGTTTTTCATTTCAATCCAATGTTATGTAATTGTTAAGAATCCTTTAACTTTTCCTGCAGCTGCTCCTCTAAACAAAAAAGGCCGGTAAATCTTACCGGCCCTTCCAGAAATGTGATTTCCAGGCTATCTTCCAAAGTCGAACTTATAGGTGGCACCGGCCATGACCTGCAGGCCTAATACCGGATAATCCATCCACTTCTCATAATTATTTCCTAATAAATTATGCCCGCGAGCAAAAATGGAAAGCCTGTCGTTGAAACGGTAACCAAGATTGGCATTGATATCAAAATAGCCGTCAAGGCTCACAGATCTTAGCTCAATTCCATCAGCCGGACCAATAGTTTGAACTGCATCCATTCTCTCCCCTACAAGGAAAAGGTTGGCTCCGGCAAACCAGTTCTTCGTGATCTGGTAATCTGCGAAAAGGTTGACCTTATAATCGGGCAGGTTCCATGCTTCCTTTTCTTTATCTGTGTCATAGATAAAATATTCTCCGTTAAGACGTAGATCAAAATTCCTCCTGACATTAAAGCTCAGCTCACCAAAAGCAGATACCGTTTTCACCTGGTCATAGACCACTGAAAAGGAATTTCCGTGGCCGTAATCTTCGGGATTACTCACCGGCTGAATTACATTGTGCCTGAACAAAGGTTTAAAATCTTCGGCCATGTAGCTTCCGCGGATATTGTAGCCCACACTGTTGGTCAATTTCCCTTTTGCTCCCACATAGGCATTATACTGCTGGTCTGTAGGCTGAATCTCCAGTGTTGGCGACACAAAAGGATTGTCCTGAACAAAACCGTAATAGGAATTCTGCCTTAACTCTCCTTCCAGGCCTGCATAGCCAATAAAATAGTCGCCTGCAAACTCATAGCTGGCTGTCACCTGCGGATAGAAATAAAGTCCACCGTCGCTGTTCTGCGTATCATGACTGTAGTACAAAGCTGCCCCGAGGTTAAGCGTAAGATCATCACGCAGCACGAGTAGACTGGATTCGATCCCGGCATTTAAAAAGCCGTAATCTATGCCTTCTTCAGAAAAATAGTTCCTGTCAAAACTACCGCCAACATAATCCACTACAAAATTGGTATGGAAGATCTCTCCGCCAATAGGAATCTCGAGAGTGGGTTTGAGTTCGAACCTGTGTTCCATAGAGCCTTCTGCATCTCCAAAAAAGCGATATTTAGCCTTTGCCCTGTCAAAGAAAGAATCTTCCATGCGCACTTCCCCGCCCACGTAGGCGCTGAAGTAATTTTGCTGAGGATCAATATTTTCATAGTTCATGCCCACCAACAATGGTTCAAGGCCGTACCAGTTGACCAACTGGTGCTCACCTCCAAAATCCATATCCCACTGCATATGCCTTCCCCTGGAAGAGTAATTCAGGTTGAGCTCGGTATCATAATAGCTGTCATCAAGATAGATATCCTCAATACCGCCCTGGGCCGAGTTATGAGTGAGGAAAATTCCGAAGTTATCTGTCCTGTTCACCTCGATATTGCTGTAGAACTCTGCCAGGATACTGGTGTAAGTTCCAAAGCCAAGGCTAATGTAATTGTCATACAGCTTTGGTGGGCGCTCACGCTCTACCGCGGTTGCCCGTCCCTTGGCAGGAGAAAAGGTTGAAGCTACAGGCACAGAAAAGATGCTGTAGCTCACGGGCCTTTTCTCTAGGTCTACGGTGTCTGTGATCGAAGGAGTTTCCTTGATCTTAAAAGCATCATGAACGCTGGGCGTATAGGGCTTTACCACCACTACAGAATCGCTTTTGATGGGAGGCGGATTCTTTTGAGCAAACAAAAAGCCGCTTATAAAAAAGAACAAAATATACGTACAGTTCCTTAATGAGTTGATTTTCATGGGAAGGCTTGGTTTTTTTATGAAAATTAATTGTTGGTTTCTACAGAAGCATTGGTCTTGGCTTCTTCGGCTTTGATCCTTGCCAGTTCCTGTTGAGCTTCTTTTACAACTTCAGGAAATTGAGAGAAATTCTTGGTCACGTTGTCCAGAATGTAGGTGGCCTGGTAGGCATCGCCGAGCTTATAGAAGTTCTTGCCCATTAATACGAGCCCCTTCGCACCATACAACTTGTAACCTGAATAATCCTTGGCCAGCTTTTGCACCAGCTCGTTAGAAGTTTTATAATTTCCTGCTTTGTGTTTAAAGTAAGCATCGTAATAAAGCGCTTCGGCAGCAAGTTCACCGGTGGCATTTTTTTGAACCTCAGCATAAGCTTTTTGAGCTTTTGCTTCATTGCCGGTCTCCATGGCAGCACGGGCGATGATCACCTGCGCATCATTCCTGGCGCTCTTCTCGGCTTCAGGGTTGGCAAGCACTTTTTCAGAATAGCTTACCGCCTGATCATACTGACCTGATTCCAAATAGGATTTCATGAGGTTAGACTGCGCAAAAATGACATTTTGAGGATAGCTTGCCTCGTTCTCAAGCCTCTTCAAAACCGGAATAGCTTCGGTATAATTCCTGTTTTCCAGGAAGATCTCAGACAGCCTCACCAGCGCCTGTTCTGTATATTCATTGCTGGTGGTTTTGGAGATCACATACTTGAAGTTAGGAACACTTTTTTGTTTGTTCCCTTCCCTGTAGTAGAGCTGCGCGAGGTAAAAATTCGCCTGTACATCATGCAAACCGTTAGGGAAAGTATTCACATACTTTTCTAAAGTAGCTATAGCTTTTTGGGTATTGTTCTCACGATACTGCTTCTCGGCTGACTCAAAAGTAGTATTGTCGAGGTCGGCATCTGTGACCTCAACAAAATCAAGGTTCTTCACCCAGTTAGCATATTCGTCTGTCCTGCCAAGATCGATGTAAACTAAGCGCGCGGTCTTTACAGCCTGCACAGCTTCGGGAGAATCGGGATAATCGGTCACAACTTTTTTCAGCTTGTCAAGCGCCTGGGTTCCCTGGTCGTTGTTATAATAGATAAGTCCCTGCTTCAGTAGGGCTTTTGGAACATAGCTGCTGCCCGGTACGTCACGAATAAGCCTGTTGTAAGCTTCAATTCCTTCAGAAGTTCTGTTCATCGAAATGTAGGTATTCCCCAGTTCGTAGGAAGCATCGTCGCGGTAAGAAGAACGCGGATACTGGTTCAGAAAATTCTGAAGCTCTTCCACTTTCGTCTGGTTGCGGTTTACAAATCCGTAGCTGATGGCCTTTTGAAAAGCAGCATAATCATTTTCTGAACCTCTCAAAGCCAAAGCCGAATTATAGGCTTCCATGGCAGGCCAGTAGCTGCTGTTCACAAAGTAGCTGTCTCCCAGCCTCACAAAGGCATCGTTGCGCCTCGACTGCTCATGAGAAGAATCGCCGGCATATCTTTTAAAATATTCGATGGCGCGGCTGTAGTCACGCTGCTTGAAATAGGCATAGCCAATATTATAGTCGAGGTTCTCTCTTTCTGAAGCATTTCTGGCCCCGCTCATTCCGGCGAATTCCCGGTAGCCGATCAAAGCATCCTGAAAATTTCTTAGGTTAAAATCTGCTTCGGCCTTCCAGAAGGTAGCCAAAGCGGTAATTCTTTGATCTCTGCGTTCGGTCAGCGATTTATCAAAATATTCTGAAGCTTCCCGGTAGTCGCCTTCATTGTACAATTCCAGGCCTCGGTAAAAAGCCACTTTTTGATACACCAGGTTGTTCTCAAAATTCCTGTTATTTTGAAGTAACCTCATTGCTTCTTCATAGTTCCTGGTGGTGATGAAAGAATTGATCAACAATTCCCTTATCTCATCTTTAGCAGGAGAATCGGGATAATTCTCCATGTAGGTCATCAACACCTGCGGCACACTTTCATAAGAGTTCCCTATCTCGTAGCTAAGTTTGGCGTAATTAAGGGCTGCATCGGCTTGAATGTCAGGATTAAAATCCATTTCGCTTGCGTTTTTGAACGCATTGAGCGCTTCCTGTTTTTTGTCGGTCTTTAAGTAAGACTGAGCAAGGTGGTAATATGCATTTTGAGCTACGGCGTTCTTCCCGTCAATGATCTTATTGAACTCATTGATCGCTTTCTCGTAATCTCCCTGCTGAAAATACGCGTAGCCAAGCTGGTAATAATCTGTATTGTTCCATTTCCCGCGCTGGCCTTTGTACTCCTTTAAATAAGGAATGGCTTTTTCATACTCGCCCAGGTTGAAATAGCTTTCGCCAATGATCTTGTTGAGTTCAGACTGGTCTCTCCTGTCGGCCCTTGGCAGCTGCTCGAGCCCAAGGTCAATGGCCTTCTGAAAATTTCCCTGCTTGAAGTTCATATCTGCCTGGAAATAGGAAAGATCTTCGCTATACCTGTCCTTATCCTCTACTTCTTCAAAAAGTTCATTTGCCTGCTGGTAATCATCTCCTTCATAAGCCATGAACCCCAGGTAATATTTCGCTTGTGAGCCGTACTTTTTAGAATCCTTTACCCTGTTGAGATAATCTTTTGCCTGCTCAAAATCATTGCTTTTAAAATATGCGTACCCGTTATTAAAATAAAAACGCTCTTTTTCGGCGCGGCTCAGGTTTTTTTGATCCACCTTCTCGTACCACTTGCGTGACAGCGAGTATTTCCCCGACTCAAAATAATAATCGGCTACATCGAGAAAAGCTGCATTTGTCCTTGTGCTGGTTGGATAACGCTGCACAAAATCTTCCATTAATTCATCGGCATTAGGCTGATTGAGCCTAATAGCCGCATTGGCGATATAGTAGGCGCAGTCGGCTTTAAGTCGTTCGTTGCCGGCATCGGCCTGCACATCATCAAAAAGTGCCTGGGCTGCAAGGTATTGTTGGTTATTATACAGCTCCAGCGCCCGCCGGTAATCGGAAAGCTCGTTGGTTTGAATGGCAGACTGTTGTGAAAATGCCGAAAGACTTAAGGAAAGAGAAGCAACAAAAAGGCAGGTTTTTATACGGTTCATTCGAGGTCTTGATTTTATAGATGATTCAAAGATATAAGAAACTCTGTGGTAATAACGAGCTTCCTCCTACATAAATTATACGCTAAGGTTAAATGAAACTTAAAATTTTTGCTGAAAAATACGTGTAAGAAAAACAACACAAGACTTAGAAATTACGTTCTCTTTCTTACTTTTACCTCACCAAAAAACGAATTTTCATGTCCAATACCGTCTTGTACCTCAAGGACGCATCCATTTTTCAGCGGGAAGCCCTTATTCTTTCTGAAGTCAACATAGAGATCCAAAAAGGGGAATTTGTCTACCTCATCGGGAAAACCGGAACCGGGAAAAGCAGCTTCATGAAAACCCTGTACGGCGACCTGCCGCTTACCGAAGGTGAGGGCGAGATCGTAGATTACGACCTTAGGACGCTGCGGGAAAAAGACATTCCTTTCCTGCGCCGCAAAATAGGCGTGGTTTTCCAGGATTTCAAACTATTGAATGACCGAAACGTAAATGAAAACCTGCTCTTCGTGCTGAAGGCGACCGGTTGGAAAGATCGCGCGGCTATGGACAACAAGATCGAAGAGGTGCTTCGGAAGGTAGGTATGCAAACCAAAGGCTTTAAAAACCCTTACCAGCTTTCGGGCGGGGAACAGCAAAGGATCGCGATCGCACGAGCCCTGCTGAATGATCCTGAACTCATCTTAGCCGATGAACCTACCGGAAACCTGGATCCGCAGACTTCTGTCGAGGTGATGGAAGTGCTGCAGCAGATCAGCAAGAACGGAAAGACCATTCTTATGGCCACTCATGATTATGCCTTGCTGCTGAAGTATCCCTCCAAAACCCTCAAGTGCGACGGACAAAAGGTGTTTGAGGTGGTTCAGAAAACGGTCTGACAATTCAGGATTCAAGGTTAAAGATTTAAAATTAATTGAGAAAAATACCTTCCTAAAATGACATTTTTGAGAGGTAATATTTTTTTACTTCCAATCCTCCAACATCAATGTTAATTGCTAATTGTTAATTGACCATTGATTTAGCTACTTTTGCCAAAAAAACTGCGTGAACTACTTATCGGTTGAAAATATAGCAAAAGCTTACGGCGAACGGGAGCTCTTCTCAAATATCTCCTTCGGAATCAACGAAGGCCAGAAAGTGGGTTTTGTAGCCAAAAACGGCACAGGAAAAACCTCACTTTTGAACATCCTTTCCGGCGCCGATGCTCCCGATGAAGGCAACGTAGTCTTCAGGAAAGACATTACCACGGCTTTTCTTCCGCAGGAACCCAACCTGGACCCGGCATTGACCGTGGAGCAAACGATTTTTGCTTCAGACAATGAAACGCTGAAGGTGATTGAGCGTTACGAGAAAGCACTTGAAAATCCCGAAGATGCCGAGGCTTACCAAAAGGCCTTTGAGCAAATGGAAGCGCACCAGGCATGGGATTTTGAGACCACCTATAAACAGATCCTTTTTAAGCTAAAGCTGGAAGACCTGCATGCGCCGGTAAAAAGTTTGAGCGGGGGCCAGAAGAAAAGGCTTGCCCTGGCAGCAATGCTGCTCCACAAACCCGACCTCATCATAATGGATGAGCCCACCAACCACCTCGACCTTGACATGATAGAGTGGCTGGAGGAATTCTTTAGAAAAGAGAATTTCACCATCTTCATGGTTACGCACGACCGGTATTTTTTAGAGCGTGTGTGCAACGAGATCATTGAGCTCGAAGACGGGAAATTGTACACCTATAAAGGAAATTACTCTTATTATTTAGACAAGAAAGAGGAGCGTATCGCCCTTGACCAAACAAATACAGATAAGGCCAAGCAGCTTTTTAAAAAAGAACTGGACTGGATGCGCCGACAGCCTAAGGCCCGTACCACAAAGTCAAAATCGCGAATAGACGATTTTCACGAGATCAAGGACAGGGCTTCAAAAAGGCGAAAAGACCATCAGGTGCAACTGGAGATCAATATGGAGCGGCTTGGGAACAAGATCATCGAGCTTCACAACATTTCCAAGAGCTTTGGCGATAAAGAGTTGCTCGACAAGTTCAATTATAATTTTCAACCCGGTGACAGGCTCGGGATCATTGGAAAGAACGGGACCGGAAAATCCACTTTTCTGAACATCCTTACGGGCGCCATTCCGCCGGACTCGGGAAAGATCGTCATTGGAGAGACCATCAAGTTTGGGTATTACACCCAGCGCGGGATCGAGGTCAAAGAAGGCCAAAAGGTGATCGACGTGATAAGGGAATTTGGAGATTATATTCCGTTAAAAAAAGGAAGGCAGATCTCTGCCCAGCAGCTGCTGGAGCGTTTTCTTTTCGACAGGAAAAAACAATATGACTTCGTGGAGAAGCTAAGCGGGGGTGAAAGAAAAAGGCTTTACCTGTGTACTGTGCTTATTCAGAATCCCAACTTTTTGATCCTGGATGAGCCCACCAACGACCTGGATATAGTTACACTTAACGTGCTGGAGAATTTCCTGCTGGATTTCCCCGGCTGTCTTATCGTGGTCTCGCACGACAGATATTTCATGGATAAGATCGTAGACCACCTGTTCGTTTTTAAAGGCAATGCAGAGATCGAAGATTTCCCCGGCAACTATACCGACTACAGGGAATATGAGGCCAGCGCTCCTTCGGAAAATGTAAAACCTGAAGCCGTTTCAGAAAAGAAGGAAGAGAAGAAAAGCACGTCCCCAGGGCTTACCTATAATGAGAAAAAGGAATACCAGAAGCTGGAGCGCGAAATTTTCAACCTTGAGAAAAAGAAGGAAGAGGTGCAGCAAAAATTCCTGCAGGAAATGAGTGGAGACGAGATCAACAAAACTTCATTGCAGCTGAAGGAGATCGAGAACGAGATCGAGGTGAAAACGGAAAGATGGTTCGAGTTAGGCTCAAAAATGGAGTAAGAAAATGTCATTTTTGAAACCTGAGTTTTCTCATTAACTTGTCCTGCAAACCAATTGTTCACTGCTTTTGTTCCAGATCTTAGCATACATAAAGTTCCTTTTTCGCTCTAAAAATCAGCATGGAGTGCACTCCCCATTTGTTTACGACCTGGTAACCAAATGCTTTTATGACCGGAAACAGTACAAGTCTTACGAGCTCATCAAAGACTTCATGAAAGAACTGCAATACCGGAAAGAACATATTGAGGTAAGAGATTTCGGCGCCGGCAGTAAGGTTTTTAAATCGGGTAAGAGAAGGATCTCAGAAATTGCCTTAAATGCAGGGATTGCTCCAAAAAGGGCAAGATTGATCAACCGGCTGGTGCCTTACCTGGGCATCAAAAATGCTTTGGAGTTAGGCACTTCGGTAGGAGCAGGAACAGCAGCCATTTCGGCAGGTAACGAGGTAGAGATCACTACTATTGAAGGCTGTCCAAAAACCGCAGCGGTCGCAGAAAGCCTTTTTGATAAATTCAACTGCAGTAATGTAAACCTTCAAAAAGGGGAATTTGAGGCAGTCCTTAACGAGCTTTTGAAAAAAAATCCGAAATACGACCTCATCTACTTCGACGGCAATCATCAACAGGAAGCCACACTTAATTATTTCGAAAAATTACTTCCCACAGCTCATAACGATACGGTATGGATCTTTGACGATATTCACTGGTCCAAAGAAATGCAAACCGCCTGGGAAAAGATTAAAGAACACGAACAGGTAAGCGTTACCATAGACACCTTCTTTTGGGGCTTTGTATTCTTTAGAGCCGAACAGGAGAAGGAGAATTTTGTTATTAGAGCTTAGTTAATTGGCCTATCACGGATTAGTTAATTGGATACTGCGGATTATTTCAGTTTTCCGGGACTTTGCCTGTTATCGAAAATCGTGTAAATCTTTATGAAGTTATTTTCGAAATCCGTTGCGTAGATCACGGAATTATGTTTGGAAATAACCGCACGTCTTAAGTCGGGTTTACTAATTGACTTAGGAAATAACTCTGGAAAAGAAGAAACCAGCTGTTCAAAATGTTTTAAATCGGCCTTGGAATTAGAAACTTCTTATTCACTCCAATTCGACTGAAGATAACCTCTGATTTTGTTAAATTGCCTTTTGGACTCTAGTGACCAAACGACGTCAAATTTCGTCTCCATGGTCAGACCAGAATTCCTCACTTCTTAAAACGTCTCCCCTGGAATGTTCAGCCATTCCCCGCTGTAAAGAAGCAGTTTCCTCCTCGTCTAGATCATCCAGCCAGTCCTTACCAACATTAGAGTCTTTGATCACTTTTAGAATCTTAAGAAGGGAAGAATCATCTGTTCTTGTGATCCATTCGATGATCTCATATTTAAGGGATTGAGTATTCATTTTTCTTTTATATCAATTTACAAGATACAACTCTAAGGCCAAAAATATTGATCCAAACCTGATAAATAGAAGACTTTTCTTTTCACGAAGTTGAGAAGTCCATTGATGGAATGCAAAGTAGGACGGCTTTGCTTTGCCTTTCCTGGAATTTGAAATTTGGGGCCTGGAATTTTCAGCGGTTTGTAACATTTCTCCCTATCTTGCGTCTTACCAAGCGTACAATCATTTTTCATGGGCAGCGTAATCAAAATTAGAAGCATTACCCGGGATTTTTACCTGGGGCAGGAAGTTGTAAAAGTTTTAAAAGGCATTGACCTCGATATTGATAAAGGGGAATATGTTGCTTTTATGGGGCCTTCGGGTTCGGGAAAATCTACCCTGATGAACC
>JBAVJB010000071.1:0-19307 GCA_049687495.1 Salinimicrobium sp.
TACCGGGTGCTGCGCCAAAAAGGTACCGAAGCACCACATTCCGGAAAATATAACCTCCATTTCCAGAATGGCGAGTACCATTGTGCCGCTTGTAACGCCAAACTATTTGAGAGCGATCAAAAGTTCGAGAGCGGCTGCGGATGGCCAAGTTTTGACGACGCCATTGAAGGAAGCATTGAATATGTACAGGACAAAACCTTTGGAATGATACGCACAGAGATCCTCTGCGCCAATTGCGGCAGCCACCTCGGCCACGTCTTCGATGATGGGCCAACCCCGTCCGGACAGCGCTACTGCGTGAATTCGGCAAGTATAGATTTTGAACCTAAAAACCAGTAATTATGAAAAAATTATTCTACCTCTTTAGCATTATTTCCTTAAGCCTTGCCTCCTGTTCTTCTGGTGACGAAGGTCCTGTTGGGCCTCCCGGACCACAAGGCCCTCCTGGAGCTGACGGGCTTATAGGTACCGTTTTTGATGTTACAGCCGACTTTAATGCCGGCAATGATTATTCTGCCTTGGTTACCTATTCAGATTTTACCGATGTTGAAGTCTTTGAAACCGATGTTGTGCTTGTCTACCTGCGCGTTGGCCAGGATGGCGAGGCAGGCGGCGAACCCGTGTATCTTTGGAGACTACTGCCGCAAACTTATTATGTTGACGGCGGTACCATGCAGTACAACTATGACTATTCCTATTTTGATGTGAATATCTTCCTTAACGGTGACGTAGAACTTTCCGGCCTTGGCTCTGTCTTTTTGGACGACCAGGTCTTTAGAGTTGCCATCGTGCCTGCAGATTTTGCTCAAACAACCGGCGTAAATGTAGCAGATTATAACGCGGTAATGTCGGCAATGAAAGTTGATACACAGGATATTCCTGAACTCGAACTGCAATAGCAGCATCTAAAATCCTCAAAAAAACTCCTTTTTTCGGCTTCGGAAAAAGGATTTTTTTTGCTTTATTTCTTCAAAATGGTGAACAACCGTAATTTTTATCATTTTAGCCGGTTCTCAATACTTTCGGTTTATGCTTAAATTCCGTAAATTCGCTGTCTTAAATTCAGTTACAAAAATTTCCAAATATGAGTAAATACGATGTCATTGTCCTGGGAAGTGGCCCGGGCGGATATGTTACCGCCATTAGATCTTCACAACTGGGATTCAAAACCGCGATCATAGAAAAAGAAAATCTGGGTGGGGTTTGCCTCAACTGGGGTTGTATTCCTACCAAAGCCCTTCTAAAGAGCGCGCAGGTTTTTAACTACCTCAACCACGCCGAAGACTACGGTCTTAAAGTTGAAAAAGCCGAAAAAGATTTTGGCGCAGTGATCAAACGTAGCCGTAATGTGGCCGATGGAATGAGCAAAGGTGTTCAATTCCTTATGAAAAAGAATAAGATCGATGTGATCGAAGGCTTCGGAAAACTAAAAGCCGGCAAGAAGATCGATGTTACCGATAAGGACAAAAAAGTGACGGAGTATTCCGCAGATAATATTATCATCGCCACAGGTGCCCGTTCAAGAGAGCTTCCAAACCTTCCGCAGGATGGTAAGAAAGTGATTGGTTACCGTGAAGCCATGACGCTTGAAAAACAGCCAAAGTCAATGATTGTGGTTGGTTCAGGAGCAATTGGAGTGGAATTCGCCCACTTCTACAACACCATGGGAACAGATGTTACCATCGTGGAATTCCTGCCAAACCTGGTGCCGCTTGAAGATGAAGAGGTTTCAAAACAATTTGAGAGAAGCTTCAAAAAAGCCGGTATTAAAGTGATGACCAACTCTTCTGTAGAAAGCGTTGACACTTCAGGAAAGACCGTCAAGGCTAAAGTGAAGACCAAAAAAGGTGAAGAAACTCTTGAAGCCGAAGTTGTACTTTCTGCAGTCGGTATCAAGAGCAACCTTGAGAACATTGGGCTTGAAGAACTTGGTATCAAAACCGAAAAAGATAAGATCCTGGTAAACGATTACTACCAGACCAACGTACAGGGAATCTACGCGATTGGCGATGTGGTTCACGGGCCCGCCCTTGCACACGTTGCTTCTGCCGAAGGGATCACCTGCGTTGAGAAGATCAAAGGCATGAATGTCGAGCCTATCGACTACGGAAATATTCCCGGTTGTACTTATGCAACCCCGGAGATCGCTTCTGTAGGGATGACCGAAAAACAGGCCAAAGAAGCCGGTTACGAGCTGAAGGTTGGGAAATTCCCATTTTCAGCTTCCGGAAAGGCAAAAGCTGCCGGTACTCCCGATGGTTTTGTAAAAGTGATCTTTGATGCCAAATACGGCGAATGGCTGGGTTGCCATATGATTGGTGCCGGCGTTACAGATATGATCGCTGAAGCCGTTCTTGGACGTAAGCTTGAAACCACAGGCCATGAAGTGCTAAAAGCCATCCACCCTCACCCTACAATGAGTGAAGCAGTGATGGAAGCCGTTGCTGCCGCTTATGATGAAGTGATCCATCTTTAGATTGAAAAATTGTATAATGTATACTGTACAATGATCTTCCATAAAAAACCTCCGGAAATTCCGGAGGTTTTTGCTTATTACAGTATACAATATTCAATATACAATCTACAAACCACTAATATAGCTCCCATAGATATCCTTGAACTGCACGCCTTGTGCAAAGCGGTATTTATTCAGCTTTTTGTACTCTACCAGGCCCCAAAGAATGAATTCCTTCAGGAAAAAACGGTCTTTCTCAGGAGTTTCGGGCTGGTACTTATCGATGAGCCTGTCTAAAGCAGGAATGGAATCTAACGCTTTCTTATACTCATCATCTTTAGTCTCATCTAAGAGCTCAAATCCGCTTTCAGAAAAGAACCATTCCACGACTTCTGCGTAAGGATCTTCATCCTCTTCCTTGGTGAGCTTTTCTATCTTCGGAAAAAGCTTCGGAAACAGCGTTTTCACCGCTTCTCCTATAAGTTGTTGTGCAACTTCGGCACTTCCCTCCTGCTCGCCTTCATAGACCAGTTCGATCTTACCTGTGATGCTCGGGATGACGCCAAGAAAATCTCCGAATCTTAAAAGCGTCTCGGTTTCGCCATTTTTGACTGCCCTGCGTTCTGCAGTACTTAAAAGATTTTCATAGGCCGTAATACTCAGCCTGGCACTAATTCCGCTCCTCGCATCAATGAATTCATTATCTCGGGCCTCAAAGCTTATCTGCTCCAGCAGGTCTTTCGCCAGCTCGGGCACGTGCACCATCTCCTCCTGATTTTGATCGAGCTTCGCCTCCTGTTTGGTGATGGTCTTGGCAGTCTCGAGGTTTAACGGATAATGCGTCAAAATTTGCGAGCCAATCCTGTCCTTCAGCGGAGTAACAATGCTTCCGCGGTTGGTATAATCTTCGGGGTTGGCTGTAAATACAAACTGCATATCCAAAGGCAACCTCAGCTTAAATCCACGGATCTGAATATCACCTTCCTGCAAAATATTGAACAGGGCGACCTGAATTCGCGCCTGCAGATCGGGCAGCTCGTTGATCACGAAAATGCTGCGGTTCGCGCGTGGGATCATTCCGAAGTGGATCACCCTGTCATCGGCGTAACTCAGTTTTAAGTTTGCTGCTTTTATTGGGTCAACGTCACCAATGATATCGGCAACGGTAACATCGGGTGTGGCCAGCTTTTCAAAAAAGCGGTCGTCACGATGCACCCACGAAATTGGCGTATCGTCGCCTTTTGCATTGATGAGTTCTTTGGCGTAACGGGAAATCGGCTTGAAAGGATCATCATTGATCTCTGAACCTTCCACGATCGGCATCCATTCGTCCAGCAGGTTCACCATCATTCGGGCCAAGCGCGTCTTCGCCTGTCCTCGTAAACCCAGAAGGTTAATGTTGTGTTTGGAGAGAATTGCACGCTCGAGTTCAGGAATTACAGTATTTTCATAACCGTGTATGCCTTCAAAAGCGGGCTCGTCATTTCTTATCTTCTGAAGTAAATTCTCCCGCAGCTCTTCTTTTATGCTCCTGCTTTTGTAGCCCGATTTCTTGAGTTCTCCAAAAGTCTTGATGTTCTTAATTTCCATAGATATTTTTTTATCAGGCTTCAAAAAAGGCATTTTTGAGGCCTATCCTTTAATTCTTTTTTTTCTGTTGGTCTCGTAATCTTCAAAGATCATCTCGCCCAAGCCTTTGAGGCCGGTGAAGAAAGCTTTTCCCTGGTTTGCCTGCGTGAACTCCCGCACAAAACGCTCGAGGTAAGGATCTTTGGCGATCATGAAAGTGGTGATGGGAATGTGCAGTTTTCTCGCCTGCCGAGCGGTATTGTAGCACTGCTCCACGATAAACGGGTCCAGCCCCACCGAATTCTTGTAGTAGGTGCCGTCCCTTTCCCTGATGCAGCTGGGCTTCCCATCAGTGATCATAAAGATCTGTTTATTGGTATTTCGTTTTCGCCTTAACAGGTCCATTGCCAGTTGTAAACCTGCAACCGTGTTGGTGTGGTATGGTCCCACCCGCAGGTATGGCAGATCGGCGATTGAAATTGCCCACGCGTCATTTCCGAAGACCAGGATGTCCAAAGTATCTTTCGGATATCTTGTGGTGATCAATTCAGCCAGTGCCATTGCAACTTTCTTGGCGGGAGTGATCCTGTCTTCGCCATAAAGGATCATGGAGTGGCTAATATCTATCATGAGCACGGTGCTCATCTGGCTTTTATGATGCGTCTCCTCGACCACCAGGTCATCTTCGGTCATCCGAAAATCATCTGCGCCGTGGTGGATCTGCGCATTCCGAAGAGACTCTGTCATAGAGATCTTGTCCAGCGGATCCCCGTAGTTGAAATTCCTGAACTCTCCCGTATGCTCATCGCCTAATCCCTGATGTTTTGTAGTGTGATTTCCCGAGCGGCTTTTCCGAAGTTTTCCGAAGATCTGGTTAAGCGCCTGCTGCCTTATGGCTCTTTCGGTCTTGGCTGTGATTGCCATTCCACCTTTGCCGTCGGGATCGATCTCCTCACGGATGTAGCCCTTTTTCTTCAGGTCTTCAATAAAATCGTCAATGCCGTAATTCTCGTCGGTAAGTTTATACTCCTTGTCCAGCTGTCGCAGCCAGTCAATGGCCTCGTCAAAGTCGCCGGAAGTGTGGGTGATCAACTCCTTGAAGATCTCAAAAAGTTTGTCAAAAGGAGACTGCTCCTCCTGCTCATACTTCTTGAACACAAAGCCCTTCCTCATTATCTCTTTCTTTTTCATGCCTAAAGTTAAGGCATTAGCCTCGCAAACTGAAATGCCGTAAGAAAGAACCTGATTAAACTTGTGTTAAATAACCTTCCAAAAATGACATTTTTGAGCCCTCTTATTTTACTGCGGAAGCAGGTCGCAGTACCAGAACTTATTGTCCCAACTCTGTTCTTCGGAAAAGCAGTTGTCCTCTTTTTCTTCGGAAAGCTCATAGGTTTGAGCTACAATTTCCCCTTTTCTGAAGTTTATGGGTTCCCTAAAGATTGGGCCGTCAAATACAAAGGTATGGAATTCGCCATTTTCGCCGCAGGGATCCACCGAAGCAGGCAGCCCGGCAAGAAATTCTTCGTCTATGCTCCTTCCGCAGAAGGAGCTGTCAAGAACGGCGGCGTTAACGCTGACGGTGATGGCTTTAAAACCCGCTTTTAGAAAATCCTGCATCAGTTTTTTGGTGTCCATCTTCCACAGCGGAAAAACTGCTTCTAAATCCACTTTTTGAAGCTGTTGTTCGCGGTATGCCTTGAGGTCTTCCAGAAAAATATCGCCAAAAACGCTATGGGTAAAGCCCTCCTGCTTTAGCTGCTGCATCTCCTCTTTCATGATGCGGTTATAAGTGTCCATAGAGACATTGCCTTGCAGGGGGATGATGTGAAGCGGGATACCAATATTCTTTGCCTGTTGCAGCAGCAAATCTTTTCGAAGGCCGTGCATGGAAACCCGATCTACTTCAGAATTTACCGTGCAAACCAGTTTTTCCACCGCATACTGCTTTTGCTGTTGCAGCAGGTAGAGCGCGTAAGCCGCATCTTTGCCGGAACTCCAGTTTAAAAAGGCTTTTTTCATGACCAAACATAAAAAAAGCGGGAGATAACTCCCGCTCATATCTTTAAAATTATTTATTTTTTAGAGACCGAATTCAAGACCTGCGGTAACCGCAGAAACAGTGCCTCCATTCATGCTGATCCCGGAATAAGAGCCAACAACTTTAAGACCCATAAAACCAAATCCCAATTTGGGACTGTAATAGAATCCGCCGTCATTGCCATTACTCACACCAATACCATAGCCCAGATCCAGGCCTACAAAAACAGCATCTCCCAAAGCTACACGTCCTTCGGCCGCTATAGGCAGAAAACTGAAATCATCTCCATAATCTGATTTGACAAAGAAATGTTCATAGCCAACTTTAGGACCTACTTTGAAAATCCCTGCAGGACTCCATAAATACGAAAGTGAGGCGCCAAGGGTGAAATCGGAAGCGTCAGAAACATCTCCAACGGGAATTCCTGCATGAGCTCCAAGCTTTAACTCCTGTGCAGAAGCCGAGGTCAACCCAACTGTTAACATCACGGCTACAGCAAAAATTAATTTTTTCATAATCGATTGATTTTAAGGTTAAATCGTTGAACTAAGCTATCAAAAAAAACAGCAGAAAAAGAAGCTTTAGAAAAGATCTGAGACCAATTTGTCTCTTTTTTAACAAAATCAACAGTGACTTTAAGAAAATAAGTAAGTTTTTAACATTAAAATCGCTCCGGAAGAGCCATTTTTTTTCCTTTTTCCGAAGAGGAACAATTCAGGCTTGAAGCATTAACTACATAAAGCTCTGAACAGCAAGCTGGTAACTTTTCAACCCGAATCCCAGGATCACACCCTTCGCATTGGGCGCAATAAAGGATTTGTGGCGGAATTCTTCTCTAGCTGAGGTATTTGAAATGTGCACCTCAACCACCGGGGTGCCAATGGCCTTTACGGCATCTCCAATTCCCACAGAAGTATGGGTGTAGGCGGCGGCATTCAGGATGATCCCGTCATAATTTTCATCTGCCTGCTGCAGCCTGTCGATAAGCTCTCCTTCTATGTTAGACTGAAAAAAATCAATTTTCACTTCATTATATTTCTTCCGAAGTTCTTCCAGAAAGGTTGGAAAATCGTTTTTTCCGTAGGTATCGGGTTCGCGGCTGCCCAACAAGTTAAGATTAGGGCCGTTGATGATGAGTAGTTTCATAAGGTAAATGTAAAAATTTCGAACTTAAAAAAGAGCATCCATTTCCAAAGCAAAAAATTATCTTTATCCCATGACCTGGGAAAATGCCCTCAAAGATTACCGGCAGTATTTAAGGATCGAACGCGGCCTTTCAGAAAATACCATCACCAACTACGGAATGGATGTTGAAAAGCTGATGGCTTACATGGAGGAGCACGAGTTGAAAATCTCTCCCGAGGATATTTCTGAAGAGCAGTTGCAGCAGTTCATCTATACCGTCGCCAAAACCCTGAATGCCCGCTCCCAGTCCAGGATCATTTCGGGCCTGCGCGGATTCTTCGGCTTTTTGGTTTTTGAAGATTACAGGAAAACTAATCCGCTGGACCTCATCGAGTCGCCACGCGTGGGGCGAAAATTGCCCGACACACTTTCCACCGAAGAGATCGATGCGCTTATTGCGGCTATAGATCTTTCAAAAGCCGAAGGGGAACGCAACCGAGCTATCCTGGAAACGTTGTACGGCTGTGGATTAAGAGTTTCTGAAGTGATCTCCCTTCAACTCTCTGGTCTTTTCTTTGAGGAAGGTTTTATTAAAGTAACCGGGAAAGGCGACAAACAACGATTCGTGCCCATTGCCGATACAACGAAGAAGTATATCAATCTTTACCGGGAGCACATCCGCAGCCATTTGAATATCCAAAAAGGGCATGAGGACACGCTATTTCTGAACCGCCGCGGAAAACAGCTCACTCGTGCCATGATCTTCACCATTATCAGGCGCCTGGCCGAAGAAGCAGGAATAAAGAAAAAAGTGAGCCCGCACACCTTCAGGCATTCTTTTGCCACCCATCTCCTGGAGAATGGCGCCGACCTTAGGGCGATCCAACAAATGCTGGGGCATGAAAGCATTACTACTACAGAGATCTACGTCCATATGGACCGCAGCCACCTCAAAAATGTAATGGAGCAGTTCCATCCAAGACGCTAAAGGATTCAAGATTCAGAATTCAGGATTCGGGATTGATTAGAAGTTCAAAGTTTTAGGTTTTTGGAATAAACAACCAACTTCTAAAAATGGTCAACTCTATCTAGGACTCTACAAACCTGCAACAGGCTACAGGCAACAGGCAATACTATTAAATTTCTGCTAAACCGCCTCTTATCCTTTGGGAACAGGCTTTTCATGCTTAATTTGAGCATAAATCGCAAAACCATTATGAAAACACTAAAATTCCGGAATAATGATGAGATGCCTGCCATTGGGCTGGGCACCTGGAAATCCCAAAAAGGTAAAGTTGAAGAAGCTGTTAAAATAGCTTTAAAAGAAGGCTACCGCCACATTGATTGCGCGGCCACTTATGGTAATGAGGCTGAGATAGGGAACGCTCTTAGCTCGGTTTTTTCTGAAGCTAAGATCAAACGCGAAGAGGTGTGGATCACCTCAAAATTATGGAACGATTCTCACAGGAAAGAGGAAGTGATTCCCGCTTTAAAGCAGACTTTAAAAGACCTGCAGCTGGACTACCTCGACCTTTATCTCATGCACTGGCCGGTGGCTTTCAAACATGGAGTTGGTTTTCCCGAAAAGGACGATGATTATCTCTCACTTGAAGAAGTGCCAATCATTGAAACCTGGAATGCCATGGTCGAAGCTAAAAAGCAAGGCCTGGTAAAACATATTGGAGTGTCCAACTTTAGTGAAAAAAAGCTGCGGGACCTCATGTCTAAAACACAGGAGACCCCAGAGATGAACCAGGTAGAACTGCACCCGTTCCTGCAGCAGCACGACCTTCTAAAATTCCTTAAGGAGAACGATATTCACGCTACAGCTTATTCGCCACTGGGCAGCGGCGACAGGGTTTCTTCCATGAAAGCCGAAGATGAACCTTCGCTTCTTGAAAACCCCACCATTAAAAAAATAGCAGAAAAACACAATGCCGGGCCGGGGCAAGTACTCATTCAATGGGCCGTGCAAAGAGGAACTGCTGTGATCCCAAAGTCAACTTCAGAAAAACATATCAAGGCGAACTTTGAAAGCCGCAATCTAGATCTTGACCGGGAGGACCTTGAAGAGATCAAAAAGCTGGACAAGCACTTTAGATACGTGACCGGCGAATTTTTTGTAACCCCAAACAATCCCTATGAGAATATTTATGATGAATAGTAAATACCTTTCAAAAATAGCATTTTCAAGCCTTATTGTACTTAGCCTTTCCAGTTGTGATGACAACGATGTAAAGTTCAGGGATGCCAACCGCAAGCTGGATTCCATCTCTAATGTGCTCACACAGCAAAGGAGAATGAATGATTCCCTTAAAGCGCTTATGACCAAAGGAGAACTGGCGTCTAATTACCCTGTTTTCTTCGGAAAGAATTTCGATTCTATTGAAAATCCGCGGGAATACGTGAAGAGTGCACTAAAAAAGCAGCCCGAAAAGATCCCGATGAAAGCCGAAGTAGGCGGAACCATGGCCTTTAGAGAAGTGCAGGTGATCAGCGAAGACTGGGTACTTGCCACCTATGATGACGGGCATGTGCAGGGCAGGTCGATCTATGAATATACGCTTCAGCCGGATGGCAGCATGAAATTTGAAGTTGTGGCTTCACGTTCCTCCAGATAGGGTGTCAAAAATGGCATTTTCCAAAGGAATTTTCCGCAGAAAAAAAGCAGGAGAAAAGAACGTTATAGTTTTTATAAACCCCGCATATATTCTGTCTTTTTTGGTATATTAAAAACTGAAAAAATGTAAAAACAAAGAAATATGAAGACCAACATTCAATTTGTACATTCTGAATCAAAACTTTCGGCAGAACAGCTGGTACAGAGGAAACTGGATAAACTTGAAACCAAATATGACTGGATCATTTCGGCAGATGTGATGTTTAAAGAGGAGAAATCTACCAATGGCAAGGGAAAAGTGTGCGCCATTGAAGTGAGCCTGCCGGGGCCAAAGATACATGCGTCTTCCAACGATGATAGTTTTGAGGCTGCAGCTGCCGAGACGGTGAAGGATATTGAAAAACAGCTTAAGAAAAGAAAAGCAGAAATGCAGAGTCACTAAAAAGACCAAAAAAAAGTAAAGGCTGCCAATTGGCAGCCTTTGCTTTTTTTATGCGATCCTCTCGATCTTCGCCCCGATCGCTCGAAGGCGTTCATCTATATTTTCATAACCCCGGTCAATCTGTTCAATATTGTGGATCACAGAAGTTCCCTTGGCAGAAAGCGCTGCGATCAAAAGTGAGATCCCGGCCCTTATATCTGGCGAGGTCATTACCGTTGCCTTAAGCTGCGATTTGAAGTCATGGCCTATAACTGTAGCTCTGTGCGGGTCACATAGAATGATCTTGGCGCCCATGTCGATCAATTTATCCACGAAGAACAAACGGCTCTCGAACATTTTTTGGTGAATAAGCACGTCTCCTTTGGCCTGTGTGGCAACCACAAGCATAATACTCAAAAGATCGGGCGTAAAGCCCGGCCAGGGAGCATCACTTATGCTCATGATAGAACCATCGATGAAGCTTTGCACTTCATACCCGTCTGTATGCGGCGGAATATAAATATCGTCTCCCCTTCTCTCCAGGTTTATTCCCAGCTTTCTAAAAGCCGAAGGGATCAAGCCCAGGTGGTCCCAGGAAACATTCTTTATAGTAATTTCACTTTTGGTCATTGCGGCCAAACCAATCCAGGAGCCTATCTCGATCATATCTGGCAGGACAGTATGCGTACAACCTCCCAAAGATTCTACCCCTTCTATTTCGAGCAGGTTTGAACCAATTCCTTTAATAGATGCTCCCATCGCGTTGAGCATACTGCACAACTGTTGCAGGTATGGCTCACAGGCTGCATTGTAAATAGTGGTTTTTCCTTTGGCAAGAGCCGCAGCCATGACAATATTGGCTGTTCCGGTTACCGAGGCTTCCTCGAGCAACATATAAGTTCCTTTAAGGCCTTCTTCGGGAGCTTCAACGCCGTAAAAACGTTCTTCCTTATTATACCTGAAGTTAGCTCCCAGTTTAATGAAGCCTTCAAAATGCGTGTCCAGCCTTCTTCGGCCTATCTTGTCGCCTCCGGGACGCGGAATATATCCGTGCCCAAACCTGCCAAGCATTGGCCCTACCAGCATGATAGAACCTCGCAGGCCGCTGCCTTCTTCCTTGAATTTTTCACTTTTGAGATAATCCAGGTCAAGCTCATCACTTTGAAAAGTGTAGCTCCCCTTACCAATCTTCTCAACTTTCACTCCCAGCTGCCTTAGCAGGTGAATGAGTTTATTGACGTCAAGAATATCGGGAATATTATGAATAGTGACCTTTTCGGGCGTTAGTAAAACGGCACAAAGTATTTGTAAAGCCTCATTCTTGGCTCCCTGAGGATTGATCTCTCCCTTTAAGGAATGTCCTCCCTCGATTTGAAAAGTTCCCATTAAAATTTTTGTTTAGTAACGTTTACGGCTTCTGGTACGTTTTTTACCTGAAGATTTTTTTGGAGTATTGCTGTACTTCTTGTTACTCCTTAGCAGGTCTGATGCTTCGCTGAGGTCTTCATCTGAAGCTTTGATATCGATCTTGCCGCCGCTCAATTCGCGCAAATGGTCGAAGATCACCCTATCATCTACAGTATCTTTGTTCCAGCTTAGGTAAGATTTTTTCATGTGGTTGGCGATGGTGTAGATCAAGCCTTCTTTTTCTGGCCCGTCTTCCCACTTGTTCGCCTGGTCGATCATTCTTTTGATGTTATTTCCGTAGAAGCGGTACTTCGGGAAATTTTGAGGATAGCTCATTCTCTCCGGCCTTTCCTCAAGCATTTCTTTGGAAGGCTTTGGAAAAGGACTGTCAACATCAAGTTTAAAATCGCTGATGATAAAAAGCTGGTCCCAAAGTTTATGCTGAAAATCGGGCACATCTCTAAGGTGAGGGTTTAAATTTCCCATCACCGCGATGATAGATTTGGCTACTTTGTTCCTCTCTTTTTCATCTTCAATAGAAACGGCATGTTCCACCATTTTCTGAAGATGTCTCCCATATTCAGGAATGATCAACTTACTCCTCTCGGAGTTATACTCTAATTCGTTTGTCAAAATGCTAATTTATAAGGTGATAATATACTGCAGAAGTTTATCGCCTGCAAATTAAATAATATAATTGGGCTGCAGCAACCTTTTTTGTAATAACTACAGGTTACAGGGAGATCACTCCCTCAATTTTCACTCCAACCTCTTTATATTTCTCGATCACATGGTCTGGATTCTTCATCTTCACATTGACCGAAACGCTGGTGTATTTACCGTTTCTCGATTTCTTGGTCTTTATCACGGCACCCATATTGTCAAAAATATCATGAATGGCCTCAATCTTATGTTCATTGGTAGGCACAATAAATTTATATAGGTAGATGGTTGGCCACATATCTGTATCATGCAGCTGGGCCCTTAATTTGTTATAAAATTCTTCCGGGTCTTTTGCTTCGCTCATAGTTCTCTTTCTTCATGTTTAATTGCAAAGATAGTCAATTCAAGATCTATTTTTTAAATCGGATTCAAATGCCGAAATTTGCCGCGTGAAAACCAGGAAAATAGTTATTACCGGCGGCCCCGGAACCGGCAAAACATCGGTCATTGAAGCTCTAGAACAGAATGGTTACTTCTGTTTCCACGAGGTTTCAAGAGAGGTTATTAGAGAGGCTCAACAAAAGGGAATTGATCAGTTGTTCTTGAAAGAGCCGCTGCTCTTCAGCGAACTGCTGCTTGAAGGCCGCATCAAACAACACAGGGAGGCCAGCATAATGTCCCATGATCTTGTCTTTCTTGATCGTGGAGTACCAGATGTGGTGGCCTATATGAATTACTTCGGAAATGAGTACCCTCCTGTTTTCAACGAGGTGTGCAAAGATTATTTGTACGAGAAGGTCTTTATCCTGCCGCCATGGGAGGATATCTATACCGAAGATAACGAGCGCTATGAAAGCTACGACCAGGCAGTAGCCATACATGATGAGCTGGCACGCAGCTATGCCTTTCACGGTTATGAGCCTATTGAAGTGCCCTGCGGCACCATAGCCGAACGCACTTCTTTCATCCTGAACCACCTTGCCTAAAGAAACACTTCAAAAGTACTGGGGTTTCTCTTCTTTTCGCCCGCTGCAAAAGGAGATCATCGACGCTGTGCTTTCCAAAAATGATATTTTGGCCCTGCTGCCTACCGGCGGCGGAAAATCTTTATGTTTCCAGGTTCCCGCCATGGCAATGGATGGGATCTGCATTGTGATCTCGCCGCTTGTCGCCCTCATGCAGGACCAGGTGAACGCGCTTCAGAAAAAAGGAATAAAAGCCATGGCACTGCCCGGCGGCACTCCTTTTGCTGAAGTTGATACTTTGCTGGACAACTGCATCTACGGAAATTATAAATTCCTTTACCTCTCGCCCGAAAGACTGCAACAGGACCTGGTGCAGGAGCGTATCAAGCAGATGCCGCTCAACCTGATAGCCATTGACGAAGCACATTGCATCTCGCAATGGGGCCACGACTTTAGGCCGGCCTACCGCGACATTGCCCTGCTGCGCGAATTGCAGCCCGGGGTACCGATGATCGCGCTTACCGCTACCGCAACAAAACCTGTGGTAAAAGACATTTTAGAGCAGCTGGATTTTAAGGAACCTAAGGTCTTTCAAAACAGTTTCCTTCGTGAGAATCTTGGTTACCATGTGAAGCAGGTACAGGATAAGAATTATTACCTCGAAAAACTTTTAAGGGAACACGACGAGTCAGCCATCATCTATGTTCGCAGCAGGAAAGCCACTGTTGAGCTTTCAGACTTACTTGTCAAAAAGGGCATTTCTGCCACCTCTTTCCATGGAGGCCTTACTCAAAAGGAGAAATCGGGAAGACTGCAGCAATGGCTAAAGAACGAGAAACGGGTAATGGTGGCCACCAATGCCTTTGGAATGGGGATAGACAAGCCCGATGTTCGCAACGTGGTACATATGAACCTGCCGGAGAGCCTGGAGAGCTACTTCCAGGAAGCAGGCAGGGCAGGCCGTGATGGCAAACCAGCAAAAGCAGTTGTGCTCACCAATGAGAGCGATATTCCCCTGCTTAAAAATCAATTTTTAGCCACCCTTCCTACTGTTGATTTTGTGAAGCTGGTCTACAGGAAACTCAACACCTATTTTAGAATAGCCTTTGGAGAAGGAGAAGGCAGCACGCATTTTTTCAATTTTTACGAGTTCTGCAGCAAGTATGAGCTCAACGTGCTGCAGGCTTACAATTCTTTACAGCTGCTGGACCGGCTAAGCGTGCTCAACCTTTCTGAACAGTTTCAGAAGAAAACAAGGATCCAATTCCTGGTTTCCGGAAAACAGCTTACTTATTATTTAGAGGCCAACCCCATGTTCGACGCGGTTGTAAAGGCAATTTTGCGCACCTACGGCGGGGCCTTTGACAACAAAATAGACATTAACCTGCAGCTGGTGTGCGAAAAAGCCGGAACCAACCGGGCAGAAGCCGTAAAACTGCTGCGCCATCTTGAGAAAGACAACCTGCTGGAATTCGAGCACGACCAGCATGACACCAAAGTGAGCTTTTTAGTGCCGCGTGAGGACGAGGCTACCATAAACCCTTTGGCACCATACATCAGGCAGCAGGCAGAGAACAAGCAGCAAAAGATCAGGGATGTTCTGCAGTTCATAAAGAATGACAAACTTTGCAAAAGCGAACAGCTGCTGCAGTACTTTGGAGAGACCAATACCCGCCCCTGCGGAATTTGTTCGGTATGTATGCCTTCCGAAGAAAAGCTGGACCGCGAAAGCATGAAAAAGATCTATTTTAAAATTGTGGGGCTGCTTGAAGAAAAAGAACATTCCTCCAGGGAAATGACCCAAAAATTGCCCTTTTCGGAAGCTCATATTCTGCAGGTATTAAGGCTGCTGGTAGAGAAAGGAGCCCTGGCCGTAACTGCAGACAATAAATATAAACTGAAGCATTTATGAGAGATTTACGTATAGTGTTCATGGGAACACCCGATTTTGCAGTGGAAACCTTAAAGATTATTGTTGAAGCAGGATACGAAGTTGTTGGGGTGATCACCGCACCGGACAGGCCTGCAGGCAGAGGACGAAAATTACAGGAGTCGGCGGTGAAGAAGTATGCTAAAGAACAAGGACTGGAAGTTTTACAGCCCACCAACTTAAAAGCCGAAGATTTTCTGCAGGAACTCAGAGCCTTGCAGGCAAACCTCCAGGTGGTGGTGGCATTTAGAATGCTTCCTGAAGCAGTGTGGAAAATGCCGGAATTTGGCACCTTCAACCTGCACGCCTCCCTGCTGCCACAGTACAGGGGAGCCGCACCTATAAACTGGGCAGTGATCAACGGCGAAACCCAGACCGGGGTTTCTACCTTCTTTATAGACGACAAGATCGATACCGGTGAGATCATCCTTCAGGAGAAGGTGGACATTGAGCCTAATGAAAATGCCGGTAGCCTGCATGACAAGTTGATGAACACCGGTGCCGGGCTGGTACTTGAAACCATCAGGAGCATAGAAAAAGGCGATGTAAAGAGGATTCCGCAGGAAAAGACAGAAACCTTACGATCTGCTTACAAACTGAACAAAGAGAATACCCGCATTGACTGGACCAGCAATATGGATGACATATATAACCTCATTAGAGGCCTTAGTCCCTATCCTACGGCCTGGACCATCCTAAAGAACGGCAATGATGACATGATGATGAAGATCTATGATGCAGGTAAAGAAGACGCCCAACATGAACTTGAAATAGGCGCTTTAACATTTGAAGAAAAAAACGTTAAAGTTGCGATAAAAAACGGCTTTATTATTCTTAAAGAAATCCAGTTGCCGGGCAAAAGGAAGATGCCGGTAAAAGATCTTTTGAACGGCTATGAGTTCTATCCAAATGCAAAAGTTCGCTAAACCCTTGTGTTTACTGAAATGAGCGAATTTTGGAATTAATCAACAAAGGTTATTAACAATTTACCGAAGTTATTAACAATTCAGGCCATTTCCCTTGCCATTACTTGCATGGCAAAGAATTCCATATAAATTTGTAGAGCAAATTAATTAAAGTTTAACCAACAACTATTTAAAAACTCAAATTATGAACAAGACAGATTTAATCGATGCAATGGCAGAAAACGCAGGGATCTCTAAAGCAGCTGCTAAAAAAGCTTTGGAATCTTTTCTAGAAAACGTAGAAGGATCTCTTAAGAAAGGTGACCGCGTATCTTTGGTAGGATTTGGATCATGGTCAGTATCTAAAAGAGCTGCCAGAGAAGGAAGAAACCCACAAACAGGAAAAACCATTAAAATTGGTGCTAAAAACGTGGTGAAATTCAAAGCCGGAGCAGATCTTCAGAAAGCCGTAAACTAGGCTTCAGAAAACGCTAAAAAAATATTAAACTCTCCCAGCCGGGAGAGTTTTTTTGTTAAATAATGTCAAGTAACGTTTGAAGCTGTACTTTATTTCTTTAGCTTTAAAAGAAAGATCGTTACTATGACAACACTTAAACCAGCCAAGGGTCACCTGTTGATCGCCGAACCGTCTCTCACGGGAGATCTTTCATTTAATCGCTCTGTCGTGTTGTTGGCCGACCATGCGGAAAGCGGATCAATAGGGTTCATCCTTAACAAAAAGCTAGACTTTACTCTTCAAGACCTTATTCCAGATATGCAAGCAGATTTTCCTGTATACAACGGCGGGCCCGTGGAACAGGATAACTTATATTTTATCCATAAAGTACCCGATCTCATTCCAGATAGCATCGAGATTGCCAGTGGGATCTACTGGGGAGGAAATTTTGAAGTTGTAAAAGGACTCATAAGCCAGGACCTCATCTCGGAGAACGAGATCAAATTTTTCCTGGGATATTCGGGGTGGGAATGTGAACAGCTTAATGAAGAGCTCAACGCTCATTCCTGGATAGTTGCAGAAAATAAGGACAATAAGGAGGTCCTTAATCGTAAACCCAGCAACTTCTGGAAAGATAAGATGATGCAATTAGGCGGCAGTTATGTGATCTGGTCTAACGCACCCGAGAATCCGTCCTATAATTAACCCAGGCGCGCGAGCATATTGAGCCTGGAAAGCAGGGTTTTTGAAACCTCTGCACTATATTCCTTTTTCCGGTACTTACTTACCGGCTGTATCCCCACGACCACATTTGTGATAAACATTTCATCTGCCTTTTGCAGCTCAAAAGCCGAAATTGAATCTTCAACAAAAGTATAATCAGGCAGTTTTTTCAAGATCTCGATCAATTTTCCTCGAATGATACCTTTCAGACACCCGTCAGCCAATGGCGGAGTTTTAATGGTCTTCCCATTCACCAGGAAGATATTGCCGTTGAGGGCTTCCACTACACTCTTGTTTTCATTCAGCAGCAAACAATTGCTATAGTCATTTTCTTTTGCGTAGATACTGCCCAGCACATTGACTGCTTTGTTGTTGGTCTTTAAGGTTGAAAGCAAACCACTGTTCACATAATGATCCTTGAACAGCTCGACTTCATAAAAGTCATCATTGAGCAAATAAAAAGGCTCATCTAAAGCTTCAGCAGACAGTAAATAGCCAATTTCGTTGGTCGCCGGGGTGTAAAAACCTCCTTCTTTGCGGTAGACCGAAAAACGGACTCTCGCCGGGGAATTCAGCAGTTCATTTGCCTCCAGAAGGTTTTTGATCTCCTCTTCAAGAAATTCCGGAGAAAAAGATTGAGGAATTTCCATCCTCATGATGCGCATGGAAGCCATAAGCCGAAAGTAATGATCTTCCCAGAACATGATCTTGCCGTTGATCGCCCTGATGGTTTCAAAGACCGAATCCCCGTAGGCATAACCCCTGTTGTTAATGCTCAATGAAGCCGATTCCTTTTCCTGTATTTCTCCGTTGTGATTGACCATAAAAAAACCCGTTTAAAAACGGGCAAAGTTAGTATTTATATAGGGAAAATCTAAACCGATCCCAATACTGTTTTAAGATCTGAGATCATATTTTCCCAAAGCATTTTACCTTCTTCTAGTTCGTCTTCCTCGGCAAAATCGGTAACCATGATGGAAACATCCTTGGTGATCTCGTCCACCTGAATGCGAAGCTCAAAGAAATAGGGCGAATCGTCATCAGAAACCCAACGAAATTTAACTCTTTCGCCAGTTTTCTTGCTCAGCAATTTTGCTTGTTCCTCGCTTCCTTCCCAGATAAAGGTAAACATCTCTCCCCTTGAATTCACATTATCGGCATACCATTCACTTAGGCCCGAAGGGGTTGCGATGTAATTGTATAATAGAGACGGCGAAGCCTGAATTGGAAACTCCATCTCGTACTTTATCTTCTCGTCCATTCTGTGGTTTTTGATTAGTTTCGGGCAATATAATTATTAATTGCAAACTCTAAAAGAAATCAAAATAAATATTTCGGAAAAGATAGTTTGCCACAAGACAAATTGTTTTTATATTTGCACCCGCTAAACAAAACCAGAAGCCTTGAAAAGCTCAGGTTTTACAGCAAATGGCGAGGTAGCTCAGTTGGTTAGAGCGTCGGATTCATAACCCGGAGGTCACGAGTTCAAATCTCGTTCTCGCTACTAAAGTCCCCCAAAAAAAGTCCCTTCTAAAAAGGGACTTTTTTTATGCCCGGCTGTCAAGTTTTATAGTTGAAAAGATTGGGAGACCTAAAGGTTTCAAATTTCTCGCGAAACTTCAGGGCTCGCTACTAAAAACCCCTTTTTAAGGGGCTTTTTTTGACCTTGTAGTAAGGTTTTTCTGCGGAAGATTTTGAATTTTGAAGAAATTGAAGCATTAAAATTCTCTCCAAGAGTCTCAACACAAAGCCTCCTCAAAAATGACATTTTGGAGGAGGCTTTTTCTGCCTGCCCTCCGTTAGGCTTTCTCCTTTATTTATCTTTCTGTGTTCCTTATAATGATAAAAATCACCCAAAAACACCCTGAAGTTCAGTAAATTAGATATAACAACCTGAGTAAAGGTGAAAAAGGATGATATACACAGAAAAAGCACTTACCACGAAGGAAAGATCCTTTCCGTGCGCGGAAGTGTTGTGGATATCTGGTTCGAAAAGGATTTACCCTCCATTTATACCCTTCTCCGG
>JBAVJB010000072.1:0-34703 GCA_049687495.1 Salinimicrobium sp.
ATTGCCCACAAAAGAAGGCTTCCTTAATGGAGGCCTTTTTTGATTGCAGAAGGGTGATTAGCTCAGCTGGTTCAGAGCACTACCTCGACAAGGTAGGGGTCACTGGTTCGAACCCAGTATCACCCACGAAAAAAGGCTTCCAAAACGGAAGCCTTTTTTATTTTTAAACCTCACAGGTTTTCAAAACCTGTGAGGTTTTTTGATTTTACAGCAGTTCAAGAACCCGCTCTAGAGCCATTCCTCTCGAACCTTTGATGAGCAACAGCGAGTTTGCAGTTTCTGAAGGATCAAACTCTTCCCTGAAGTCGTCAAAACTTTTGAACTTCCGGATGTTTTCGGGAGTTTCAGTTTTAAAGAAATTCTCGCCTACCAGAAATACATGTTCAAGAGAGGTATCTGAGATCTTATTTACCAACTGCTGATGTTCTTCTTCGGCCAGAGGCCCAAGTTCGAACATATCGCCTAAAATGACACTTTTGGAACCGCTGTCCATGCTGTCCAGGTTCTCTATGGCTGCCGCCATGCTGGTCGGGTTTGCATTATAGGCGTCTAAAATGATGTTTTGGCCGTTCTTTTCGATGATCTGGGACCTGTTGTTAGATGGAGTGTAACTTTCCAGTCCTGCTTTAATTTCTTCGGCGGGTACTTCAAAGAATTTACCAATTGCAAAGGCAGCTGCCAGGTTGCGGGCATTGTAATCACCTATTAAATTGCTGTTGACCTCCAGCTCTTCAGTGGTTATACCTGCAAAATTGTCCTTTTTAGTATACTTCAGGTTTAGTTCTGCTTCTGGATCTTCTCCAAAGCTATAGCAGCGTACATAGCTTTTTTCCTCTTTTTGCCTTGGATCATCCATATTCAAAAAGAGCATTTTTTGATGCTCTTTCAGGAAGTCATACAATTCCTTTTTTCCTTTTACGACACCTTCTTCACTTCCAAAGCCTTCCAGGTGTGCCTTTCCGAAGTTGGTGATATATCCATAATCCGGTTGGGCTATTTTACAGAGGAATTCGATCTCTTTCTGGTGATTGGCGCCCATTTCTACTATACCTATCTGTGTTTTTTTATTCATAGACAGCAAAGTAAGTGGGACGCCTATATGGTTGTTCAGGTTGCCTACTGTAGCAGTGGTTCGGTATTTTCTCGAAAGTGCTGCATTAATGAGCTCTTTCGTGGTGGTTTTGCCGTTGCTGCCGGTTAGCGCCAGTACGGGAAGGCCTAGATAGTTCCTGTGGTAGGTTGCAAGCTCCTGCAGAGTTTGGAGAACATTGTGGACCAGGATGAGCTGCTTCTTCATCTTTCTGGGCTGCTCGTCAATGATCGCATAACTGGCCCCTTTTTCAAGGGCTTCAATAGCAAAGTCATTGGCGTTAAAATTTTCTCCTTTAAGAGCGAAAAAAATGCTGTCAGGTTTGATCTTCCTGGTGTCGGTGCTTACTCCGCAACTGTTTTGGAACAGCTTGTGCAACTTTTTTATTTCCATAAAATAAAGCTATAAAAAAAGCCCTAACTAAGGTCAGGGCTTCTTCTTAAATTCTTATGCGGCTTTTAATTTGTCGCAGTTTTATTCTTTTTAAGAGATTTTGATCCTACACGAGACATGGCGTTTCTAAAACCAATATAGTCTGTGGCCATGTCCTGAGGGAAGAATCTCCTTTGAGCAGGGTCTAACCAGTAAGCACGGTCTCTCCAGGATCCACCTTTGTAAACTCTCACGTTGTTGTCAATAAGAGTGGTTCTTCCTGTAGAAGTGTCGTACTGCAGGCTTTGTCCTCCTATGCTATCGACAGTTGCCGTGTGAACCGGAGAATTGTACATTCTTTTGTTAGGATCCTGCACTTCCTCGAAGTTGTTGTAGTATCTACTGGAATTTCTATCTCCATCCCTGAAGTCCCTGTTGTCACTTTCGGAAAAGTTTGGTCTTAAGTAAGTATCTTCTTTTGTAATAGGAACAGTTTTGATCTCTCCCGGAAGGTTCCTTGCCACAATTTTACCATTGCTCAAGGTGTCATATGTAATTTCGTCAACGCCCAATACTTTTACAGTACCGTCTTCTGTGATCGCATTTTTGGTATAAACATTCCCTCTGTAGTAGTTGAAGTCGTTAAACTCATCATCAACTATAGGGCGGTAAACATCGGCAACCCATTCTGCTACGTTACCGGCCATATCGTACAGGCCGAAATCGTTTGGTTCGTAAGATTTAACTTCGGCAGTAATATCGGCGCCGTCGTCACTCCATCCGGCAATTCCGCCGTAATCACCATCACCCTGCTTGAAGTTGGCCATTTGATCGCCGCGTTTTCTTGCGTCTCCGGACCTCGTGTACTGACTATCCCACGGATATTTCTTTCTTCCGCGGTAAACGTTATAATTTCTGATTCCAACAAGTGCAAGAGCGGCATATTCCCACTCAGCTTCGGTAGGAAGTCTGTATTCCGGAAGCAACACCCCATGTTTACGCTGTACGTAAAGATTGGTGGCTCCCGAAGCCTCAGCATCTTCACCACCTTGAGTGCCTTCGACCATAAATCTGTCGGCATTTTTTCCGCCTCGTACTAATTCTTCGTTGCCTCCATAAGTTTTACTGGGAGCATTTAAATAAGTTTCGGTACTAAAAGTTTCTCCAGGTTCGGCAGCAAAACGTGCGCCTTCTTGAGTAAAACCTTCTTTCTCAAGTCTAAGTTCGTTCACACGATCTGTTCTCCACTTACTGAATTCAACAGCCTGTATCCAACTCACACCTACTACCGGATAATTTGCATAAGCCGGGTGGCGCAGGTAGTTGTTGGTCATGGTTTCGTTATATCCAAGACGGTTTCTCCAAACAAGCGTATCGGGAAGAGCTCCCTGGTAAATGTTGCGGTATCTTTCCTGGCTTGGAGGATAAACCCTCTTCAGGTAATCTAAGTACTCCAGGTACATAAGGTTAGTCACCTCTGTCTCGTCCATGTAAAATGACTGAACGTGCTGTTGAGTCGGGCTGTTATTCCAGTCATGCATCACATCATCTTCCACGCGGCCCATTGTGAAAGTTCCGCCTTCCACAAAGACCAATCCCGGTCCTGCATCCTGTTCGTCGTAATCAGCATTGTAGTTGAATCCACCCTCCTTAGAGTTGATGTCCCATCCGGTGGCACGGGAATTATTCTTATAATCCTTGGATTTGTTACAGCTGAAGAGACCGGCGCTTAAAGCGATGGCGACAAATGCTTTTACAGCAAGCTTATTTCTCATATGTACAATATCTTTTGTAGCAATTTTTGCTTTGCAATATAGTAATTAACGCAAAACTTTCAAGATTATTTCAGCAGATTGCCTGTCTGTTACTGTCCTGAAAATCTTAATGATAACGGGTTTCTGAGCCCTTTATTATCCTGTCTTACATTTCTTTCTGGCTAAAAACCTGAAAAACAACAGGCTTCTAAAATGGCAAAAATAATTGTTTTTTCTTTTCTGAAGATATTTTTTACCACAACTATAGCAAATCGGAACAATTAGATAATAGGGAGCAAGTAATTGTTTCCTAGATTTTTTCACAATTTATATAAGATTTAAAGGAATACTTGAGTTGGGGGTTATCCAGGCCTAAAAATTTTTATGAAAATCTTTATAAGCTTCTGTTAATTTATACGTTATGTTAGGAAAAAAGGAGAAATTCGGTGATCCTGTATGTAAGTTGCGGATTTCGGGTATATTTGTTAATTATTAATCAGCCGTATGAAGAATTTATCGCTTTTAGTATTAAGTTTAATGTTGTTTCTTAATGCTAAATCTTTTGCTCAGGAAGAACAGGATAGGGTAATTACCACAGCGGTACCATTTTTACTCATTGCTGCCGATGCACGTGCAGCAGGAATGGGAGACCAGGGGGTAGCGACGTCGGTCGACGCTTTTGCCCAGCAATGGAATCCTGCGAAGTATGTTTTTGCTGAAAGTCAACAGGGATTTGGTGTGACCTACACTCCATACCTGAGCGAACTGGTAAGTGATATTTTTCTGGGGAACATTACCTACTATAATAGAATAAGCGACAGAAGTGCCTTTGGTGCCAGTTTTAAGTATTTCAGCCTTGGTAATATTGAGGCGAGGGACACCCCCGAGGATCTTCCTTTAATATTGAGTCCTAATGAATTTACCCTTGACCTCTCTTATGCGTTAAGGTTGAGTGATAATTTTTCAATGGCTGTAGCCGGTAGGTATTTGCGTTCTGATCTTAAGTTAGCTCCCGTAGATCCCGATGCAACCGCGGCCAGTACCTTTGGAGTGGATGTGGCGGCATATTACCGCAGCCAGGCTATAGATTTCACCAACTTTGATGGCCGATGGAGAGCTGGGGTGAATTTTTCTAACATAGGCCCAAAGATCAAATATGATGAAGGCGGGCAGGAAAACTTTATTCCCACTAACCTGAAGATAGGTGGAGGATTCGATTTTATCCTGGACCAGTCCAATACTATTGGAACTTATCTCGAATTCAATAAACTTTTGGTGCCGACTCCTAAAGATTTTGATGGTGATGGTGATATCGATGCAGAAGACAATCAGGAGTATAACTCAATAGGTGCAATAGAAGGAATTTTTAAATCTTTTGGCGATGCGCCCGACGGGTTTAGCGAAGAATTAAAGGAAGTGACCTGGGCTGTGGGAGGAGAGTATGTCTATGAAGATACTTTTGCTTTTAGGACCGGTTACTTTCATGAAAGTCCCGAAAAGGGTTCCAGAGAGTTCGTTTCTTTTGGGGCAGGTTTCAAGTATAATGTGGTCAACATTGATATTTCCTACCTGTTCTCCACTTCAGAAGTGGTAAGTCCTTTAGAGGGTACTTTGCGTTTTGGCCTTACTTTCAACTTTGGTAGGCAATACACCGAAATTTATTAGAATAAAAACGACTGTATAAATCACTCATTATTAATTATCTTTGCACCTGAAATTAAAGGGCAAACGAACTCCCGGACTGATAAAGTTGCGGGAGCTTTTGTCTTCAGAAACTACATAAATGAAGAAAATAACCATTAGCGCAGATCTTGATGTGTTCGATTCCGAAGAGGAATTGTCTCAGGATGTTCAGGATCTTATGAAACAAGCTATAGATGCAAGAGAAAAATCGTATTCGCCTTACTCCCAGTTTAAGGTAGGAGCGGCTATCCTGCTGGAGAATGGTGAAGTGATCACCGGTAGCAATCAGGAGAATGCTTCTTATCCTGCAGGCTTATGTGCCGAGAGAACGGCTATATTTTATGCCGGGGCAAAATATCCGGGAGAAAAGATTCTAAAAATGGCACTTTCGGCCCGCTCTCAAAATCATCCTGTTGAGGTGCCTACCCCTCCATGCGGTTCATGCAGGCAGGCTATTGCAGAGTATGAGGTGAAGCAGGAGCAGCCTATTGAGATCTATTTTATGGGAGAAAAAGGTAAGGTGGTAAAAGCCAATTCGGTGTCAGATCTTTTACCGCTTATCTTCGACAATTCATACCTATAACGTTTTCGCGCTTTTTAGAACAGAAACTGTTTTCTGTTCCTATTGAAAATAGTATTTTTGTTGTTCGCTTGGCGCAAGCATTGCTTAGCATTAAAAACTAGTCATTAATGAAGAAAATAACAAAAGCCACTTACCTGAAGTGGTATGAGGACATGCTGTTCTGGCGGAAGTTTGAAGATAAACTTGCGCAGGTTTATATTCAGCAGAAAGTAAGAGGTTTTTTACACCTATATAATGGTCAGGAAGCGATTCTTGCAGGTGCTTTACATGCGATGGATCTTTCTAAAGACCGAATGATCACTGCTTACCGAAACCACGTACAGCCAATTGGAATGGGAGTTGACCCGCGCCGCGTAATGGCCGAGCTTTACGGTAAGAAAACAGGAACTTCTCACGGGATGGGTGGTTCTATGCATATTTTCTCTAAAGAACACCGTTTTTACGGAGGTCACGGGATCGTAGGAGGACAAATTCCTTTGGGTGCCGGCCTGGCGTTTGCCGACAAATACTTTAAGAGAGATGCCGTTACTTTAACCTTTTTGGGAGATGGAGCAGCGCGCCAGGGTTCTCTTCACGAGACCTTTACTATGGCCGTGAAATGGAACCTGCCGGTAGTTTTCTGTGTTGAAAACAATGGTTATGCGATGGGAACTTCTGTGGCCCGAACTTCAAAAAGCACCGAGATATGGAAACTTGGTTTGGGTTATGATATGCCTTGCGGACCTGTAGATGCGATGAATCCAGAAAAGGTGGCTGAAGCCCTTGATGAAGCCATCGCTCGTGCCCGTAAAGGTGAAGGCCCAACTTTCCTTGAGCTTAAGACATACCGTTACCGTGGACATTCCATGAGTGACGCTCAAAAATATCGTACCAAAGAAGAGGTGGCAGAGTATCAAAAGATCGATCCTATCACCCAGGTAAAAGACATTATCGAGAAGAAAAAATACGCAACAGAAAAGGAGATCAAGACGATAGACAAACGCGTTAAAGATCTGGTATCTGAATGTGAGAAATTTGCCGAAGATTCTGAATGGCCAGACGTGAGCCAGCTTTACGATGTTGTGTACGAACAAAAAGATTATCCGTTTTTATCCCATAAATTAGACTAGGTTATGGCAGAAATCATCAACATGCCGCGTTTGAGCGACACCATGGAAGAAGGTGTGGTTGCAAAGTGGTTGAAACATAAGGGAGACAAGGTAGAAGAAGGAGATATCCTGGCCGAGATCGAAACAGATAAGGCTACCATGGAATTTGAGTCCTTTTATGAAGGAACCCTGCTGCACATAGGAATTGAAGAAGGAGAAACCGCACCGGTTGATACGCTTTTGGCGATCATTGGTGAGGAAGGTGAAGATATTTCAGACCTTATAAAAGAAGGTGGTGCCGCTTCGGAAGCTAAAACCGAAGAGAAAGAAACTTCTGAAAAAGAGGGATCTGAAGAAGCATCTTCTTCTGAAGAAACTTCCGAAGAAGGTGAAGTGCCTGAAGGTGTTGAGGTAGTTAAAATGCCTCGCCTTAGTGATACTATGGAAGAGGGAACTGTTGCCAGCTGGATAAAACACAAAGGTGATAAAGTAGAAGAAGGTGATATCCTGGCCGAGATCGAGACAGATAAGGCCACGATGGAATTTGAATCTTTCTACACTGGTATACTGTTGTACGTTGGAGTAGAAGAAGGAGAGACCGCACCTGTAGATAGTATTCTTGCCATTATTGGCCCTGAAGGAACAGACGTTTCTGCAGTGCTTAAAGGTGGAGGCAAGTCTAAACCGGCAGCTGACAAGAAATCTGAAGAGAAGAAAGAAGAAGCGCCGGCGGCAGAAGAAAAATCTTCAGCAGCAACTGCGACTACTTCAGAAGGAGGAAGGATCTTTGCTTCTCCCTTGGCTAAGAAAATGGCTGAGGAGCTAGGGATCAACCTTGCTGACGTGAAAGGTTCCGGAGAGAACAACAGGATCGTCAAGAAAGATATTGAAGCTTACAAACCTTCAGAAAAACCTGCTGCAACCAAACAAGCAGAAGCAACACAGGCGAAAGAGCCTGCAGCTGCTGCACCGGTACAAACTTATACTCCTGTTGGGGAAGAAAGCTTTGAAGAGACCAAAAATTCTCAAATGCGTAAGACCATTGCCAGGAGACTTGCTGAATCTAAATTCAACGCGCCTCACTACTACCTTATGATCGAGGTAGACATGGAGAGCGCGATGCAAAACCGCAAGCAGATCAATGCGATGCCAGACACCAAGGTTTCTTTCAACGACCTTGTGATCAAAGCTTCTGCAATGGCGCTTAGAAAACATCCTAAAGTGAATTCTCAGTGGACAGGCGAAACTACAAAGATTGCCAAGCACATCCACATGGGAGTTGCTGTAGCTGTTGAAGAAGGCCTTTTGGTGCCGGTACTTAAGTTTGCCGACCAAATGAGCATGACTCAAATTGGTGCCAATGTCAAAGAACTTGCAGGCAAGGCGAAAAACAAGAAACTGCAGCCGCAGGAGATGGAAGGCAGTACCTTTACCGTTTCTAACCTGGGAATGTACGGCATTACGGAATTTACCAGTATCATCAATCAGCCAAACTCAGCTATTCTATCTGTAGGAACTATCGTGGAAAAACCGGTAGTGAAGAATGGAGAGATCGTTGTGGGGCACACCATGAAACTCACTTTGGCATGTGACCACAGGACAGTGGATGGTGCGACCGGAGCTGCATTTTTGGAAACTCTTAAGACCTATCTTGAGAATCCCGTGACCATGCTGGCTTAAAAAAGCCATTTTTTGATAATGTTTCTAAAATCCCACTTCTTGTGGGATTTTTTTATCTTTAACCCTATGAGAAAAACAACGCATTTTAGCGCTATAACTTTATTTCTATTGCTTTTGATCTCCTGTGGAGAGACAAAAGAGCTTCCCGATAATCCTCCCGGTCCAAAGGAGCCTTCGGAAGAAGTACCCAATGAAAATGTCATTTCTAACGAGGATGTGGCCCAGACGGTGAAATATCTTTCCTCTAACGAGCTGCAAGGCCGTCTAACCGGCAGCGAGGGGATAGAAAAAGCAGCTGTTTATATTGAGAACGTTTTTGAAAATGAAGGCATAAAACCCTTTTTTGACACCTATAGAAACTCATTTGAAGTCAATGGGGTCACCGGTTATAATATCGTAGGTCTTAAAGAAGGAACCGATCCTGAACTGAAGGACCAATTTATCATCATTGGCGCCCACTACGATCATATTGGAACAGGAAACCCTGTGGGTGACGATGATCTGGCTAACGGAGCCAATGATAATGCTTCAGGAACTACAGCCGTGCTGGAACTGGCGAAATATTTTTCGGGAATAGAAACAAAAAGAAGTATTCTGTTCACCCTGTACTCTGCCGAAGAAATGGGGCTGGTAGGATCAACCAACCTGGCTTCAAAATTTAAGAGCGAGGGGCTGCAGCCTTACGTGATGTTCAATATCGAGATGATTGGCGTGCCAATGGTCGGCAAAGATTATTTGGCTTACGTGACCGGTTTTGACAAGTCTAACCTGGCAGAAATCTTTAACGACTATTCAGATTATCCGGTACTGGGATACTTGCCTGAAGCTGCAGAATTCAAGCTTTTTCAAAGAAGCGACAATTATCCCTTTTTTGAACAGCTTAATATTCCGGCGCAAACCGTGTCCAGCTTTGACTTTAGCAATTATGATTACTATCACCACGTGAAAGACGAGTTTGCCGAACTGGATGTGGAGTTCATGGATACATTCATTGAAGCACTGGTTCCGGGCTTGCGAAAAATGGCAAATTCCGAAGAAAATATTATAAAGCTGAATTAATGAAGAAGATCATAGTAACAGGAACTAGCAGGGGCATAGGCCTTGAAATGGTTAAGATTCTTGCCGAAAAAGGCCACCGGGTGCTCGCACTTTCCCGTAATGAAGAACCGGTGAAAAAGCTGCAGTTGGAGCAGGTGGAAACTTTTCCTTTTGATATCACAAAGGAGAAGGATCTTGAGAAAGCTTCGGAATACGTAAAAGAACACTGGGGGCAGGTGGACATATTGATCCACAATGCCGGTGCTATCGTCAACAGGCCTTTTGAAGAAACTTCTTCCGAAGCATTTGAAAATATTTATAAGATCAATGTTTTTGGAGTTGCTGCGCTTACGCGAAAGATGATCCCATTTATGAACAACAGTTCTCACGTGGTTACCGTGAGCAGCATGGGCGGCGTGCAGGGCAGTATGAAATTTCCCGGCCTTTCTGCCTACAGTTCCAGTAAAGGAGCGGTTATCACTTTGACCGAACTTCTTGCCGAAGAATACAAAGAAAATGGACCTTCATTCAATGTCCTGGCCCTGGGTGCCGTGCAAACCGAAATGCTCGAAGAGGCTTTCCCCGGCTATAAAGCCCCGTTGCAACCTGAAGAAATGGCCGAATATATTGCTGAATTTGCCCTTACCGGCAATAAGTTCTATAATGGCAAGTTGTTACAGGTTTCCAATAGCACCCCTTAGCCAATGAAGCAGATCCTCCAAAAATATCTTCCGCAGCAGGCTGTAGAGCCGGTTTTTGCACTTATTGAGGCCAGCGGCATTCACCTCAAGATCGTGAATGAGCGCAGAACAAGGCACGGTGATTACCGCAGAACTGCTCATGGCGTGCACCAGATCACTGTTAATGCTAACCTTAACCAATACAGGTTCTTGATCACGCTTATTCATGAGATCGCGCACCTGGTGGCTTTTGAGAACTTCGGAAGGAGTATCAAGCCGCACGGGCTGGAGTGGAAGCGGACATTTCAGAAACTTATGCTACCTTTCATAAGACCGGAGATCTTTCCTGCGGAACTTTTACCATTTATTGCAAGACACTTTAAAAACCCTAAGGCCAGTAGCGATACAGATGCTCATCTTGCTGTGGCTCTAAAGCGTTTTGACGCCGAAAGCAACGATAAAAATTACATTTTTGAGGTCCCACATGGTAGCATTTTCCGAATTTATAATGGGAAGATCTTTAAAAAGGGAGAAAGACGCATCAAGAGATATGAGTGCCTGGAGGTAAAAACCGGAAGGATTTATCTTTTTCAACCCAATGCCGAAGTCGAGTTGTTGAGAAAAGCTAATTAAAAGGAGGAGATATGAACAGGAACAATTTTGCAGTTTTAATGGCCGGCGGGGTGGGCTCCAGGTTTTGGCCTGTGAGTACGGCAGAATGTCCCAAGCAGTTCAGGGACCTGTTGGGAACGGGTGAAACCCTTATCCAAACTACCTTCAACAGGCTTTCAAGACTGGTGCCTAAAGAAAATATTCTCATCCTTACCAATCAAAGCTACAACAGCCTGGTGAGGGAGCATCTTCCCCAGGTAAGACAGCACCAGATCGTCCTCGAGCCCGAGATGAGAAATACGGCACCTGCGGTCTTACTGGCTGCGCTGAAGATCAAAAAGATGAATCCTGATGCCAATATGATCATGGCACCCAGTGATCACTGGATAGAAGATGAAGAGGCTTTTATTGAAGATATACAAACTGCTTTTGAGACAGTGACGGGAGAGGACAAAATAATCACTCTTGGAATTAAGCCCACTTTTCCCAACACCGGTTATGGATACATCCAATATTCAGGTGCCAAAAATGACAAAATTAAGAGCGTTCAAAAATTTACTGAAAAACCTTCCTATGAAGTCGCCAAAGATTTCCTGAAGCAGGGCAACTACCTCTGGAACGCAGGAATTTTTGTTTGGAACGTAGATTTCATTACCCGTTCTTTTGAAAAGAACCTTCCGGAGATGTACAGGCTTTTTTCTGAAGCCGTTCCGCTGCTGAATACTTTCGGAGAAAATAGCTTTATAGAAAAAAACTATTTTCGGGCGCAGGACATTTCTATAGATTATGGTATTCTTGAAAAAGAAGAAGAAAGCATATCTGTGATCACCGCATCGTTTGACTGGAACGATCTTGGAACCTGGGGATCTCTCTATAATGAGAGTGAAAAGGACCCTTCCAAAAATGCGGTTTTGAACGCCCGTCTCCTGGCAGAGAATGCCGAAGGAAACATCATAAGTTCTTCTTCAAACAAGGTCATCGTTGTAGATGGCATAAAAGATTATATCATAGTTGATGAAGACGAAGTTTTGTTGCTGGTGCCAAAAGAGAAGGAGCAGGAGATCAAGGAGATCAGGAACCGGGTGCAGCAAAAGTTCGGGGATAATTTAGGCTGATCAATGGAAAATACTTCACAAAATGCCCCTTCTGTACCTAAGGCGGCAAATACCTATCATAAGACGGTACTAAAGGAGATCGCTGCTTTCCTGCGCGAACTGCTCGATATTCATGAGGATACAGATCGCGATACGACCATGGAGATCGTGAAGCGCGATATTTCTTTCAAAGGGCACAATGCATGGATCCTGGTGTTCTCCATTTTTGTAGCCTCCATTGGGCTTAACGTGAGCAGCACTGCTGTGGTCATAGGTGCCATGTTGATCTCACCTCTTATGGGACCAATTGTAGGAATAGGATTTTCTGTGGCTATTAATGATGTGGATACACTTAAGAGGTCTTTGGTGAATCTAGGCGTTATGGTGGTGCTAAGTGTTCTAACGGCTTTTCTATATTTCCTTATCTCTCCTATAAAAGAAGAAACTCCCGAATTGATCGCCAGGACCTATCCTACGATTCTTGATGTGCTGGTGGCGATCTTTGGAGGTACTGCGCTTATTATTGCCAAGACCAAAAAAGGAGCTATTGCCAGTGTGATCATGGGAGTGGCTATCGCGACAGCCCTTATGCCCCCGTTGTGTACGGTTGGTTACGGGCTTGCCATCGCTAACTGGGAATATGCGGGGGGAGCACTTTATCTTTTCTCAATCAACTCGGTCTTTATCGCCCTTTCAACTTTTGTGGTCTCTAAACTGCTAAGGTTTCCGCTGGTGCGATATGCGAACAGTAAACGCCGTAAGAACATAGCCCGCCTGGCTTCTTTGATCGCTATCCTGGTGATGATCCCGAGTATAATTCTTTTTGTGAACCTATTGAGCGAGCAGGTCTTCGTAAGCAAAACAAAAGATTATGTGAACCAGGTGATCAAATATCCGGGCGCTGAGGTGGTCAAATTTGGCCAGGATTATAAAACAAAGGTGATCGATGTATACCTTATTGGGAAACCGGTGCCGCAATCTGCTATTCAGGAGTGGAAGGATGAGATAAAAGATGTGGAAGAGCTGCAAAATGCGGTTTTGCAGATCCACCAGGGAGAGGATCAAAGTTCAGAAATGGCAGCAAGGCTTTCAAATGAGGTCAAAGCCGGGATCCTGGAAGATCTTTATCTGAAAAATCAGCAGGTGGTGGAAGACAAGGATGCGCGGATAAGGCTGCTGGAGCAGGAGCTGCTGCGGTATAGAAGTGCAGGAATTCCTTTTGAAACAGTAAGCAAGGAGGCTAAGATCAACTACAAGAATATTCAGGAGTTAAGCTACGCCAACAACCTCGTTACCAATTTTTCCAGAATTGATACCATTCCCACCTTTAACGTGCGTTGGGACAAATCGCTTACCGGGGCCTCAAAAAGGGCAGAAATGAGCAAGCTTGAGCAATGGTTGCAGGTGAGATTGTCTTTGGATACGCTCACCGTAAGGGCAATAGACTAAAGCCCCTGTAGCTGCGCCTTTCTAACTTTTCTAAAAAGGTCTGAAGAATAAACGAAGTCGGTCACCGCTTCATTGTCGGTTTTAAAAATGACATCTTTATCTCCTTCCCAAGCGAGGTTTCCATTTTGAAGGAATACGATCTTTTCACCGATCTCCAGTACAGAGTTCATGTCGTGAGTGTTGATCACCGTGGTAATATCATATTCCCTGGTGATCTCCATGATGAGATTGTCAATAACCGTAGCCGTTTGAGGATCAAGTCCCGAATTAGGTTCATCACAGAACAAGTATTTTGGCTGATTCACAATCGCCCGGGCGATAGAAACCCTTTTCTGCATCCCACCACTAATTTCTACGGGAAACTTTTTGTGCTGTGCCTCGGCTAAATTTACGCGGTCGAGAACTTCTTTTACCCTTTTAAGCATGGTAGACCGCCTTTGTTTTGTAAACATCCTTAGCGGAAACATCACGTTCTCTTCCACGGTCATCGAATCGAATAGTGCGCCGCCCTGGAACACCATTCCAATTTGCTGCCTTAGCTCGCGCTGTTCTTCTTCAGAAAAAGAAGAAAATGCAGCCCCGTCGTAAAGGATCTTCCCCGTATCAGGTCTAAATAGGCCGAGGAGGCACTTCAGGAAAACAGTTTTTCCCGCCCCAGACTGGCCGATGATGAGATTAGTCTGCCCTTTTGGAAAGACGGTGGTGATCCCTTTCAGGATTTCTTCTCCTCCAAACGATTTTGTTATTTTTTTTACTTCGATCATTAGCTTAGCAGTAATTGAGTTACGACATAATTGGTAATGATGATCGCTACACTGGTCCAAACGAAGGAGGTAGTACTGGCTTCACCAACTTCTAAAGCGCCACCTTTCATGTAATACCCGTGATAGGATGGAATGGTCGCTAAAAGAAGGGCAAAGAGGAAAGTCTTTATAAAGGCATAAACAAGGTCAAACGAACTGAAATCTTCTTGCAGTCCTGCCACAAAATCCTGAGAAGAGACGAAGCCGCCCAAAACACCGGCGGCATAGGCGCCAAGGATCCCGAGGAACATGGAGATCGCAATGACAAAAGGATAAGTTAACATCGCTATGATCTTGGGAAAGACAAGGTAATTGAGAGAATTTATTCCCATTACTTCCAGGGCATCGATCTGTTGAGTAACGCGCATACTTCCAATACTCGAGGTGATGTAGGAACCCACTTTTCCTGCCATGATAATGGAGATAAAGGTGGGAGCGAATTCCAGGATCACCGACTGCCTTGCGGCAAAAGCGATCATCGTTCTAGGGATAAGCGGGTTGTCCAGGTTCAATGCCGTTTGTATCGCAACAACTCCCCCAATGAAGAAAGAGATAAAAGAAACAATACCAAGGGAACCTATGATGAGATCATCTATTTCGTTAAAAATGAGTTTTACCAGAACCGACCTTTTAGTCATTCGGCCAAAAACGCCTTTGATCATTAAAAAATATTCACCAATAGATTGCAGGTAGCTCATTTGAGAAATTTGTAAGCGCTAAAATACTAATTTTTTCAAGCAAAGTTTTTAAGCTTAGCTTAAAGTTAAAAAGTGAAGAGAATTGTATTTTTGAGCATTAAACAAATCACGATGAAGTATTTTTTTCAAGTTTTACTTACTTTTTTTGCTGTTCAGGCAGCAGTTGCACAGGATGCTCAAAAGAGGGATTTTGATCCCGAGCTTGACCTGAGGGCGCATCCTAAGCTGGTTGTGGGCGTTGTTGTAGACCAGATGCGCTACGATTATATCACCCGCTTTTGGGACAGGTTTGGCAATGACGGCTTTAAAAGGCTGGTTTCTGAAGGCTTTAACTGCCGCAATAACCACTACAATTATATTCCTACTTATACCGGTCCCGGCCATGCCTCCATTTATACAGGCGCGGCGCCCGAGACCCACGGCATCATTTCTAACGACTGGTACAATAAGTTTGAAGGCGAAATGGTGTATTGTGTGGAAGATCATTCAGTGGCCTCTGTAGGTACTTCTTCAAAAGCCGGAGAAATGTCTCCGCACCGCCTGCTCACCGCCGGTGTAGCCGATGAGAACCGCCTGCACACCCAAATGAAAGGAAAGACCATAGGGATCGCTTTAAAGGATCGCGGCGCAATTTTACCTGCCGGCCACACTGCCAACGCGGCTTATTGGTTTCATGGGCAGGATGAAGGCAAATGGATCAGCAGTACATTTTACCTGCAGAAGCTGCCGCAATGGGTGCAGCAGTTCAATGCTTCCGGCAAAGCGGCTTCTTATATGAAAAACTGGGAGACCCTATATGATATCGATACTTATGCTGAAAGCGGAACCGATATCAACAACTTTGAAGGAGGTTTCTCCGGAAAGAAAGATGCAGGTTTTCCTTATGATCTTGCGAAGCTGCAAAAACAGAACGGCGGGTTTGACCTTATAAAATCTACTCCATTCGGGAACAGCCTTACTGCCGATTTCGCTATTGCTGCCCTTGACGGGGAGCAACTGGGGCAGGACGAGATCACAGATTTTCTTACCGTAAGCTTTTCGTCTACAGATTATGTTGGGCACAACTTCGGGGTCAATTCCAAAGAGATCGAGGACACTTACCTGCGGCTGGACCGCGACCTGGGAAGGCTGCTAAAAGCCCTTGACCAAAAAGTGGGCAAAGGCAATTACACTTTATTTTTGACTGCCGATCATGGCGGCGTGCACGTACCGGCCTATCTGCAGTCGGTGAGGATTCCTGCGGGAAATTTTGATTTCGGAAGCTTTAAAAAAGACCTCCTGGGCTGGTTGACCGAAAAATATGGGACAGATGATCTCATAGCAAACATCTCCAACAATCAGGTGTTCTTTGATTATGAAGCTCTTGAGGAACATGAGATAGAGGCTGAAGATCTTGAGAAGGCCATTGCGCAACACGTTTTGCAGTATGACCTGGTGAGCGAGGTGTTTACAAGAACGCAACTTATGGCTACCAGTTATACCGAAAGTGTTGCGGCTGCAATTGATCACGGTTTCAACCAAAAGAGAAGCGGAGACGTCATGGTCGTGCTTGATCCACAGGTGATCTCTTATTCGGCCACAGGTTCAACTCATGGTACAGGCCTCAACTATGATACACATGCGCCGCTTATTTTCTTCGGAAGAGGGATCAAAAGTGGAAATACTGTTGAAAGAACTGAAGTTGTGGATATCGCGCCGACCATCTCGGCTTTATTGGGAATACCGTTTCCAAGCGGTGCCACCGGGAAACCGCTGTTCATGGTGATGGAGCAGTAGTCCTAAAAAAGTTTAGACCACATCTTTTTATAACGGAGCCTTCTAATGAAGGCTCCTTCTTTTTTATCCACCAAAAAAGGCATTTTTGAGGCCGAAGCTTTGAAGTAACCCTGCAGGTAATCTTTTATGAGCTGAGGCTGTTTCTTTTTAAGCGCCAGTTTTACCGAAGCGATCGTGGTAATAATGAATCCGTAACGCAGCTTGTAAAAGGCCTCACCCTGTTTCCATTTTGCTTTTTTGTTGTAGGTGAACCCGGTTGGTCGCAGGTGTTTCACCTGTAAAGCAGGATTTGTTTTGATTTTCCAGCCGTGGTACTGCGCCAGCAGCTCGTCTACGGTGTCCCAGCCCATCGAAGCTTTTAATCCGCCAATGTCCTCAAAGCAGGTTTTCCTGTAGGCTTTCAATGCGCCACGGATATGATCTTTATCTGTTAAATTTTCCAGCACCCATTTTTCCCCTTTTTGAACCTGGCAAAATCCACCGGCCATTCCCACTGTGGGATCTTCATCAAAATGCCGACTGATGGTTGCGAGGTAATCTTCAGGAAAAATGAGGTCTGCATCAAATTTGCAGATGATGTCGTAATGGGAGTCGAGCTTTTCAAGCCCTTTTTGGAAGGCGTTGATCACTTTGCTACCCGGCAAATGTGCTTCGGAAGAAGTTGTGCCAATAAGGTCTATAAAAGGGTGTTTTTCAGCATATTTTCGTACAACTTCCGCAGTATCGTCTGAAGACTGGTCGTCAACCACGAGGAGCCGCTTTGGCTGCAGCGTTTGAGCGACGAGGGAGTCAAGGGTTTTTCCAATGAATTCCGCCTCGTTATGCGAGGGAATGACAATGTATACGTTCAACAGTAACCGGTGTTTCGGCTAAATTACGATTTTTGAGCATCTTTAGTAACAGGTCTCAAAAATGTCATTTTTGAGAGGTCTCTTAGGACCGGGTATCTGGCTTCAGAAATAATATTTCCCGTGATCAATACCAACGGAACTGCATAAAGCGCTGTTTCTTTGAAGCCGATAAGGAAAAGAATCGTGGGCAGGGCAAGCAGGAAAAATCCTGTATAAATATGCACTTTTTGAAAGGTAGGGAAATCATTTGTTCGTGGGACGGCATAAAGCCTGTTGTCGGGGCTTAGGATGTTGATCCATTTGTGTTGATCCCAAACCAGTAGGAAAATAATGCCCAGCAACATCAAAGTTGCGATCAAAGGCGTAAAAGAGCCGATGGTGCTGAGGGTTAGAACGGTAATATTAAAGATGATCGGTAAAAAAATGGCTGCTCCCAAAGTGGAAAAGCGCTGCGTGATCAAAAGAACGCCTGCAAACACCTGCATAAAGCCGATCATGTTGTAGTAGATGCCGGTGGCGTACATGGCGTGTAAAAAATCGTAAAAAACCCCCACGTTTTCTGCGCGTGTAAACGGTTTGCCGAGCAGTTTGATCATTCCCGAAGGAATAAAACCAAGTCCAATGGCATAACGCAAATTGATGGCAAAGAGGTTGAGCAGGCGGTTGTGGCGCAGTTTGATGAAGAAGTTTTTCATGTCAATTTTATTGGTTGTTTAAAAATGACGATGAGCCTTTTAATTTGTTACCGGGAAATATCGGTTTACTTGCCTGTCAAAAATGGCATTTTTGAAGCTTCTTATTTTCTGCGCTCGGCGTAGACGGCGTAATAACGGGGAGTGAAAAGCCTGAGCAGCGGGCGGATTCCGGGCTTTTTAACCGGATTGGTCCACTTGTGCCTTTTTTTGATCTCCCAGCCGGCTTTCTCCAGCAGCCAGTCAAACTGCCAGTCCTCGAACTCGTGATAATGCCTGTCCCATTTATCGGTCTTGCTGCGATAGGCGGGAGAGAACCATAGCCGAAGCGGTACACTTGCGACCAACTTATCAGCCTTAATATCTCTCAAAACATTAAAGGGAGCTAGAAGGTGTTCGAAAATTTCTAAAGCTGTAACGACTTCAGCTGAAGCTGTTTTTACAGCCGTGGTGTCGAGGTCAAGATCTTCGCCGGTGGTGTTGGTGACCTCGTAACCTCTCTCGAGCATCACTTCAGAAAAAGGGTTTTTCACCCCTAGATCCAGCACTTCTGCCGGTGGAGGAACAACACTTTCTAAAAATTCAATAGTTTCTTTGTAGCGCTTGTTAGGAAAAGTGTTTTCGTACATCTAGAACTGGTAAACGATGGCATTGATGTTCATACCCGCACCAACGCTGGCCAAAATCACCGTATCTCCTTTTGAAATGCTTTGATCTTTTAATTTTCCTTTTAAAATAAGGTCGAGCAAAGTAGGAACCGTGGCCACACTGCTGTTGCCCAGTTTGTCGATGCTCATAGGCATGACACCTTCTGGTGCCTGCATATTGAAAAGCCTGTAAAAACGCTTTATGATGGCCTCGTCCATTTTTTCGTTTGCCTGATGGATGAGAATTTTCTTCACATCATCGATGGATTTTCCGCTTTTTTCAAGGCAGGATTTCATTGCGGCAGGAACATGGCTCAAGGCAAATTCGTAGATCTTGCGGCCGTGCATCTTAATATACCTCCTGCTTTCGGTAGTCTCGCGATTGTTCGATTTTCCGAAGAAAATAAAATTAGCCTCTTCAAAAGAATAGGTAGCGCTTTCATGTGCGAGAATACCGCCTTCTTCTTCGGAAGCCTCTAAAATTGCAGCTCCGGCTCCGTCGGAATAGATCATGGAGTCACGGTCATGCTTGTCCACAACTCTTGAAAGGGTTTCTGAACCTATTACCAGACACTTTTTAGCGATGCCACTCTTTATAAAAGCCTGTGCCTGGATAACGGCCTCGATCCAGCCGGGGCATCCAAAAAGCACATCGTAAGCCACACATTTTGGATTTTTGATCCTCAATTTATGTTTCACCCGTGTTGCAAGACTGGGTACCGTGTCGCTTTGCAGGTCGTCATGAAGCACGTCACCATAGTTGTGGGCGACGATGAGGTAGTCCAGCTCTTCCTTATCTACTTTGGCGTCTTCTATAGCCTTTGTAGCCGCGAGGTATGCAATGTCTGAATTGTTGAGCTCACTGTGAATGTACCTTCTCTCGGCAATACCCGTAATAGCCTTGAATTTTTCAATAATGACAGTATTCGACTGGCTAAAAGTGGAACCGTCTTCATAAAGAAATTCATGTTTTTGAAAATCTGAATTTTTTTCAATTCTATCTGGAATATAGCTACCTACTCCTGTTATTTTTATGCTCATTATCAAGTCCTATTTAGAAGGTCATTGCTTCAAAATTAGTAAATGTAGTTGCAGAAAAGAAGGTTTCCTGCTAAGAAAAATTCATTTTTACGAGATTGGCATTCTTATATGGAAAGAATTGCGACAAATTTGTATTTTTTTAAAAATGGCCGCAATAAGTTAAGGATAAGTTAAATACTGTAAAAAGAAACCGAAGCTGGTGTGGCTTCGGTTTCTTCTAAGTTAGTCTTCCATGTATTCTTCTATGGGAGCACAGGTGCAAATTAAATTCCTGTCTCCGTAGGCTTCATCAACCCTTCTTATCGATGGCCAGAATTTGTTCTCGGCCAGATAATCTAAAGGATAGGCTGCTTTTTGCCTGCTGTAAGGGAAGTTCCATTCATCAGCAGTAAGCATAGCCAGCGTGTGTGGTGAATTCTTCAACACGTTGTTTGGTTCCTCTTCCGAAGCCTCGTTTATTTCTTTTCTGATAGAGATCAAAGCATCACAGAACCTGTCGAGTTCGGCTTTGCTCTCACTCTCTGTAGGCTCGATCATTAAAGTGCCGGCCACAGGGAAAGAAACAGTAGGCGCGTGGAAGCCGTAGTCGATAAGCCTTTTGGCGATATCGGTCACTTCAATGCCCTTTTGTTTGAAGGGACGACAGTCGACGATCATTTCGTGAGCTGCACGACCGCGTTCCCCGCTGTAAAGCGTTTTATAATGCTCCTCAATACGGGCCTTAATATAGTTAGCGTTCAAAATGGCGAATTGGGTTGACTTTTTAAGGCCTTCGGCGCCCAGCATTTTGATGTAGCCGTAAGAGATAAGGCAAACTAATGCAGATCCCCATGGAGCTGCAGAAATTGCGGTGATCGCATCATTTCCTCCGGTAGGAATCACAGGATTGCCAGGTAAGAACGGTACAAGCTGCTCTGCCACACAAATTGGTCCTACTCCGGGGCCACCGCCACCGTGGGGAATAGCGAAGGTCTTATGGTGGTTGAGGTGGCAAACATCGGCTCCAATTCTGCCCGGGTTGGTCAAGCCAACCTGTGCGTTCATGTTAGCTCCGTCCATATAGACCTGTCCACCATTCTCGTGGATGATCTTGATGATCTCTACAATAGCCGATTCAAAAACGCCGTGAGTAGAAGGATAAGTCACCATCAAAGCGGCAAGATTATCTTTGTGCTTAAGCGCCTTTTCTCTAAGGTCATCAACGTCGATGTTTCCGCCTGCTGTAGATTTTGTCACCACCACCTTCATACCGGCCATCACTGCAGAGGCAGGGTTGGTACCGTGAGCCGAAGACGGGATCAAACATATATTTCGGTGTGAGTCACCTCTTGATTCGTGGTATTTTCTAATGACCATCAAACCGGCGTATTCTCCCTGTGCACCTGAGTTTGGCTGTAGAGAAGTTCCCGAAAATCCGGTGATCTCTGTAAGCTGCTCTTCCAGTTTTTTAAGCACGATCTGGTATCCTTCGGCCTGCTCAACAGGAACGAAAGGGTGAAGGTTGCCCCATTGAGGATAGCTGATTGGAAGCATCTCGGCAGCGGCATTTAATTTCATGGTACATGACCCAAGAGAGATCATTGAGTGGTTCAAAGAAAGATCCTTGCGCTCCAATTTCTTAATGTAACGCATCAATTCGGTTTCGGAATGATAGGCGTGGAAAACCTCATTTTTGAGGAACTCTGTCTTTCTCTCTACGGAAGCAGGAATGTGACTGGCTTCTGAAAGTTCAGCAACTTTGATGCTTTCTTTTCCGGCAGCTTCAGCAAAAATTGCCAGGATGGTATTCACATCATCAAGAGTAGTAGCCTCGTTCAACGAAATTGCAACAGCATCTGAAGAAGGGTAGTGGAAGTTCACTTCATTTCTTTCAGAGATCTCTTTGATCTTTTTTGCGTCAGCCTTCAGCAGGATGGTGTCAAAAAAGGCAGAATTGAGTTGGCTGTAACCGAGTTTCTCGAGATTTTCGGCAACAGTCACTGCTGAGCGGTGAACTTTGCCGGCAATAAATTTCAGGCCTTTTGGGCCGTGGTAAACTGCGTACATTCCTGCCATTACGGCCAGAAGAACCTGTGCGGTACAAATATTTGAGGTGGCTCTATCGCGTTTAATGTGCTGCTCACGGGTTTGAAGCGCCATTCTTAAAGCGAAATTGCCATCGGTATCTTTAGTTACGCCAATGATCCTTCCGGGGATGCTGCGTTTATACTCTTCACGGGTAGCGAAATAGGCTGCGTGAGGTCCACCGTAGCCAAGAGGAATTCCGAAGCGTTGCGTAGTTCCTACCACGGCATCAACTCCAAACTCTCCCGGAGCACGAAGCTTCACAAGGCTCAGGATATCGGCAGCGACAGCGGTTTTAATATTGTTTTCTTTTGCTTTCTTGACAAAGTCGGCATAGTCAAAGACGTGTCCCAGTTTTCCGGGGTATTGAAGAAAAGCACCAAAAAATTCCGAAGAAAAATCAAAGCTTTCGTGATCGCCGATCACCAACTCTATATCAAGAGGGATTGCTCTTGTCTTAAGTACGTCAATGGTTTGAGGCAAAACTTCTTCAGAAATAAAGAATTTGTTCACCCCTTTCTTCTTTTGGTCACGGTCACGCACTTCGAACAGCAAAGACATCGCCTCTGCGGCCGCGGTAGATTCATCAAGTAAAGAGGCGTTGGCAAGTTCCATTCCTGTAAGATCGGCAATGACGGTCTGGAAGTTCAATAAAGCTTCCAGTCTTCCCTGGGCGATCTCGGCCTGGTAAGGGGTGTAAGCCGTGTACCATCCCGGGTTTTCCAGAATGTTTCTTTGAATTACGGCGGGAGTAATAGACTCATGGTAGCCTAAGCCGATATAAGTCTTAAAAATCTTATTTTTGGCAGCCAAAGCCGTGCTGTGAGCAAGATACTCGTGTTCACTCATGGCAGGGGCAAGATCCAGTTCCTTTTTTAGGCGAATATCGTCGGGAAGCGTTTCATAGATCAGCTGGTCGATAGAGTCAACCCCAACTGTTCTCAACATGTCCTGAAGGTCATTTTCCCGGGGGCCTATGTGACGAGAGGCAAAAGAATAGGTGTTCATTAAGTAAAAGTTGTGTTTTGAGTTGCGAAATTACGTATTTTAAACCTAATTTTTAATGATTTCGAGGGTGAGTATTGTTAACTTTTACGGCTAATTTTTTCCTTCTGAATTGCAGGAAAAATCAGGGATATGAGATCATTAAGGACTTTTTTCGAATTTTACATCAATAGCAGCATTCACGTGGCACTGGCGGTGGTTTCCTTGAGTGTCATCAGCTTTTTAGATCTTGAAATTCCCATCAGCCAAAAGCTGCTCATTTTTACCTTTTTTGGAACCATTACCGGCTACAACTTTGTCAAATATGCCGGGATTGCAAAACTGCACCACTCAGGCCTGGCGAAAAGCCTTCAGATTATACAGGTATTTTCATTTTTGAGCTTCATTATTTTGGTGTGGGCGGTATTTAAGGTGGATCAAAAAGTGCTTTTTTGGACCGCCTTCTTCGGAATATTCACCCTGCTTTATGCGCTGCCGGTTTTCAGCAAAAGGAGAAACCTTAGAAGCATTTCAGGAATTAAGATCTTTATCATTGCGCTGGTATGGGCGGGGGTAACTGTGATCCTGCCTGCAGTCTCGGCCGGTCTGGGTCTTGGATCTTTAGTTTTGATAGAGTTTTTGCAGCGCTTCCTGCTGGTCCTGGTTTTGATCCTGCCTTTCGAGATAAGAGACCTCAAATATGATCTTGAGCAATTAGGCACCATTCCCCAAAAAGTAGGGGTGACTAAAACAAAGGTTCTTGGAATTATTTTATTGATAGTTATGCTCCTGTTGGAAACTTTTAAGAATAACAGGGGGCAAGCTGAATGGGCAGCTTTTTTGCTGATGCTATTGGTGGCCGCCTTTTTTACCTGGAGATCGAAAGAAAGGCAGTCAAAGTATTATGCGTCTTTTTGGGTAGAAGGCATCCCCATATTCTGGCTGCTATCGCTGCTCGTCTTTAAGAGCCTCTAAGCCTTCGGCCTGTATCTTTTCTCTTAGTGCTTCTTTTTCCTTTGGAGAACAGCTTTGTAATTTGCTCTTTTTGAGCAGTTCTGTTAGCTTTTGGTTGCGCTGATAATAATTTTTGCAGGCTTTGCAAAAAAAGAGGTGAAGTTGTAGCCTAAGCCTCTCAGTGGGACTGGCTTCTTTATATTCTCTTTTTTCGCAGATATTTGCAGCTTCTGCGCAACTTAATCCTGAAATGCTCTTATTGCTCATTTTAAAACCAGTTTTTCTCCAGACATTTAGCCAGAGAAGTTCTGGCCCGGTGAATGATCACCCATAGGTTAGACGGAGTAATATTGAATTCATTACATATAGCTTCTGTTTCCATACCTTCGATCGTCTTTTTTTTGAAGATCTCGGCCTGTTTTTCGTTGAGCTGGTCCAGGCATTCCAAAATTGCCAGTCCCAATTCGCGGTTTTCCATTTCATCTTCGGCAGTACGGTCGGCAAGATCCGGCACTTTTTCCTCCAGCCATTCTCCTTCATTATCACTGTCCGGCAGGCTTACCTTTACCTCTGCCTGGCCTTTGATGGAATTGATCTTTCTGTAGTAATCGATGACCTTGCGCTTTAAAATAGAGATCAGCCAGGTTCTTTCACTCGCCTCACCTTTAAAATTCTTCATGGATTTAAGGGCGGCAAGAAAAGTTTCTGAAACAATATCATTCGCCACCTCCCGGTCATTCACGCGCACAATGGTGTAGTTGAACAGGTAATCTGCATACCTGTCCACCCACTTGTCGGGATTGATCACATGCTCTGTCATTTTCAAATCTCCTCTTATATAAAAATAGGAAAAGATTAAGCTAAATGACTGAAAATTAAGAACATATTTAACACAGGTGAAGCTGAGGTCTCAAAAATGACATTTTTGGGACTACTTCTTCGGAAGCAATCCCGCACGGCGTAACAATGCTTCCGGAGCGGCTTCTTTTCCGCGGAAGCGTTTGTAAAGCGTGAGCGGATGCTCTGTTCCTCCCTGGGAAAGCACGGTCTCCCTGAATTTGTTGGCCGTTTCCCTGTGAAAAATGCCTTTTTCTGAAAAGAATTCAAAGGCATCGGCGTCCAGGACTTCGGCCCACTTGTAAGAATAATATCCGGCAGCGTAACCGCCCTGAAATATGTGGGAAAACGAAGTGCTCATACAATTCTCTTTAACTTCGGGAAACAGTCGGGTTGATTCAAAAGCTTTTTCTTCATGTGCCTTGACATCTGTGATTCCCGAAGGATCGATGCTGTGCCAGCTCATGTCCAGCTTTCCGAAGCTTAACTGGCGTAAAGTTGCCATTCCCTCGTGAAAAGTGGAAGATTTTTTGATCTTTTGGATGAGCTCATCCGGGATAACTTCGCCGGTCTCATAATGTTTCGCGAACAGTTCAAGGGCTTCTTTTTCATAGCACCAGTTCTCAAGTACCTGGCTTGGCAGCTCCACGAAATCCCAAAACACATTAGTACCCGAGATACTTGGATAGACCGTGTTGGCCAGCATGCCGTGAAGGGCGTGCCCAAATTCGTGGAAAAGGGTGGTGACCTCGTTAAAGGTCAGCAAGGAAGGTTCGTCCTCGGTAGGTTTGGTGAAATTGCAGACGATAGAGATATGCGGCCGCTCTTCCTGTTTGTCTTTCCTGTATTGCGGCTTGTAAACCGTCATCCAGGCACCGCCTCTTTTTCCTTCCCGCGGATGGAAATCGGCATAGAAAAGGGCGACGTCTTTTCCGGCCTCATCGCTTACGCGATAAGTTTTGACCTCGGGATGATAGGTGTCTACATCAAAAACTTCTTTGAATTTCAAACCGTAAAGACGTTCGGCGACCATAAAGACGCCGTTGATCACGTTGTTGAGTTCAAAATATGGTTTTAGCTGTTCGTCATCCAGGTCGAAGAGCTTCTGTTTTAGTTTCTCCCCAAAATAGGCGGAGTCCCATTTCTCAAGTTGGGCAATCCCTTCCAGCTCTTTGGCGAACTCCTGCAGTTCCTTAAATTCTTTTTCGGCAGCCGGTTTTGCTTTTTCTAAAAGTTCTTCCATGAAGGACTTCACCTTTTCCGGCGTCTCGGCCATTCTTTCCTCCAGCGTGAAATGAGCGTAAGTCGGATATCCCAAAAGATTGGCTTTTTCATGCCTTAGTTTTACGATCTGCAACACGTTTTCGCGGTTATCCAACTTGTCGCCATGAAAACCTTTTGCGCCAAAAGCTATAGCCAGTTCTTTGCGCAGCTCACGATTCTTCGCATATTTCATGAAAGGGAGGTAACTGGGATAATGTAAATTGAAGATCCAGCCCTCCTTGTTTTTTGATTTGGCCAGCATTTTTGCCGAGCTTCGGGCGCCTTTTGGAAGCCCCTCCAAATCTTTTTCATCTGTGATGTGCAGCTCGTATTTATTAGTTTCTGCCAAAACATTTTCCCCAAAGTTGAGACTTAGGGCCGCCAGTTTTTTATCCAGCTCCCGCAGCTGTTTTTTGCCGTCGGGACTGAGGTTTGCGCCATTGCGGGTGAACATCTTATATTTTTTGTCCAAAAGAGTATTCTGTTCCACCGTTAGCTCCAGCTCATCTTTTTGATCGTAAACAGCTTTTACCCTTTTAAATAGTTCCGGATCCTGGATAATGTCGTTCTTGAAATCGGTCAGCACGGGAGAGATCTCCTGTGCGAGTTGCTGGATCTCATCGTTAGTCTCGGCGGAATTCAGGTTAAAAAAGATGCTGGTGATCCTGTCCAGCTTGCTCCCCGAGAATTCCAGGGCTTCTATGGTGTTTTCAAAAGTAGGCGTGACCGGGGAAGAGGTGATCTTTTCGATCTCCATTTTGGCCATTCTTATGGCTTCTTCTATGGCCGGTTTAAAATGTGCAGTTTTGATCTTTGAAAAAGGAGCGGTTTCGAAAGTATCTAAAAGTGGATTGGTATGGATCATTTGTTAATGTTTTTGGTCTATAAAAAGAGGCTTTTTAACTAAAAGTTCTAAACTTTTTGGTTTTTATCGGAATTTTTCTTTTCCTTTAACACTTCTTTTGGAGCAGATAAGTCTATTATAGAACAGTAGCTTTTTGGTTTTTGATTAATATATTTAGAATGGTTAATAAATACTATTAAAACAGAAGAAATGCTACTTGAAAGCCACGTGAAAACGTGGCTTTCCTCTTTTAATATTTTTTTATGCTTTTCGCGCCCTCGATCACCTTTTGTTTAAGACTCTCTTTGTAGTCCAGGATCTTTTGAAGAACTTCTTCGTCGGCAGAACCAATGATCTGTGCAGCCAAAATTCCTGCATTTTTGGCGCCATTAAGGGCAACTGTGGCTACAGGCACTCCGCCGGGCATTTGCAGAATAGAAAGTACAGAATCCCAGCCGTCAATTGAATTGCTGGATTTTACAGGCACTCCAATGACCGGAAGCGGGGAGAGCGAGGCGATCATTCCCGGAAGATGAGCGGCGCCGCCGGCTCCTGCAATAATCACCTGTATGCCACGTGTATGGGCATTCTTGCCGTAGTCGAAAAGTTTTTCGGGCGTGCGGTGCGCAGAAACTATATCAACTTCCACTTCAATTTCAAAGCTTTTTAAAATGTCGATAGCTTCCTGCATTACCGGCATATCGCTGGTGCTGCCCATAATAATCCCGACTTTGCTCATAATTTATATTTTTTGAGATCCGGTTACCCGAATGGTTGATTTTACTTTTTCGGCGATCTTTCGCGCTTCTGAGAGATCTTCGTTCACGATGGTGACATGCCCCATTTTCCTGAAAGGTCTCGTCACCTTTTTTCCGTAGATATGCGGCGTCACACCTTTAAACTTCATGATATCGGCAATATGCTCGTAGTTTACCTCCCCGGTAAAACCTTCTTCGCCAACGAGATTTACCATGACTCCGCCGACTTTGCTGTCTGTATTTCCTAAAGGAAGATTCAGGATTGCCCGCAGGTGTTGTTCGAACTGGTTGGTGAACGAAGCTTCAATGCTATAATGACCGCTGTTGTGCGGCCTTGGAGCTACTTCATTCACCAGGATCTCGTCGTTCTGTGTCTGAAACATTTCAACGGCTAAAAGGCCGACGTGTTGGTATGCTTCGGAAACTTTTTCGGCTACTTTCCTGGCTTTTTCGGCAACTTCGGGCGCAATTCTGGCCGGGCAGATCACATATTCCACCTGGTTAGCTTCAGGATGAAATTCCATTTCCACCACCGGGTAAGTCTTGACTTCTCCCGAAGGATTCCGGGCCACGATCACGGCAAGCTCGTTTTTAAAAGGGATAAGATCTTCAGCAATACAGGCAGTATCGCTTAATTGATCAAGCCCTTCTGCAGTTTTAATCACCGCTACGCCTTTACCGTCATAACCGCCGGTTGTACTCTTCCAGACGAAAGGCAGCGAAATTTCCCCTTTTTGAAAGGTATCCAAAAGTGCCATTTTTGAAGGGTATTTTTTGAAAGCAGCTGTAGGAATGGAATGCTCCTCAAAAAAGGTTTTTTGAACCCCTTTATCCTGGATCTTCTTCAGCGTTTGTGCTGAAGGATAAACTTTTTTTCCTTCGGTTTCCAGCTGTTCCAGCGCCTCTATATTGACCCCTTCAATTTCAAAAGTAATCACATCGGCTTTTCTTCCGAAGTCCAGAACTGTTTGGTAATCCATAAGGTCACCTTGAACAAAATGGTCGCAAGAGATGCGGCAGGGCGCTTGGGGGCTGGGGTCGAGCACGTGGGTACGCACATCGAACTTTCGGGTTTCGTAGAGCAGCATTTTTCCGAGTTGGCCTCCGCCAAGAATTCCGAGAGTAAATTCCGAAGAAAAATAGTTGGTCATGAAAAGTGGTATTTCAGCAAAAATAATTTTTAAAATCTGAACAGCAGCAATATTGAGCTATAAATGCGTGCGTATGGGCTTTAAGAGTTCGAGGGAATATGTATCTTTGCTTCCCAAAAATATTTTGTTTTGGTACAACTACACGACCTAAAATTCACACCTTTTATTTCTGAAGCCGAGATCAACGCCGGCATCGAAAAAGTAGCGGCGCAGATCAATGCTGAATTTGAAGGAGAAACTCCTGTTTTTCTGGGAGTGCTCAATGGTGCTTTTCTTTTTGCTGCGGAAGTGATCAAAAGATTCAAAGGAGATTGTGAAGTGAATTTTGTGAAGCTGAGTTCCTACGAGGGCGTAAATTCAACGGGAGATGTGAGTTCCTTGATGGGGCTAACCCAACCTTTGGAGGGACGTAATGTGGTGGTCATCGAGGATATTGTTGATACCGGGAACACTTTGGAGAAGATCGATAAGATCCTTCATGCCGAAAAGGTGAAAAAGTATAAGATCGCGACACTTTTTTATAAACCTGCGGCCTACAAAAAATCTTTGCCTATTGATTATGTGGGCATGGAAATTCCCAACGATTTTATCGTGGGATATGGACTTGACTATAACGGACTGGGCAGAAACCTGTCTCAGGTGTATAAACTTAAAGAAAACAAGATGACCAACATTGTGCTGTTTGGCCCTCCGGGTGCCGGTAAAGGTACTCAAGCGACTATTTTAAAGGATTACTACAATTTGAAGCACATTTCTACCGGTGATGTTTTTAGATACAACATCAAGAACGAAACCGAGCTCGGGAAAATGGCAAAATCTTACATGGACAAGGGCCGATTGGTGCCAGACCAGGTGACCATTGATATGCTTAAAGCTGAAGTAAGGAATGACCTTGACGGCCACGGTTTCATCTTTGACGGTTTTCCACGTACGGTTGCACAAGCCGAGGCTTTGGAAGAATATTTAAATGAGGAAGGTACGCAGGTTAATGCCATGATCGCTTTGGAAGTGGAAGACGACCTGCTGGTACAGCGACTGCTGGAAAGAGGAAAGACTTCTGGAAGGCCTGATGATTCCAATGAAGATATCATTAGAAAAAGGATCAAAGTCTATTATGAGGAAACTGCGATCTTAAAGCAGTTCTACCTGAAGGAGGAAAAATATTACGGTATCAATGGGGTGGGAAGCATCTCTGAAATTACCGATCGCCTGAAAGAGGTGATCGACGAACTCATTGAGGGGCCGAAAAACTAAATAATAAGAAGAGGAATAATGACCGAAGGAAATTTTGTTGATTACGTAAAGATTCATGTAGCCTCGGGGAATGGCGGAAAAGGTTCTGCCCATTTGCACCGGGAAAAGTATGTTGCCAAAGGCGGACCTGACGGAGGAGATGGTGGCCGCGGCGGGCATGTGATCTTGCGCGGCAACAAGAACCTCTGGACGCTCTTCCATTTAAAATTCAAGCGGCATGTTAAAGCCGGCCACGGGGAACATGGCGGGAAACAACGCAGTACCGGTGGTGATGGTGAAGACCAGGTGATCGAGGTCCCGTTAGGAACCGTGATTCGTGATACCGAAACTCAAAATATCCTACACGAGATCACCGAGGATGGGCAGGAAATTACCATAGCCGAAGGTGGAAAAGGAGGGCAGGGAAACTGGCATTTCAAATCTTCGACCAATCAAACTCCGCGCTATGCCCAACCGGGAATTCCGGGCGAAGAAGTAGATATTACTCTAGAGCTAAAAGTTTTGGCTGACGTGGGACTTGTGGGTTTTCCTAACGCAGGGAAATCTACTTTACTTTCTGTCATTACAGCGGCCAAACCCAAGATTGCCGATTACGAATTTACGACCTTGAAACCTAATTTGGGTATTGTACAATACCGCGACTTCAAGACCTTTGTAGTTGCAGATATCCCGGGAATTATTGAAGGCGCTGCGGAAGGCCGGGGGATAGGGCACAGGTTCCTTAGACATATTGAGAGAAACTCCACTTTGTTGTTCCTTATTCCTGCCGATGCTAAAGATATTCCGAAGCAGTATGACATCCTGGTTGATGAGCTAAGACGCTACAATCCTGAAATGCTGGACAAGGACAGGCTAATCGCGATCTCTAAAAGCGATATGCTGGACAACGAATTAAAGGCTGAACTAAAAGCCGAACTTGATAAAGCTTTTGATGAGCCTTATCTTTTTATTTCATCTGTCGCCCAGCAGGGCCTTACCGAGCTTAAAGATAAGCTTTGGGAGATGCTGAACAAGGACGCAGAGTAAAGACACTCTTCATAATTGCACATGTTTTTCTTAAATTTAAAGAAAACATGTGCTATGAAATTACTTAAGATCATACCCGTTTGCCTTCTGTTCCTGGCCTGCAATTCTACGCAGGTGGTTTACGACTACGACCAGATGGCCAACTTCAACCAATACTCCACTTACAGGATCTATCCTGATATGGTTTCGGGATTGAGCCCGCTGGATGAAAAGCGGCTTGTGCAAAGCCTGGAAAACCAGTTGCCCGGCCATAGCTTGACGAAATCTGATCAGCCTGATGTTTATGTGAATGTTTATACTGAAGCTTATCAGCAGGACAACAGAGAGCGTCTGGGGATTGGAATTGGTGGCGGTGGAGGTAACGTGGGAGTTGGAGTAAGCGGCGGCATTCCTATTGGTACTCCCGATGACTTTCTACGGCTTACTTTTGATCTTGTGGATTCAAAAACCGATGCCCTCATCTGGCAAGCAGTGGCAGACACCAAGTTTGACAGGAGCGCGGGCCCGGCTGCGCGACAGGAAAAGTTTGATGAGGTGGTGGCAAAGGCGTTGAAAAAATACCCTCCAAAAAAGTGAATTTAGAGCGGTCTTAAAAATGTCATTTTTAGAACCCTTTCAGTAGAAACTTTTAAAAATAAAAAGGCCCTGAAAAATTCAGGGCCTTTTTTTGGTTGGTTAGTTTAGAAGCCTATTCTTCTTCTTGCTGTTGTTCAGCTTCAGGTTGATCCTGGAAGTATTTTGTGTCTCCGGTGATCTCTGTGAACTCACTTCTTCTGTTCTTAGCGTACTGCTCTTCGGTACACATATTAGGACGGGTACAGTCGTTCAAAGGAACTTCTTCACCGTATCCTTTTGGTACCAATCTGTCTCTGCTAATTCCGTGGTTCACGAGGTACTCGAGCGTAGACTCGGCACGTCTTTGAGAAAGATCCATGTTGTACTTGTTACTTCCGCGAGCATCGGCGTGAGAACCAATCTCGATCTTCAACATTGGATAGTTCTTCATGATCTCCACCACGCGGTTCAAGGTTGGCTCAGATTCGGCTTTAATGGTAGCCTTGTCGAAGTCGAAGTAGATGTTGCCTACACCTGCGATCTGTCTTCTTCCGGTTTCAGGATTGATCTCCATTTCTTCCTTCGGAAGTACAGGTTTTTTGTATTCTTCACGGCTGAAGGCATAAAGGTTATCAGAACCTCGTCGGTTAGAAGCAAGATATCCTTTTTCTTCTCCTTCTTTCATTACAAAAGCGAAGTCATCGAATTCACTGTTTAAAGTGTTTCCAAGGTTTTGCGCTTCAGAAAAACTTCCGCCTTGAGCTTCAGCTTTAAAGATGTCAAGGTTTCCGAAGCCTACGCGGCCATCAGATGCGAAATAAAGAGTACCATCATTCGCGATGTAAGGAAACTGCTCCCTGTTTGGAGTGTTTACATTAGATCCAAGATTTACAGGCTCTCCAAAAGAGCCATCTTCGTTAACAGCTACTTTGTAGATGTCAAAAGATCCTAAAGAACCGGGCATGTCACTAGCAAAATAAAGGGTTTTACCGTCCTGGCTCAAGGTTGGGTGTTCTGTAGAATACTGGTCGCTGGTAAATGGCAGCTCTTCAATGTTGGTCCATTCTCCATCCTGCTTTTGGGCTCTGTAGATTCTGATGGTTGCAACAGGAACTTCAGACCAGTCTGTCTTCACCCTTCTTTCGTTGGTACGGTCAAAGTACATTACGTTACCGTCATCAGAAAAGGCAGCTGAACTTTCGTGAGTATCGGTATTGATCTCATCGCCAAAAAGTACAACATTGCTCAACTTTCCGTCTTCAGAAATGTTAGCCTCGTAAAGGTCAAGGTATGGTTTCCTGTTCCACTTGTAGATGGGCCTGTCCTGGTTTCTTGTAGAAGCAAAGACGATCTTGTCACCCATGAAAGTGATCCCAAAGTCAGAAGAAGCTGCGTTCTGCATCACCTGGCTTGTAGTGTAGGTGTGAGAAACGGCAGTATCCATTTTGGTAGTCCAGTCTTCCCAGTTCACCTCTCTTCCAAGATACTCGCCAAGGTATTGAGCGGCCTCCTGGTTCTTACCAACAGCCCTCAAGGCGTGAGAATAACGGAATTTATAAATCGGGTCAATGTTCTGGTTTTGCTCGAAGAGTCTGCTGTAGGCATCTTCGGCCTCTTTCATACGATTGGTAAAGAAATAGGAGTCTCCCAATTTCTCAAGAACTTCCTGATTCTTGTTGGCAACCAAACGGTACTGTTCAGAAGCGTCCATGTATGCCCTTTGAAGAAAGAGCTTATTTGCTTTTTTTACCTGTGAATTTTGCGCAAATGCACCAAATCCAACAAGTAAAATTAAAAGTGTACTATAAAGTTTTTTCATGTGTCTCTGGGTTTTAGAAGAATCTTGGGGATACGTTATAACCTTTAGAAAGGCCTAATAGGTCTAGGTCAAACAACACCATGATCTCATGCGTCCCATCATTGAAATCGCCAAGATTACCTGTTGTGTAGTCATAGGCATAACCTACTCTTAGTTCCGGTGTAACACGGAAGTTCACCAATCCGCTAACGGTTTCATCGAACCTGTAAGCAACACCGGCTTCAAAACGGTTATACAGAAGCACGTTTGCAGTCACGTCAACAGAAAGCGGAGCACCTTTTACGGCACGGGCCATAAAAGCGGGCTTTAGCTTCACGTTTTGGTTAAGGTCAAACACATAACCTCCGGTTAGGAAGTAGTGAATGTTCTCTTCTCCTAGACGTGCAAGACCTGTTTCATTTTCAAGGTGCTTGGCGTTGAAAAGGTTTGGAGCAGAAAGTCCCACGTAGTAGTTGTCTCCAAACCAGTAAGCACCAACTCCAAAGTTTGGAAAGGTCTCACTGATGTTTTGTGCCGCAGGGTCGTTAACATTACTTCCTGTTTCCAGGTTAGAAAGGTTAGCATCAAAGAAGGTCATCCCGGCTTTTACACCGAAAGATAGCTTAGAGCTTTCAGTAACAGGAAGGATGTAGTTCACATCTGCATAAAGGTTATTTTCCTTTACGATTCCGCCAATCTCATCATGAACGATTGAGATACCGCCTTCAAGTCTGTCGGTAAAACCGGTGTGGGCAAAAAAGTTGGCAGTCTCGGGAGCGCCTTCCATTCCGGCCCATTGGTTCCTGTAGAGACCTCCTACATTTAGTATACCCAGGTCGTCAATAGCATAAGCGGGGTTGATCATGCTCATGTTGTACATGTACTGGGTGTACATTGGATCTTGTTGCGCATTACCCTTTAGTGAAAAAAGGGCAATGCAGGCAACGGTAAAAATTTTTATGAATGAATTTCTCATATGATTTCTATGTTTCAAAATTATCTGCTTAAGTATACTCTACCTTGAGTTGGTGGGGTTGTTCCATCATTGTAGTACAGAATGTAGAAATATACACCTGCAGGCAGTATTCCACTTCCGAAGGAGCCTTCAGTAGAGGTTCCATCCCAGCTTGGAGTAGAAGCGTTTCCTTTGTAAACAGGTTCTCCCCAACGGTTGTAGATCTCGAGTTTGTATCCGGGATATTCCGCAGCAAGATTTTCAATAACGAATTCGTCATTGATCGTATCGCCGTTTGGCGAGAAGATCTCCGGAATTACAATTTCACAAGATTCTAAAGTAACAGTCACCTGAAGACGTTGTGAGCTCTCACAGTCGCCAGAAGGAGTGGCAGAGGCGTAGTAAGAAACGCCGTCTGAAAGTACTTCAGAAGTGTTGTAAGTCTCATCTCCGGTTGCTGAGGTGTACCAGGTAACAACACCATTGGCATTCACGTTCTGCTCAAGTTCAGCAAGAGTGGCCCCGTCAAATTCACAGAACACGTTTCCACCCTGAACAAGAGTTGGAGCAGCGGTATCTGTAAGAGTAACTTCAAGCATCGCTGCATCTGATTCACATCCGGCTGCAGA
>JBAVJB010000073.1:0-2062 GCA_049687495.1 Salinimicrobium sp.
GGCTTCGGCCAGTTCAGAATTTTTTTCCACATCGATCTTGATCACCTTGGCCTTGTCACCAAGGGCTGCGGCCACATCCTTAAGAACCGGATGCATGGCTGTGGAAGCATCATCCCAGTTGGTATAAAAGTCCAGCAAAACCGGAATGCGCAGGTCAATTAATTCACCAAATTTTGACATATACTTGTCTATTAAAGTATTTCAAAAGAAAAAAGGAGCACTTTCTGCTGCCTTTTTCAAATATAGTGAAAAAATTAAGCCGGTTTAACACCTTTTCGAAGCTCGATCACAGTAACTTCAGGCCAGATGCCCACCCTACCGGGATAAGCCAGGAATCCGAAGCCGCGATTCACATTGATATAACGCCCAAATTCCTCGTAAACGCCGGCCCAGTTCTCGTACCTGTACTGGATGGGACTCCATTTGAACCAGCCGGGGATCTCGATCCCAAACTGCATCCCGTGAGTATGGCCGCTTAAGGTAAGATGGTAATGCTTTGGATCCTGCTTCACCTTCTCCTGCCAGTGCGAAGGATCGTGAGAAAGAAGCACCTTAAAATCTTCATTTTTGACACCTCTACCAGCGAGATCAAGATCGCCTTTTTTCTTGAAGTGTCCTGCGCCCCAGTTCTCCACTCCTACCAATGCAATGCGTTCCCCATCTTTTTCAAGGTAGCGGTGTTCGTTCAATAACAGGTCCCAACCCATATAAGCGTGGACTTTTTTAAGTGACTCCAAATTTGCCCTTTTTGCCTCTGCAGATTCCCACTCGACGTAGTCTCCGTAATCGTGGTTCCCCAAAACAGAAAAGATTCCGTCTTTGGCGCTAAGGCCTCCAAAATGCTGTTTCCAGTCCTCCATTTCGGTAGCTTTATTGTTCACGAGATCTCCGGTAAAGAGGATCACATCGCTTTGCTGCTCATTGATGAGATCAATGCCGTACTGTATCTTCTCTGGATTGTCAAAACTACCGCTGTGAATATCGCTGATCTGGGTTATTCGGTAGCCGTCAAATGCCTGCGGAAGGTCTTCAAAGAAAAGCGTATGCTTTATTACCTGATAATTGTAACGCCCCTTATACATTCCGTAGAGCAAAGAAGCAAAAGGAACAGCGGCGGCACCCAGCGCCACCTGGCTAATGAACTTTCGGCGTGACGGTAGGTCAAAGTCACTTCCGGAATACGCAATCTTCCTGTATCCGCCTATAACAAGCCTTACTATATCCTCTCCAAAAAGCAGGAAAAAGAAGACTAGCTTCGGAACAAAGAACACCAGGAAAAATCCTATGGCATAACTTTTCAGCCCTGCCCAACCAGATTCATTATTAAAGTTGAATTCATAGATCAAAAAGGCCAATGCGCCAAGGGAAAGCAGCAGGTAAACCACATAAACCCAGTTTTGGCGGGTGATGGTCCTAAAGGCCTGGTAGGCATATATATCAAGGACTATATAGATAATGACAAAAATGATCCAACGCATGTTCAAAATTTTGTTAAAGATAAATCTTCCCGGCAGCTTTTAGTTGTGGGAACTTCTGAAATACCCGATGCTTCCATAAACACAGCCTATTGCCACCCCGGGAAAGGCGGTATCTCATTCACAAGAATAAAGCCAAACAAGAGCTGTCAGGTGCCGCAGAATTTCTATTTTAGAACAATTTTTAAGCAGGATGCAAAGACGAAAATTCATCAGGAATACCGGCCTTTATGGATTGGGCCTTGTGACCCTTCCGCCTTTAGCAGGTTTTTCAGCAAACTCAAAAATTTTAGACATGCCATCAACAGCACCTATTGCCATAGCCACCTGGAATTTCCCAAATGCCAGCAAAAAAGCGGGTGAATTACTTGAAAAAGGCGCCTCTGCCCTTGATGCCGTAGAACAGGGTGTCATGGTCGAAGAAGCCAATGTCAAAAATACGACCGTCGGTAAAGGCGGCGCGCCTGACCGTGAAGGAAATGTTACTTTAGACGCCTGCATCATGAATCCTGCAGGAGACGCAGGGGCCGTGGTTTACCTTAAGAACAATACTCATGCAGTTTCGGTAGCAAGAAAAGTGATGGAAG
>JBAVJB010000074.1:0-6086 GCA_049687495.1 Salinimicrobium sp.
TTATGCGCTACTACCTTAGCACCAAGTGTAATATTTTACTTTAGAGGAGAAGGTGAACTAGTGTGGATGATAATATTTATTGGGATAAGTTACTTTGTCAGTAGGCTCCCAAAATCGTTTTATGATAAATTTCAACTCTCGAAAAATTTGACGATTTATAACAAATTAGCAGTCGATAAGTTCAAGAAATTTTCAACCAATGGGGATTACATAAATAGGAGAATTAGAAGAAAATTTCCAACTCACCGTAACGTGGCAAACTTAGAAACACTAAAGGCTAAATTAAACGAGACTTACACAATAGAGAAATCACATACTGTTTTATTTATTTTCTGTCTCTTGACAAATATTTACGCCTTTTGGATAAATTCAATTGGCACAGCCATAATCCTCTTCATTGGGAATATAATATTTAATTTTTATCCTAATCTTTTGCAGCAATACAATAGAATAAGATATAAGCGTGTAATAATAAAATTTCCCGACAAATTGGAAAAGAATAAAACTACCCACAATAATGAGTAGCCCGAATTGTGGGAGACCGTTCAAAAAAGACATTTTTGACTACCTTTAAAATCAACAACTAAGACCTATTCGCATCTCCAGCTCCGCAACTTGCAATTAAGTTTGACCTCCAGCTATAACTCAGAACTTTTCTGGTCGTTCATATAACCAAAGCATTATCATGAAAATCTCTATGAGTCCAAAAGATAATAATTCACTCAACCTATAAAAAGTAAAATAATACCGCTGAAAGAACCCGACTTTTTTAACTTGCCGACTTTAATTTTCACAAAAACATTAATGAAAAAATTATTACTCCTCAGTTTTTGCTTTTTTACCTTTCAGTTTATCAACGCACAAGACAAACCTTCAGTCGAAGACGGATTATTTTCAGTAAACATTTTAACTCCGGGTCTGGAATATGAATACGGATTAACCAATTCCACAACTTTAGATCTAAGAGCAGGCTCAGGCTTTGCTTACAGTAAAGGAATGTCTGGTGAAGGTTTTGGAGTATATCCAATTTTCAACGTGCAATACCGTCACTACTATAACCTGAAGAAACGTCTCAAAAAGGAAAAAAATATTTCAAACAATAGTGGTAATTATATTGCTTTAAGTGGTGCTGTCCAGGGCGGAAAACCTATTATCGGAGATCTGGAATATAACGAGGGTTATTTTGGCGTTATTGGTCCGGTTTGGGGATTACAGCGCTATTACCGAAGTGGTTTTAAATTAGATCTCAATTTGGGTGGAGGCTATGGTTTTAATGAATCCGGGGATTCTGATTTCTCCCTGATCATTGGCTTTAGACTGGGTTGGCGTATCTCTAATTAATTATTGTTTGGAGCTTATAACCGCAGTCTCACGGGGCTGGGCAGCAATGACTCTCCAAATATGACATTTTTGACTACCTTTAATATCAACTTGTTAACTGACAAATCAGAGTTCCCAAGCCGCAAGTTGCGTTATTTGGGACTCTGATGTACATTTTGAATGAATAAATACTTGATTCATCACAGAGACAAAACAGTAATTTTAACGAATTTATAGATCATGAAAAGACTGGAATTCAAGAAAGACATTAACGCCTCTGCTGAGAAAGTCTACAACACTATGCTGGGGCTTAGCAATATTGAAACCTACGAGCAATGGACGTCGGTGTTTAATCCAAGCTCAACGTATGAAGGAAATTGGGAAAAGGGTTCGAAGATCTACTTTGTGGGAACGGATGAAAACGGTAAAAAAGGCGGAATGATATCTGAAATTGTTGATAACATTCCATTTAGCTTCGTTTCCATTCGCCACTACGGAGTTTTAGACGGGGAAAATGAAACTACCGAAGGTGCCGAAGTTGAAAAATGGGCAGGCGGACTTGAAAATTACACTTTTGAGGAAAACAATGGTGTGACCACTGTAACAATTGCCGTGGACGCAATGGAAGATTACCTTGAATTTTTTAATAAGTCTTTTCCAAAAGCTTTGGAAAAGCTGAAAGAAGTTGCAGAAAAATAGGCCAGGGACTACTCCCTCTTCAAAGATTTGAAAAACATGATAAAAGAAGAAAACAAGGTCCTTGTAAAAACCTTTATGATCGCGGGGTCAATATTCGCCGGTACAATGGCAGTATACGGGTATTTAATTGATGACCAGCACATGATATCGAAATTTATTATTCACTTTTTACTTTTTGGATTAGGAATGGGACTTGTAGCTCGAAGGAATTACCGAAAAAAATTAAAAGAAGAATCTAATCAATAATTGCTTACTTCTTGATCCATAACAAAAAAAGACCAGGTTCTGGCAGTTACAGCAACTTACGTTCGAAAATTTCACAAGGAACCTGCTTTTTAACAGGAGGTAAGGGATTTTTACGAAAAAGTGTAATTTAGGAACCACAAAAGAAAACGGTTGATTAAAAAATCCGCATCCTTAGATCCCCGCCACTTGTAGTTATGCGAGACCGTTATGGTTAATTTTTACAAGTGCTGAAATACTATGCCAAAAAGAAAAAAGACTTTAATACTTAGAATAGTATTGTTCGTTGGAACAATCGTTTCGTTATTCTTTGTTCCCTGGCCTATAGTAAATGCCTGGCTGGCTCCATTACCCCAAACAGTCCAGGAACAGGTAAATAAAGCGGCTAATTACGGGTTTGACGGAATTATTGTTTATGTAGATGAAAATGGCCAAAAGCCGGAATTTTATACTGCAGGTTATAAAAACAGAGAAAACAAAATACCTGCCGACCCTCAATCATTGTTCAAAATTGCAAGTGTTAGTAAACTGTATACCGCTGTTGCTGTTGCTAAACTAGCACATGACCAAAAATTATCTCTGGACAAGACCCTCGCAGATTATTTTCCTCAACTCCTGGGAAGAATAGAAAACGCCGATAAGATTACCGTGAGAATGATGGTTCAACACCGGAGTGGAATTCCGAATTTTACCGACACAAAAAATTACTGGGTAAATCCAAAACAAACCGGCCAGGAACAACTGAACCTGATACTTGATCTGCCGGCTAATTTTAAACCGGATACAGATTACGAGTATAGCAATACCAATTACTTATTACTGTCACAACTCATAGAAAAAGTAACGGGGGAAAGTAAATTTCAATATATCAAAAAGGAAATTTTAGATCCACTGAATTTAAAAAACACCTACGGTTCTATTCAAGATGTGAATTTAGATAATGTAATGAGCGGATATTACGTAGGCTATGAGGAGGACCTAAAAACCCATGATCCCGGCGTAATGCTGGCTACGGCCGAAGATCTTGGCAAATTTGTTAGAGCTCTAAATGATGGCTCTGTTTTTAAAGACCAAAAAGAACAGGAGATCTATTCCTCAATCTATGAGTTTGAACATACCGGTTTGATCCCGGGTTATCAAACGATTGCCAAATACCACGAGAATATTGATACAGTGGTCATTCAATTCACGAATACTGTTGACTTTGAAGGTTACAACTGGAATTTATCCGAAATAATGTATAGTCGAATCGTAAAAATAATTAGAAAAAAACATTAGCCACAACGGTGTAAAGCAGTAGCGTAGATCACTAATAATTGATCTTTTAGAGGTTATTCGGAAAAAACCAGGCCGAGAAATTCGCTTTCCTGTTCCCGACAATTTGTCGTAACAAATAGAACGTGGGTAGCAAAATTTACGATTCATCAGGGAATAACAACAGTTCAGAAAATAAATAATTACTTGGCAAAATTTCTTTGGATATTCGGTTTATAAAACAAAATAAAAATGGAAGAATCAGTTAAAGTTCTAATTTATATTCATGCCTTTTTTGGCGGTCTTGGATTGATCACCGGACTTGGAAGTGTAATGGTAAAAAAAGGAAAATATTCTCATTTGAAACTGGGTAAATTATTCTCTTATTCAATGATCATAAGTTCCTTGATTTCGTTGATAGTTTCAAACATGCCTAACCATAAGAACCTGTTTCTATTCCTGATCGGAATTTTTACCATTTACATGGTTTTGGCAGGTAATCGAGCTTTAACCTTTAAAGGTAATTCTAAAGAAAAGGCCGACTTAATTGACAAATTGATTTCCGGGATCATGATGGGTGCATCCATCATCATGATTTTCACTGGGATAACAGGAATATTCCGGGGGATTGATAATGCTGTGTTATTTCTGTTTTTCGGTGGGTTTGGTGCGTTTATGACGATCAGGGACTTTAAGTTTTTCCGAAGCTTCAGGAAGCACAAAAACCTGTGGTTAAAAAATCATTTAGGACGCATGATCGGAGCATTAATAGCTTCTATTACTGCATTCATTGTTGCAGGTCTAAATATTGGAACAATATTTTTCTGGATAACTCCCTCAATCCTGGGTACAGCCTACATTATGTACTGGAACAGGAAGTTACAAACTAAACCTATTCCAAAGATCTCTTAATATCAATTAGGGGTTGTAACGTAAAACGAGATTAACCTGAAAAATGCTCTTTTTGAAACATAAAAAAAACCCGCGATTTCCGCGGGTTTTTTACTTTTTCCTCTTTCATTAATCTCTCCTAAGCTCTGAAGGTAATTTGTCTATATACATCCTCTGGTAATTGGGATCGTTCATACCAGATTCCCCGATGATCCTGAAATTGTCCATGTTCCTGGCTTTGTTAGACTGGATCTCTATGGTATTCCCTGTGATATAAGCGATCGCCAGCTGCAACATAGGTTCTGAAGGATCTCCCAGGGTTCCCAGGTTGTTTAGGTCTTCTGAATACTCCACGTCTGGTGCAAGCCCGTTGATGTAGTCTGACTTTCCTGCAGCATTAGCCGATTTAAAAACCAACGGTTGAACTGCATAGGTGTGGTTAGGATTGGCGTCTTCCCGGTTGTAGTCGGGGCTGTCATAAAGGGTGACCGAGGCCTGGAATTTTCCGGTCGTGCTCTCCCCTATCTGCACCACATCGATGTATGGCTCCAGCCCGTTGATCACCAGCTCGCTGGCCGATGCTGTCCTGCTGCTAGTAAGAATGATCACGCGTGAAAGGTTAAGGCTGTTGATCAATTCATTGGTCCTTATCTGCGGATTGAACCTGTTAATAAGGCTTTCGGCATTTTTGGATTCGAAGTACTCCTGGTAATCCTCGTTCCATTGCTCCTTCATAAAAACTTCCCCTTCATACTGCCCGGTGATCATACTTGCAAGATCAACGGCAGATTCTACAGATCCGCCCCCGTTGTACCTAAGATCAAGCACAAGATCGGTTACTCCCTGGGATTTCAATTGGCCAAAGGCATCATTGAGCTCATCGTCAAAATCGGCTATAAAACTGTTGTACATAATATACCCTATCTTCTTACCATCCGCATTCAGCGTTTTCGCGATCAAGACAGGATTTTCGGTATATTCAGAATGGCTAAGGGTAACCGTCTCATCGCTCATATAGATGGTCCCGTTCTCGATCCTTCCAACGTTGATACTAAAAGAACCGGAATCTAAAAGATTTGAAAAATTGCTTTCGGTAAGCTGTTGCCCGTTCACTTCGGTAAATACGGTTCCACGGGTTAAACCTGCATCTGCAGCCGGGGTATTGGGAACCACGTACTGCAAAAAGCCAAAAATATTATTCGTTCCGCTAATTCTTCCCAGTCCAAAATTCATTCCGGCAGTACCGCTGCTTACGCCCTTAAAGCTTTCTTCCAGCGCCACGTAATCATCGGTCAAAAAGCTGAACCTGTCCTGCGAGTACTTCAGTTTCTCAAAAAGGTGCTCGGGTGTACCGGCTTCAGCTAAATAATCCAGCTTATCCTCATTACTTGAAAAATAATCGTCAGCCAAGACGGGAACTTCGGCTTTGTACAGGTAGATATCATTCATTCCGTTGTAAATAAAATTTTCAACCTCGAGGTCATTTTCTACAACCGCCTGCTTTTCTTCATTGGGGCTTAAATTGCTGAGGTCTGCCTCTTCTTTCTGGCAAGAAGTCACGGCAAGCCCTGCAACAAACAGCAGGCTCATCAATAGGGGTTTGTTCATATAATATGGGTTTAGATCAGTCTTAACGGATAAAATTCCTAAAACTGTATCAATTAAAGTTTTCTGCTCAA
>JBAVJB010000075.1:0-3516 GCA_049687495.1 Salinimicrobium sp.
AACGGCCGGCCCTTTTCGTTAATGACAAGCTTGTCCTTTCCTATTTCTATGAGTCCGTCGATCTGCATTTCCTGAAGGCTGGTAAGCACGTCGGGCAGTTCTGCGAAGGAATGCTCGCTGTCACTCCATGAGGTTTCGAGGTTACACATTAAATTCAGGATATGCCGTCTTAGCTTTTCGTCTTCTTCGGTAAGAATATGACCGCGATAGATAGGCAGTTCATCCTTCTCAAGGATTTCATAATACTCCTCTATCGTCTTCACGTTTTGCGCAAAACCTGTCCAGCTGTCGCTGATGGCCGATACTCCCAAGCCTATCATCACTTTAGTTTTGGAAGCGGTGTAGCCCATGAAATTGCGGTGCAGTTTTTTGTTCACAACTGCTTCATAAAGAGAATCTGATCTCAAAGCAAAATGGTCCATGCCAATTTCCACGTAGCCGGCTTCGGCCAGCATTCTTTTCCCGGTCTCATACATTTCCCGTTTCACATCCGCCGTTGGCAGATCTTCTTCTTTGAATCCACGCTGGCCGTTGCCTTTGATCCATGGCACATGGGCATAGCTGTAAAAGGCGATGCGGTCTGGCATCAATTCTTTGGTCTTTTCGATGGTGGTCTTGATATGCTCCACCGTTTGGAATGGTAGTCCAAAAATGATATCATGCCCTACCGAAGAATAGCCGATTTCCCTGGCCTGGTCGGTGGCATTTTTGACATTTTTGAAAGGCTGGAACCGGTGGATCGCCTGCTGCACCACGGGATTGTAATCCTGCACGCCGTAGCTCACACGGTCAAAGCCCAGGTCGAAAAGGGCTTTTAGATGCTCTTCTTTAGTGTTATTGGGATGACCCTCAAAGCTGAATTCAAATTCTTCAGCCCTTTCGGCTTTTTCAAAAAGCCCGTTGATAAGTCGCTTCAGATTTTCCGAAGAAAAAAAGGTGGGTGTCCCGCCGCCCAAATGGATCTCCTTGATTACCGGACGTTCTTGAAGTAAGTCGGTATAAAGGTCCCACTCCTGCAGCACGGCCGCGATATAAGGCGACTCCACATCATGCCTTTTGGTAATGCGTTTGTTGCAGCCGCAAAAGGTGCACAAACTCTCGCAAAAAGGTAAATGTATATACAAGCTGATGCCTTCGGTGGCATTGCTCTCCAAAAATGACTTTTCCAGGGTCTTCTTATATTCCTCTTTAGAAAACTTTTCCTGGTTCCAGTACGGCACGGTGGGATAACTGGTGTATCGCGGCCCCGCCACGTTGTACTTATTGATCAAAAAACTGCTCATTCCTAATAATTTAGGCGCAAAGTTAAACCGAAAGCAAAGCCTAAAAAATGATCCAAATCAGGTTAAGAATGTCCGAATTTGAAAATACCTCTCAAAAATGACATTTTTGAGGCTACAGCTGCTTCTCTGTTAGGTATTTCCAGTAGCGCTTTGGCAGATGCTGTTTATGCAATTTTGAATTGGCCCGGCTTTTTATATTCACACTTTTAAAGTACTCCTGCCACAGCTGCTGGAACTCGAGCTCGCTGCTGTGGAAAAATGCTTCGGAAGCTCCTGCGATCCCAATTTCAGGATCAAGATCAAGCGAAACATATTGGGTCTTCTCCAGGTCATAGAAAAGGCCAAGCCGGCGTTTGAGGTCATAGATGAGCCATTTCTGATCGGCATATCGTTTGCTGAAATGCCCTGCCAGTAGCGGCAGCACGTGAAAATCTGGTTCGATAGCGGCAAAATAGATCCCGTCTTTGGTAAGCCTGAAGCGCACAAAGGCTTCCATCCTGTGTTTTTCCCTGCCCACCTGCCGCGACACCTGCGACACCTTCAAAACGGCCGGGTGTGAAAAATCCCGGTCAACCGGCTTTTCACTGCTCAGGATGTACCTGATCATGCTGTACATCTCCAGCTCTATTCCCGGCCGCTCACTCAAAAATGACATTTTTAGGGCTCTTTTTCCTTTTGCTGAAGCTTTGTTCTCAATGGCCCTCCACACTCTTTCGGCCTTTTCGGGTTCAGTGATTATGGCCTGCACTTCAGCAAAAAGCTGACTTTCCGCTTTATCTTCCGCAGTGATGTTCACCGGCTGCAGTTTTTGCTCATAAGCGGCAAATATGCAGCAGAGAAAACCGTCAAAACTTCCGTCGTAGCTAAGAACTGTTGCTCTCATGAGAATAGGTTTAGTTGCGGGCTCAGCTGTTTTTGATATTTGCTGCCGGATTCATTTAGAATGAGCCGTCTTAGCCGCTCACTACTATGGTCCTGCATTTCCCATCCTCCCGAATTAGCCGTGAGGAAATACTTTGCCCTGTTCATGGCGATCCCCAGCTTTTTCAAGTGCTCCTTGTTCAAATTCCGGAATTTTCGCGCCTGCAGGATCTTGTTGACCGACTTTAAGCCCACCCCCGGGATCCTTAGCAGCAGCTGTTTTTCGGCTGTGTTCACATCAACCGGAAAAAGATGCCTGTTGCGCAACGCCCAGCTCAACTTTGGGTCTATTTCCAGGTCCAGGTCCCGGTGTTCCTCATTCAGCAGTTCCCGAACGTCAAAGCCATAGAACCTCAGCAACCAGTCGGTTTGATAAAGCCTGTTCTCCCGCAGCACCGGTACCCGGCTCGTGATTGCAGGCAAGCGTTGATCTGTGGTCACCGGCACATAGCCGGAGTAATAGACCCGCTTCATCTGGAACTTCTTGTAAAAAAAATTCGCTGAATACATGATATCCCTGTCACTTTCTCCCGAGGCACCCACGATCATCTGGGTGCTTTGGCCTGCCGGTGCGTACTTAGGAGTACTTTTGATCAATTTGCTCTCCTGTTTGTACTGAATGATCTCATTTTTCACCTTTTTCATAGGCTTGAGAAAATCCTCGTGCTTTTTATCCGGCGCCAGTAGTTTCAGTCCGCTGCGGGTGGGAATTTCGATATTGACGCTTAGCCTGTCTGCATACAAGCCCGCTTCCCGCATGAGCTCGTCGCTCGCGCCGGGAATGGATTTGAGATGGATGTAGCCGTTAAAGTTCTCTTCCAGTCTAAGCTTCTTCGCCACCTGTATGAGGCGCTCCATGGTATAATCGGCATCTTTAAAGATCCCTGAGCTCAGGAAAAGGCCTTCTATATAGTTGCGCCGGTAAAAATGAATGGTGAGATCCACGACCTCCTGCACTTTGAAGGCGGCGCGCTTGATATCGTTGCTCTTGCGGGTGACGCAGTAGGCGCAGTCAAAAATGCAGTGATTGGTGAGGAGGATCTTCAGTAGGGAAACACAGCGGCCGTCTTCGGTATAGGAATGGCAAATACCCATGCCCGAGGCATCTCCCAGCCCTTTATTTGTATTGCTGCGCTTGCTGCCGCTGGAAGAACAGGACACGTCGTATTTCGCCGCATCGGCAAGAATGTTCAGCTTCTCCTTGATCCTCTCGTAGTTCATGTGGAAATTTTCCCAAAAATAGGATAATTTCCATTTACTTTGGAATCTTTCCGAAGAAAAATTAGAGCTGCGAGAAAGTTTCCCTAACCCC
>JBAVJB010000076.1:0-33475 GCA_049687495.1 Salinimicrobium sp.
GATCCCTTCGGAAACGGTTTGGATACCTTCAGCATGAGCGTTGGTGAGATCAAAGCATTCCTGAAGGCGTCGGGTAGTGGAGCTTTGGCTTATTCTGGTCTGCAGCTGCAGAGGCAGGGCGGTAATATCTATATTTATGATGTCGAAGGAAAGCCTATGGAAGATGATGAAACCCTCCTGGTAGCGATGAATGACTACATTTCAAATGTTTACCACCCTTATTTTCATGACCCGGTGAAAACCTGGGAAAAAACAACAGCCGAATATCTTATAGATTACCTCGAGCAGTACCAGTCAGTTATTGACTATGACGGCTGCAACAGAGGGATTTAGAACATAATTCTGAAGAAATATAAAGCAAATAAAGCCGACCTATGGTCGGCTTTATGCTTTCTATCCTCTTGATTTTATTTCAACTTGGAGAGGTTCTCTCAAATTGAAGTAAAAAGAAAATGCCTTGTCACGATGGCATTTTTTAAGCTTCTCCTCTTGGGCTTCCCTCGACTGGCGCTCGGGATAAACTTCTCGCCCAAAATTATGTCCATAAAAAATGCCATCAAAAGATGGCATTTAAAAAGCTCCTCCTCTTGGGCTCGAACCAAGGACCCTCTGATTAACAGTCAGATGCTCTAACCAACTGAGCTAAGGAGGAATTTCAATAAGTCCAGAATTTTTGAAAAGCTTTCTGCTGCTTTTTGCTCCTCCTCTTGGGCTCGAACCAAGGACCCTCTGATTAACAGTCAGATGCTCTAACCAACTGAGCTAAGGAGGAATGTTGCAATCAATTTTGCGGTTGCAAATATAACGTTATTTTTAATTTTCGCTAAACATTAGATGGGAAAAATAAAAATTATTTTAGGCTTGTAATTCGGGTTTATAAAAGAAGCCCCGACTTATTAGGTCAGGGCCTTTTTTACTCATTTTTATTTTCTAAAAACTAATCCTCCTCACCCAGCTCAACTGCGCGGTTAAAAGCTGCATAAGCGGCTTCCTTGATCAATTCTTTCACATTATTGTCATCCATAGAGTCTAGTGCTGCACGGGTGGTACCACCTTTTGAGGCCACACGGTCCATCCATAGTGTAGGGGACAGGTCATTGCGGTTGAAGAGTTCTACGGCACCTTCAAAGGTCTGGCTTACAAGAACGCGCGAATCATTTTCTGAAAAGCCCATTTTCAAGGCTGCTTCCAGCATAGAGTTCATAAAGTAGAATACGTATGCCGGACCGCTCCCTGAGATCCCGGTAGAGGCATCAATGAAATTTTGATTTTTCACATGAATGGATTCTCCCGTAGTGTCCAGGAGATTCCTGATCATAAGAAGTTCCACTCTGGAAACGTCGCTGGATTCGGTATAAGAAGTAACTCCTTTTCCTACCTGTGCAGGCAGGTTAGGCATGGTTCTCACTACTTTTTGGATCCCAAGACCTTTTTGGATGGTCTCTATAGTTACCCCGGCCATAAGCGAAACGGCGATCTGTTCCTGGTTCATCATTGGTTTCATGCGTTGGAACAGCTCCTCACTGTGGTAAGGCTTTACGGCAAGAAAAACCACATCGGCTTTTGGCAGCGCATCCTCCAGCTTTTCATGCACATCAAAAATGCCCATTTCTTTAAGGGAAATGATCTTATCTGGCGATACATCGAATACCATCAGCTTGCGGCGGTTCAAAAAAGTGGAAGAAGCCATGCCTTCTGCGTAAGTAAGGCCCATATTTCCTGCTCCAATAACTAAAACTTTCATGTATTTGTTGTTTTATTTTTTCTGCCTACGGAAAATTCCGCAGGACCGTTAAAAATTCATTTGCAGTTGTGCAAAGACTGTTCTTTTAATGCTGTTTTAACCTGTTTCTTCAGTAGAAACCGGCCTGAGGCCTTTAAAAACAGGCGTTCAGGTGAAATTATCCCTTTAAGAGCAATATTTCTCTAATCGGTCAATACGGCAAAAACCTGCAAATAAGTCAGTATTTCTAAAGCAGGCTCAAAAATGACATTTTTGACACCTCATGCTTTTTGCCTCATTTTCAGCTGATGCTTTCCCCAATTGACCAGCTCTATCGCCCTGGTGTAAAGTGCTTCATCGCCGCCTTGCAAAGCTTTAGTAAGAGCTTCCATTTCGGGGATGTATCTGCGCGCGAAGTTGCGGTCGTTTTTGACAATACCGGGAACGTTGTCAATGACGTCGGCAAGTTTTACGGTCTTCGCCCGGCGGCTCATGGTCGCCTGCCGCGCCACCTCCCGCTCTTTTCTCTTCTTACGGTTGAGCTGCGGGTATTTCTCCTTTACAAATTCATCGGTAAGCTCATCCACCAAAGCCGCAACCTCCTTTCCGAAGATTTCTTGGATCTCCTGCAGCCGCACCGGCGTGTCCTCGACCACATCATGCAGGTAAGCGGCACATATCATGGCACTGTTGTGCTGCACCGTCCTCACGATGCCCGCCACACGTTTGGGGTGTTCTATATAAAGCTCTTCAGAATATTTCCTTTGCTGCTCCCCATGGGCTTTAGCGGCAAATTCAAGTGCTTCCTCTTCCATTTTTCCTTAGAAAATACGGAAAAATTGCCTTTTCCGGAAATTACTATCCTTTCTTCAGCTTGGCTCCAACAGGAATGGAACAGTCGTGGTACTGCTCGCCATGCGCCGGATTAAGCTCCGGTCTTTGATCGATCCTGATAGGGGACACCGAAGATGACGGCAACTCGCTAACCGGCGTGGTAGTATTTGTTTTGGCAGTGGCCGAATTGAGCGGTGCCCCAACAGGCAGGTCACATGTGTGCCCCGGCAACCCATGAGCAGGATTGACCTTAATGCTGTCTTCGGTCAACTTTCCTTCAGCCGCAGGTGTTGCAATGGCTTCCTTTTGTTCGTCTTTGCACGAGCCCATGAGCAGCAGCCCAAGGGCCAAAATTGTCAGTTTTGTTTTCATAGCAGAATTTTATTGATCCATAATTTTTTGCATTTCTTCTTCAGAAACGGTCAACAATCCCGAAGCCGGAAGCCTGCGGGTCATTTCTTTCCAGTTCTCATCTTTGCTGAAGATCTCGCCGAACATTGGTAAAGCCTCGTCCATGCGGCCGCTGTTCGCCAGGGCCACGGCAGTCCAGTATTTCATTTCCAGGTTCTCGGGGAAGAGTTTCATTGCGTTGCCGTATTGCTTCAGCGCATCCTGCATGTCGTTTTTTTCAACTGCCAGGTCCCCGCGGTTCATGAATTCGTAAGCTCTTGCCACCTTCAGCAGGCGCTCAAGCTCGACCAAAGGGTTTTCACTGTCGTCCACCCGAAGGTTGATCATCTTATCTTCCCAGGGATTTTCAGCTTTTTCGGCACCTACTACTATGAGGGCGGCAGATTGTCTTCCGCGGATATCACCACCTGCTGCCTGCGCGGCTTTTAAAACCTCTATGAGCCTTTCGGCCAGGGGAAGCTCCTTGTTTTCTCTGAAGGCTTTTTCCATTGCCGGCACCACATCAGCAGTAAGCATCATATTGGCCTGTACAGAAAAGTTTTCGCCGGAGAGGTCTGAAGCATATTTCACGCACTTGTCGCCGGTGAACGCGGCTGCGTTTCCATTAACATCCAAAAATGCCACCTGCCTGAAATCTTTTCCTTCATCCTGGGCTACCAATATCCCGAGGGCTTCCGAAGCGGTTTTCCCCTGTTCCATCAACTCCAGGCCATTTGGGCCGTAAGCCGGATTCACAAAACTTTGGGTAGCTACCACACCCACACCAGATTTTGCCCAGGGCACAGAGGTGCCTACAGAAAACCAGTGGCTTTGCACCGCCACCGCCATTTCACCGGTAGTCGTGTCTCTCGCAACCACGGAAAATGTATGTGCAAAATCATCTTTTTGAGGGGTGTATTCCTGCGCCTTTACAAGCTGGCAGAAAAAACTGAGGACCAAAAGAAAACTTATTTTTTTCATTTTTCTGAAGTTTTACTAAATGTAGAAATTTTTCTGAGAAGTTTTTAGGGCGGGTTTTTTCAACAAATGCTAAAAAACCGCTTATGTGGTGGTGAAACTTGAAGGAAGTTTTTAAATTTGCGGCCCGGCTTTTTGTTGCAGGCTCAAAAATGACATTTTTGAGAAGCTTTTAAAACCCGGATTACATAGCGGCCTCGTAGTTCAATGGATAGAATAGCCCCGACGCGTCGGGGTCCTAAACTTTAGAATTAGAAGCCCAAATTTGATGGCCTCGTAGTTCAATGGATAGAATAGAAGTTTCCTAAACTTTAGATCCAAGTTCGATTCTTGGCGAGGCTACTGTATTTACCTTTCATTAGAAAACCCTGGTGATCTTATTGATCTTCAGGGTTTTTTTATTTGAGTTTCGGCAAACTCAATTTCCTGAATAATATTAACTTACTGAAGCTTTTAACCTTAATACCGGTATGTTATGAGTTTCGGCAAGGTCCTTTTCTGTCTTAGTTTTTTGATGCTCATTTTTTCTGTGCCTGTATTGCGTGCACAGGAAAATAGCCTGTCATTAAAGGAAAATAAGGAACTTCTAATTGGTGTTTTTGCGGAACCTCCTTATGTTATTTCAGGAGAAGATGGCACCTGGGATGGAATAAGTATAAGATTGTGGCGTGCGGTAGCCGATTCTCTTAACCTGACTTACAAGTTTGCTGAAGTAGATAAAACCCAACCTGCAGTTGAACTACTCGATAGAAAATTTGATGTGCTATTACTAGGGGATGTGACTTCAAGAGCTGAAGCGGAAATCGACTTCAGCCATATTTATCATATTTCTGAAATGGGCGTGGCTACTTCAAGTACAATGGACATGGCGCGGCTGGCAAGTACATTCTTTAACAAGCGTTTCTGGAAAATAGCCCTGGCCCTGTCTGTCTTGTTACTTATCGTTGGGACCATCATTTACCTTGTGGAGCGGAACTCTAATGAAGATAACTTTGGAGGGGATCGCTCCATTGCCAAAGGCATAGGTTCGGGATTTTGGTGGGCAGGAGTGACTATGACTACAATAGGCTATGGAGATAAGGCTCCTGTGACCTTTGTGGGGCGGGCGCTGGCATTGATCTGGATGCTTATTGCAATGGCGGTTACGGCCGTCCTCACGGCATCTTTAGTCTCGGTAGTGATGGGAAGTTCCGGCAATAAGAGTATCAAGGCACCAGATGATCTTCGTGAAATGAAAATAGCGGCAGTAGAAGGCTCTGCTGCCTCGGAATATCTTAAGACCGAAAGGATCCAATACACCTCCTTCTCCAGGCCTTCAGAAGCTTTAAATTCTGTAAATAAACAGGAGCATGAAGCCGTGCTTCATACCGTACCGGCTTTAAGGTATCATATTAACAATGATCCCGATCTTTCGCTACGGGTACAGACCTTAAAGGTGGACCCTCATTACTACGCATTTGCAGTGGCGAAAGGCAGTCCCTTAAGAAAAGAAATCAACCTGGGACTACTTAGGTTCCTTAATACTGCCCTTTGGCAACAGGAGAAAGACCGGTTTATCCCCGAAAAGAAGAAATAGCAGTCTTTTTTGAGATATCGAATCCTTAACATTTCGTGAAATAACGTGGGATTAACATAGTTTGGCGCTCTTATTCAGTACTTTGAGAAAAGTAACCATAAAAAAACTAAACGTTATGAAACGCATTACATTCAATTTATACACAGGGCTTTTCGCACTGATGTTACTCTTTACTTCTGCCAATATTACCGCGCAGGATATGGACGACCAGGAAACCGACAGGATCGTTGATATGCAAAAAAGAGAGGTCCTAAAATCTGATGCGATGGATTCCAAAGCCGCCTTTAAAATGGCAAATCCCGATCTTGATAGTTCACTTCAGGGTGCTGCCGGATATGCTATCTTTCCAAATGTTGGTAAAGGAGCATGGATCCTTGGTGGTGCAGCCGGTAACGGAGTTGTTTATGAAAACGGAGAAGTTGTTGGTTATGCCGAACTTAGACAGATCGATGTTGGATTTCAATTTGGAGGTAAAGCCTTTAGAGAACTTATCGTATTCAAAACCCAGGATGCGCTGGATAAATTCAAAGAAGGAAATTTCGAATTTGGAGGAAGTGCTTCTGCAGTGATCTGGGATAAAGGTAAAGGTAAGGCCCTTACTTTTGAAAATGGTGCCGGAGTGGCTATTATGCCGAAAGCCGGAGCCATGGTAAGTATTTCTGTAGGTGGTCAGGAATTTGACTATCGAGCAGTGAACAAATAGAGATTCTAAAATAGCATTTTGGAGACCGGATCATTTTGATCCGGTTTTTTTATGCGGTTTTGCTTCAGGAAAAAAAGCGGGCTGTGTAACAAAAGTTACATATAAAAAGAGTTTGTAGTCTTAAATTTAATCAATATTAAAATTACCCGCCATGAAGCATTTAGTAATCCTTGGCGCCGGCACTTCCGGCACTATGATGGCCAATCACTTAAGACCCAAACTGGATAAAAGCGAATGGTCGATGACCATAGTAGATCAGGAGGAGACGCATTACTATCAGCCGGGCTTTCTTTTTCTTCCGTTTGACAAGTATTCCGAAGAGCAGGTGAAGAAGGAGATTGATCAGTTTATTCCCAAAGGGGTAAAATATGTTCAGAAGAGCATTGAAAAGATCATTCCTGAAGAAAAGATCGTTCAGCTTGACAAGGGAGAGATCCCCTACGACATTTTGATCATCGCCACCGGTTCCAGGATCGCCCCCGATGAGGTGGAAGGCATGCTAGATGAGAATTGGTATCAAAGCATCTTTGATTTTTACACTTTTGAAGGTGCTGTGGCGCTAAGAGATAAGCTGCGCACTTGGGAAGGAGGCAAACTTGTGGTGCATATCACCGAAATGCCTATTAAATGTCCCGTGGCGCCGCTGGAGTTCAGTTTCCTGGCCGATTCCTTCTTCAGGGAAAAAGGGATGAGGGAAAGAGTGGATATCACTTATGTTACCCCGCTTTCGGGTGCGTTCACCAAAGAAAACTGTTCACAAAAGCTAAGCTACCTGCTTAAGGAGAAAAATATAAAGATCGAGACGGATTTTGCCATTGAACGCGTGGACAATGAACGCAAAAAGATCATCGACTATGCCGAGAGGGAAATCGATTTTGATCTGCTGGTCACTGTGCCTACTAATATGGGCGACCAGTGCATAGAACGCTCCGGCCTTGGCGATGACCTCAATTTTGTGCCAACCCATCACAACACCCTGCAGTCTAAAGAACATGAAGATATTTTTGTAATAGGTGACGCGACTAATGTTCCCGCCTCTAAGGCCGGCTCTGTGGCGCATTTTGAAGCTGAAACCCTTACCGACAATATTCTTCGCTATATAAAAGGAGAGCCTCTTAAAGAAGAATTTGACGGCCACGCCAATTGTTTCATCGAAACCGGAAACAACAAGGCCCTGCTCATCGACTTCAATTATGAGCAGGAGCCGGTAGAGGGAACGTTTCCCATTGCAGGGGTTGGTCCTCTACAATTGCTAAGGGAAAGCCGTTTCAACCACTGGGGAAAGCTGGCTTTTAGGTGGATCTATTGGAATATGTTGCTCAAAGGTATTTCAATACCATTGGTACACAGGAATATGCAGCTAAAAGGAAAGAAGATCATTAAAAATAAAACTTATAGTCATGGAAGCACAATTAGCAGGAGTTAAAGTAGATGTTAACCACGAAGGTTATCTTACAGATTTTTCCCAATGGAATCGTGAAGTTGGGGAAAAAATAGCTGCGGAAGAAGGTATCACAATGACCCCGCGTCACTGGGAAATCGTTGAATGGCTGCAGCAACAGGTGCAGGCGGGTAAGGAATTGTCTATTCGCAAGATCAAGAACAGCGGAGTGCTGGACATTAAAGAATTCTATGCGCTCTTCCCAGGAGGGCCTTTGAAAGTCTCCACGAAAATAGCGGGAGTACCAAAACCAAAAAGTTGTATTTAATCTTCAGAAAAAATGACAAAATCTAAAGTTAAAAAGATGCTGTTCATCCTCTCCAAGGCGAGCATTGAGAACGTTTATGCTGCATTTATCATGGCCAACGGTGCGAGAATGGAAGGCATAGAAGCAGAGATCTTTTTCACCTTTTTCGGGCTGGAAGCAGTTCAAAAGAAAAAACTAAAGAGCCTGCACACGGCTACAGTGGGAAATCCTGCCATGCACATTCCAACAATGGTGGGAGGATTACCGGGAATGGAAGCTTTGGCCACCAAAATGATGAAAAAGGAAATGGATAAGCTCGATATGCCGCCGGTGGACGAGTTCCTGGAAATCTTAGCAGCATCGGGCGTTAAAATGTGGGGCTGCAAACTGGCTATAGATATGTTTCACCTCGAAAAAGAAGATCTTATAGATGATCTCGACGGAATATTGACCGTAGGGGATTTCTATAACCAGGCTGACGTTGACGGCTGCCAGATAGTTTATGTTTAGGTTTTAACACCTCTCAAAAATGACATTTTTGGGAGGTGTTATTTTTAGTACTTGAAATTGAGCGTAAAAGTGAGCCTGTTACCGTCATCACCATGGTAATAACCAAAATTGGCTGTGAGCGCGTAAAATCCGTTGATCCAAACACCGCCGCCGTAGTCATTGTGCCATTTTTTAGAATTTCCGTCGTCTGTCCACACCCTTCCGTAGTCAAAACCGGCAGAAACCCCTATGATGAGCGGAATAAATTTAGTGCGCACCAGGCCAACCGCCGACCTCAGGTCTGTACTGTGGTAAAAAGAGCGCTTCCCGTTGAAACGATGATTGCGGTAGCCGCGAAGGCTTCGATTTCCGCCAAGAGTAGCAGCGTGGTAAAATTTATAATCCTCTCCAAAAATGGCTTCTCCGCCCACTTTTGTGGCAATAACCGCAAAACCATTGGGGATAAGCGGATAATCTATTGAAAAATAGGGTTCAACATAAGCAAATTTGTTGTCGTGGCTGTCGATGTTCTCTTTGTAACCCGCGGTGATGTTCAGTTCACTTCCAAGGCTCGGATAAGACGGATTGTTCTTGTTGAGAAAATGAAAATTAGCCTCGGTGCCGGCGTATAATTGACTGTCAAAAATGGCATTTTCGGGAGAGAAGTTTTCCCCTACATAATTGGCGGCATCATAATCCACCTGCAACGATTCCAGCAACGGCTTAAAAGAAAAGCTCGCCCCTGTTTTGTTGCGCCACACCAGCGCAGGACCCACCTGCCATTCTCTTATTTTGATGCGGTTATAACTCCTGTTGTTGTCGCCAAAATCATAATCGGTCTCATTGCCGCTGCCAAAATAGTTGATCGTATAATTTGGGCTGGCATATTCGCCCTCCAGCCGCAGGTTCCAGTTGTAAAAGAGGTTCGCAAATTCCGCCGAACCCGAGATCTTGAAACCGTTGCTGGCAAAGAAGTAATTCGCTGCCAAAATGTATTGCGTGGTAAAAGGATTGAGCGACAGCCCGTAAGTGGTATAAACATCCTTTACCCCTATCGTAAAACCAAGATCTGAGACATAATCTGCAACCGGCATCAATTTGTTGATCGTGTGCTTGCTCTTCTGGTACTGGAATTTGTTGATCTCATACGAGTCCACCAGCCATTTCTTAGAATCGGGATTAGTGATTATGCTCTCCCGGCTCTTGTAATCAAAAAGCTTTACTTTTTTGGCATTTTTGAAGGCGTAGGTGTCCTCATCTTCCCCGCCCATAACCTTCAGCTCGATCAAATCATCACCTGTGCCTGTTACTTTAAACCTGTCGTTGCCGTTGAGGCCGTAGAACCATATTTCATCTGTTTCTTCGGAAGTGTAGCTGTTGCTGAAGATCACTTCGCCTTCGCTGGTAATTTTTACTTCAGTAATTCCTGAAGCTTTCCGTGTTATTTCAAACACATCATCCTCATCGCTCCCGGTGATCACCTGGAAATTCTGTAAATAGTCGTAATATCTTCTTGCCAGGTCAAGCAGGTTCGCCCTTCGGCCTTTCATTTTTTCAATGATGCTGTCAATGCTCTCATCCTGCACATCCTTCGGAAGGCTCGAAAAGGCCTCTTCAATAGTCTTGTCATCGAGATGATCCTGAAGGTATTCCACCTGCTCCTGCCACTCCTTCCAGCCTGCGGTGGTAATGAACCTTTGGTCGAGAGGATATCCCGACCAGTTGAACCATTTCACGTTTTTCAGGTCCTCGTCATAGGTCTGCATCTTCCGAAGCAAAGGAATGAAAGACTTCAGCAAAGCGATCATAGGGCCGTCATATTTGGAGAAGGCGTGGTCGCGGTCCCGCGGGATGGGTTCAAACCTTTGTTTCCCGTTCTCATTGTACTGTGCCCAACGCCACTGGTCCTCGTGCCGGTCCCAATCACCTATGAGCATGTCAAAAAGCCGAGCCCGTATGTATTTTTCCTGGTCAACATAAGCATCTTTGTTCTCCTTAAGCTCCTCCAGCAGGTCGGCGGTGCTCAAAATATCATCGGGAGAGCCAAAAATTTCGAATTCCTTGTTCTCATCGCCCACGTGCTCTTCGAGCATGAAAAGGGCGCCTCCATAATCTTCGCTGTAAATTCCCAGGCCTTCCTGCTTCGGAAGAAAATAGATCTCGGGGCTGGCGTGCGAAATGTCGATCGCGGTTGACAAATCGTTAACCGCGAAAGGAGCGTAGGGGTGTGCGGTTGTATAATAATCTGAAACAAAACGCTCGGCAATGGTATTCTGGAGAAAATCGCGAATAACATTCGTCTTCACCAGATCGGCCTGAATGTACTGCAGCGGATCCTTCCGCAGCGCCCTTAAGGTGAATTCGTTCTCATTGTCGTCTATAAGCCTTAAGGAGCGGGATTGTTGGCCGCCACCTTCGGCAATCGGCCTCATGTTACCCGGCAGGGAATCCAGGATCAACACGGGAGCTTCAATTTCCTTTTCGTAAAGGTCACGGTAGCGTTTTCCCCAAAGCCACTCATAAATTCCGCCCTTTTCAGTCTCTTCAGGCGTGTAAATAGATGCCGAACGAGTTAATGCAGTATCCTCATAAGCCTGCAGGTCCAGGCTATCCAAATATGGCCTTTCCCGGGCGATGTCTTCAGAATAAAGCTGCTCAAAAATGTCATTTTTGATGCTGTAGAATTCCACTCTTGAAGAACCGTCCTCGTAGACGATCAATTTTGCGTAGCCTTTGTCTGCGGAAGCGAATTTTCCATCTTTTCTTAGCCGCACCGGCTCTGTCTCGTCACCCGCCGCTCCGCTAATGATCTGCGGATTACGGCCATTGTGCAGGTATTGGAGGTTTTTGTCAGCCCCAGATACGAAGATCACATCATCAAAAAGACTCGCCAGGGTTTCCATGCGCCCTCGCAGCTCGCGGTACTTTTGGTTCTGAAAGGATTGGGAGGTAATTCCTGTTATCTGCCCCAAAAAAGGCATTTTTAAATTGCTCATCACCGGGTGATGCACCAGAACAATCACTGTTTTCCCCTGGCTGTCTTTTAGATCATCTTTAAATTCTACAAAAAACTGCTCCCGGCTGTTGAGGTCACATTTGTTGTTCATATCGGGATGCCTGTCCCAATTCTCCAGGTACCATTGCGAATCTACGCTAACGATCACCACATCATCTCCTAGCGGTTCCCTTTCACGGGGACAGCCGTCATCTGGCCAGAATTCCTGGTTGTTTACTTGTAAATAAGATTCCAGGTCGTCGATGCTTTGAGGGGCAGTAGCGTTCCATTCACTGGTGCCCGGCGCAAAAATGATCCTGCCGGGAAACTCCTTAAGTGGTTGCAGCAGGTCATTCTTCAGGAATTTTTTATTCTTTTCGGTTCCGGTATAGCCTCCTTTATTTGTGACATTACCCACAAGCAGCAAACCCGGATTTTTAGCAGCTTTTGCGTTTTTCACAATACTTTGCAGCACCTCCTGATCTTTGCTTTGACCTGTATTTGCTGAAATAAAAAATGTATGGGAGATCTCTTTTTCCTTTGTTGTGGGGGGACCTTCTTGTGCCTGTGAACGAATGGAAAAGAGGGACAGGCAGAGCAGTAAGGTAGTTCGGCAATGCCTTATGTGGGTTAAAGTCATGTAGGAAACTTCTGTTTTTTGAACTTTTATTTTTGGTCTTAAATCTGAATATTCAAAAAAAAGCGCTAATTCCGTATAATTTTAACCCACAATAACATTTTCAAAAGGCATAATGAAAAGTTTTCTTAAAGAGAAAATGCCGTTATATTTGTTCATGCCCTGCTTTAAAATCCAAGTCTTGCAACGAACACTTCTTTTACTTATCCTCTTTCTTACCGGCCTTGGCAGGGCGCAGGAACTCGCTCCCGTGATGAACTTTAATCCCAATGAGTACCAGGCAGGAAACCAGAACTGGATGATCTCGCAGGGCAGTGACATGAATATCTATGTCGCCAACAGCATGGGGCTCCTGGAATACACCGGGGCCCACTGGAACCTTTATCCTGTACCCAACAACACCATTGTAAGGGCGGTAAAGGTGGTCGATGACCTTATTTTTACCGGAGCTTATATGGAAGCCGGCTTCTGGAAAAAAGATGCCTTCGGAAATTTGCAGTACACTTCATTATTACCGCTCTTTCCTGAAAAAGTGCACGACGGCGAGCAATTCTGGCATATCGAGAACATCAGGGAAACCGTAGTGCTGCAGAGCTTTGATGATATTTACCTGTATAACCTGAAGACCAAAAAGCTGTCGGTCCTGGAAATTCCTTCAGAAAGGCCCATCAGCAATATGTACAAGGTGGGAAATGAGATCTACTTTTTCATTCCTGAAGACGGACTCTTCAAAATTACCGAAGGTACCGCCACTTTAGAAATTCCTGCCGGGGAGCTGGACGGCAGCGAGATCGTGCTCATTCATCCTACAGCTGAAGGTTTGGAGTTGATAAGCAGAGCGGGAAATTTCTACAGCCGCACTGAGACGGGCCTGCAAAAGATTTATTCCCAGGTAAGTGAGAAACTTTCGGGAATAAGTGTTTTTTCAGCACTTGTCCTGGAGGATGAAACTTTTTTGCTGGGAAGTGTTGAAGACGGGTTTTATCAGGTTGATCGACAAGGGAACATCCTTCAGCATTACAATCAGGAAAAAGGCCTGCAAAACAATACGATCCTTGCGCTCTATCTTGACAGCGAAAAGAATGTCTGGGCCGGTCTCGACAATGGCCTGAGCGTAATGAACCTAAGTTCCCCTTTTAAATTGTTCCAGGACAACGTCGGGAAAATAGGAACCGTTTATGCCTCCTTGCAAAATGAAGATCATCTCTACCTGGGAACCAACCAGGGGCTCTACTTCCGAAGAAATGGAGAAGAAGAATTCCATTTTATTGAAGGAACCAACGGGCAGGTTTGGAGCTTGCAAATTGTGGAAAACAACCTGTTTTGCGGACATAACAACGGGACCTTCCTCGTAAAGGGAGAAGAAGTTGAAAAGATATCCAGCCGCCTGGGCACCTGGATAGTGAAGAATTATAAACCTCTCAAAAATGTCTTTATTCAGGGGCATTATAATGGGTTCAGTTTCTTGAGGCTTGGAGAAACCGGGTTTGAGGAATTGCCGATGGTGAAGGAATTTCCTCACTCTTCAAAACACATTGTTTCTGAAGAGAACGGGCAGCTGTGGATTGGAAATGAGCACAAGGGGGTTTTCAGGATGAGGCTGAACGATTCTCTGAATGCAATTGATGAAATGGAAAATTATCCCTTTAGTAAATCCATCGGGATCACCTCCAGTATCTTCGAATTAAAGGATACACTCTACTATGCTACCAAGAATAGGATTTTTCAATACCGGAAGGATGAGAATGGTTTTTCTGAAAATAACCGGCTAAACAAGCTTTTGAAAGACCTTGACCTTATCTCCGGAAGGTTTATTTGTCAAAACAACAGGATTTGGGGTTTTGCCGAAAATGCAGTTTTTGATATAAGCACTTCGCAGCTGAGCAGAGATTATGTCCTAAAAAAGATATATATCCCAAAGAAATTGAGAACGATCCCCCAGGGTTATGAGAATATCTCACATTTAGATGCAGGCAATTATTTGCTGGGCCTGGTAGATGGATATCTGATTTTTGATGAGAATGTAGGAAATGATTTTTCGGGCGGCGAGGTGAGAATTGAAGGTATCGTGGGCTCCACCCTGGAAGACGACACCTTAAACATTCCTTTGGAGCAGGAAGCAGAAATTGGTTATGAGAGCAATAACCTGAGATTTAGTTATGGAATGCCCGAGTACAGCAAATTTCTTGTACCGGTTTACAGTTATAGATTACTGGGGCTTAGTGACCGCTGGAGCAACTGGAGCAGCAACAGCACAGCCACCTTTAAAAATCTTTCGTACGGCAGCTACACCTTTGAATTACGGGGGAAAGCGGGGGACAGTAGCTATTCTACTGCCTCCTATTCATTTGAGATCCTGCGACCGTATTACTTAAGCAATTTGGCTATTGCTATTTATGTACTTGTTTTCCTTGCTCTTTTGTACATCGTTCACCAGGTCTATAAAATGGAACATAAGAAACGCATCAGGGAAAATGAGAAAGAACTGCGCATGAAGAACCTGGAAGCCGAGCGGGAGATCATCAAATTGCAGAATGAACAGCTGGAACGGGAAATGGCCGGTAAAAACAAGGAGCTGGCGGCTTCCACAATGAGCCTTATCAAGAAAAATGAATTTCTTACAGATTTGAAGGAAAAACTCCGGAATTCCGGGAGTTCACCTCAGGTGAAATCTGTAATTAAAACCATTGACAAGGATATTAGTGAAGAAGATAACTGGAAGTTCTTCAAAAAAGCATTTAATAATGCCGATAAAGACTTTTTCAAAAAGATCAAGGCATCTCATCCCGAACTTACATCAAACGACCTGAAGCTTTGTGCTTATTTAAGACTGAATTTGACTTCTAAGGAGATTGCTCCACTGTTAAACATTTCTGTAAAAAGTGTGGAAATTAAACGATATCGATTGCGTAAAAAAATGGATCTGCCGCACGAAAAGAACCTCATCGAATACATTCTTGAAGTTTAGCCACTATACAGAGGTTCAATTTTCCTCTACATTACCTCTACATTAACTGAAAATGAAGCTTTTGTAAACATCAGGTTTTTGGGCATCTTTCCCCGTTTCACCCCCTAAAAACAACCTTTGGGAGGGTATTTAACAGGCTAAAAAAGGATTTTCTCGTCCTGTATGTTTTTTGTACAGGTTGATTTTCCCTGCTTCAGGCTTTTTTCCTTTTATCTTAGTTAAAGAAATTTAACAATTAGTCACATGAAGAAATTCACATGCTTTTTAATTGCCCTTTTAGGTGGATTTTTATCTATGCAAGCGCAAACGTTTTCTGTCCAGGGAAATGTTACAGATGAAAATGACATGCCTTTGTTGGGGGTCAATGTATTGGTCAAAAACCAGACCAGAGGAACCGTCACCGATTTTGACGGTAACTTTAAATTAGACAATGTCTCTGCAGGAGATGTAATACAGTTCTCCTATGTAGGCTTTCAGTCGCAGGAGATCGTATTGGTGGACGATTCCTTTTTGGATGTTGTTATGGTAACAGACTCTGAGTCACTTGCCGAAGTGGTGGTGATCGGGTATGGTACCCAACAAAGAAAGGATATTACAGGATCTGTTTCTGTAGTTTCCGAAGATGTAATAGAGGAACTTAACCCTATTAAAGTAGAGCAGGCCCTTCAAGGTACTGCAGCAGGGGTGAATGTTCTGCCTGCTTCAGGGTCACCGGGAGCCGGAATTTCTATCAACATTCGCGGTATCGCTTCCAACACGGTGAACGCACCATTGGTTTTGATCGATGGTTACCAGGGAGACCTGGGAACCTTAAACCCGAATGACATTGCTTCTATCTCTATTCTTAAGGATGCGCAGGCTGCCATATATGGTATTGCAGGTGCAAACGGGGTTGTGTTGATCACAACCAAATCGGGAAAAAAGAATACTGCGCCTACAGTAAAATATGATGCCTACATGGGTATGCAGGAAACCACCCGAAAAATTCCACTTTTGAATGCTACCGAATACGCACTTATTCTAAACGAAGCCTATGCGAACAACGGAGAGGAAATTCCTTATCCGGATGTGAGCAATCTTGGAACCGGAACCAACTTCCAGGATGAGGTTTTTGATACTGCTCCTATTTACAGTCATTACCTGTCAGTTTCGGGAGGTACAGACAAGATTACCTACTCTGTGGGTGGATCTCACCTATACCAGGAAGGTATTGTAGGTGCAGACAAATCTGATTTCACAAGAAGCACCGGGAGATTTAGTATTGGAATTGACCTTTTTGAAGACTTTAATTTTACTGCCAACTCTGTCTATACAGATATTGACAGAAGGTCGATCAATGAGAACGGATTGGGTTCTGTTTTGTTCAATGCCTTGAACATCGCTCCAACTTTTGCCGTTGATCAGGAAGACCTGCAGGGAATCCTGGGGAACGAGATCATCAACCCGCTTTCTCAAATTGAGAACACCTTTAATGACTATAACCTTAAAAAACTGAATGGAACCTTCGCTTTGGAATACAACCCGATCGAGGAACTTACATTCACTTCAAGGTTTGGATATAGCACCACAAACAGCAAAGGCAAAGACTTTTCCCCGATCATTGATTATGGCCCGGGAAAAGTTTTTAACAACTCCCGAAGCCAGGTGAACCAGAACCGCATTAGTGATAACAGCTATACCTACGATTTGTTCGGTACTTATGAAGATAAATATGACGAGGCTCACCACGTTACCCTTACAGGTGGTATGACTGTGATTCGCAACTGGGGTGACGGTTTGTTCGCTTCAGGATATGACGTGCCAAACAACTCCTGGGATTTTGCAGACATCAGCCTTACCACAGGAACAAGCGATGCAAAAAGCAACAGTTCTTATGTTTATGATGTGCGTAAGCTGTCTTTCTTCGGAAGGCTTCAGTACGACTATAAAGGAAGATACCTTGTTTCAGGAATGCTAAGAAGGGATGCTTCGAACAACTTCAGTTCAAGTAACAGGGTTGGATATTTCCCATCTGTTACTGCAGGATGGATACTTACCGAGGAGCCTTTCTTTGGTGACAGTTCAGCCATTAACTTCCTAAAAATTCGCGGAAGTTACGGTACGCTTGGTAATGATGAAACAGGTGCCAGCCGTTACTACAGAAGTTTGCTGAACGGAGAAGCTACTTATGTGCTGGACGGGCAGTTGATCAACGGTACTGCAATTGGAGCACTTGCTAACCCTGATGCAGGTTGGGAAGAAGCTGAAAAGATCAACTTTGGTCTTGACCTTCGTCTTTGGAATAACATGGTGGATATTTCTGCTGACCTCTTTAGGGAAGATCGTAACAGCCTCTTGATCTCAGGAATTCCTGTTTCAGGTATTTTTGGTACGGGAGCGCCGGGATCCGGTTCGCCAACCATCAACGCAGGTACCACAAGAAACGAAGGGATAGAATTCTCTGTCAAGTATAACAAAGTTGTCAATGACAAACTTGACTTCAACATTTCTTACAATGCGATGTTCCTTAACAACGAAGTGCTCGAGGTGGAAGGAACCGATTTCCTTCCCGGAGGACAGTTTGGAGTCGGACAACCACAACCTTCACGTTTTGAAGCAGGTTACCCGGTAGGATATTTCTATGGATACAAGACAGACGGAGTATTCCAGACTGCCGCAGAAGTAGCGGCTCATCCTTCGCAGGCTGCACTTGGTGCTCCTGCACAGCCGGGAGATATTCGTTATGTCGATCTTAATGGTGATGGTGTGATCACTACAGATGACCGTACCAACATTGGGGATCCAATTCCTGAGGCTACCATGGGTCTAAACCTTAACATCAACTACGGCCCTATGGATTTCGTGGCCTACACCTATGCTTCCATTGGGAATGATATGGTAAGGAATTATGAAAGAAATCAGCCTAACGTAAACCGTGCTGCTTACATCCTTGACCGTTGGAGAGGTGCCGGAACAAGCAATTCTGTTCCAAGAGTGACTACAGGAGCCAGCTCTAACCTTGCATTTTCTGACTACTACGTAGAAGATGCTTCCTATGCGAGAATTCAAACGGTCCAACTGGGATACAGTCTTCCTGGAAATACCTTAGAACAAATTGGGTTGAATAAGCTGCGTGTTTATGCAGCTGTCAACAATCTATACACCTTTACCAAGTACCGCGGATTTGACCCTAGTGCAACCGGTGGTGCTGCAATTGGTGGAGGGATCGACTACGGGTTCTACCCATTACCACGCATCTATCAGGTTGGTGTGAACCTTAACTTTTAAAAAATTTGCAACATGAAGAAATATAATTTCACAGTAAAAGCCCTTCTACTGCTTCTGGGGATAGGTATGTTCTCAGGATGTACCGAAGATTTCCTGGACGAGACTACAGAGTATACTATAGACTCAGAGAATTACTTTAATTCTGAAGAGGATTACTACAATGCGTTGATTGGAGTCTATGATGTGCTTCAGTCTACCTATGTTAATGTGCTGCTTGGAGAGATCGCATCAGACAATACTTTGAGCGGTGGAGAAAGTGCAACAGACGTTATAGGTTTCCAGCAGGTAGATGAGATGACTCACACTCCTGTTAACGACAACCTCGACGATGTATGGGATTGGAACTTTGCAGGTGTGCAAAGAGCCAACTACATTCTCGAATTCCAGGATAAGACAGACTTTGAAGGAAAAGAAACCATCATTGCAGAAACCCGTTTTTTAAGAGCCTACTTTACCTTTGAATTGGTGAAATGGTTCGGACCTCTTCCCCTTAGCGGGGACAAGCGTTTCAAGCTTGGGGATGAAAAAACCGTTCCACGCTCTCCTGTAAGTGAGGTCTATGCTCAAATTGAAGCTGATCTTCAGTATGCGATCGAGCATCTAGATTACACTGCGCCACAAGTTGGACGTGCTACTAAAGGTGCTGCACAGGCGCTTCTTGGAAAAGCTTACCTGTACCAGGACCAGTTCCAGGAATCTGCAGCAGTACTTACAGATCTTATCAACAGCGGTCAATACCACCTTTACGGAACTCAGGAAGGCGAAGATTATGCTAACCTGTTCGAATATGTAGGAGAGAACAGTGGAGAATCTGTTTTTGAGATACAGTACACCGGTGCAGAAGGCGCAGGTTTTGGATGTCTTCAGTGTAGTGAGGGTAACGTTGCCGTAGGATTCCAGGGAATAAGGAACTATTCAGGTCCTTTATTTGAATCAGGATTCAGCTTTAACGTACCTGTTCAGGAAGTCTACGACGCCTTTACTGAAAATGATATCCGAAGAGATTATTCCATTCTTGACATCGAGGCCTGTGCAGATGAAACCGGAGCTTCTTATACTGAAGGTTATAAACACACGGGATATTTTAACCGCAAATACCTTCCAAGAAAGAACGACAACGTTGGCGACGCCAACCTTACACAACCAAACAACTACAGGGCTATAAGATATGCAGATGTATTGTTGATGGCTGCGGAAGCTTTAGTAAGAGGAAACATTGATGATCAAAGAGCCGCCACTTACGTAAATATGGTAAGAGAAAGAGCCGGTTTGGATCCTATAACCGCCGAAGGTGCACTTCTGGAGATCATTTATGCTGAAAGAAGGCTGGAATTGGTAGGCGAAGGCCACCGTTTCTTTGACCTGGTTCGTACAGGCAGGGCTGCCGATGCAATTGAAGGCTTTACGCCAAATAAAAATGAATTATTCCCTGTTCCTTTAGAAGAAATAGAATTTTCACAAGGCAACTGGGAACAAAATCCCGGATACTAATACTGAACGATATGAAAAAATACTTTAAAATATTCTTATCAGTCTTTATTACCCTGGCCATAGCCGGTTGTAATAAAGATGATGATAGCCTAGGAGTAGATCTTGAAGGATTAAATGCTCCAAGCGATCTTGGTGCTACATTCCAGATCACCCAGGACAATTCCGGGTTAGTAACCATTATTCCAAATGGAGTAGGAGCGAACCTTTTCTCAGTTGATTTTGGAGACGGTTCTGCATCTTCTGATGAAATAAGAGTTGGGGAAAGCGTGACTCACGTTTATGATGAAGGGCAGTACGATGTCGTGATCAACGGGACCAACCTTGCCGGCGAAACTGCTGAAGGTATTCAGCCTTTGACTGTTTCGTTCAGAGCTCCTGAAAATCTTGAGGTGGCCGTCGACAGAGACCCTGAGGATAATTATACCATTAACGTAAGCGCTTCAGCAGATTATGCCGCAATGTTCAACGTGTATTTTGGAGATGCTGCAGACGAGGAGCCAACCCCACTTATGCCTGGTGAAACTGTTTCACACACCTACGCAACTACCGGTACCTTTGACGTTCGCGTTGTAGCACTCAGTGGAGGTGAAGCTACCTTGGAGGCTACTCAGGAAGTAGTAATTACAGATCCATTATATCTTCCTATAGATTTTGAATCTGCAAAATTAAATTACGCCTGGAGTGGTTTTGGAGGAGCAAGCGGACAGGTAATAGATAACCCCGATATGAGCGGCATCAATAGCAGCGCTAAAGTTGCCGAACTGAGTAAAAGTGCGGGAGCAGAAACCTGGGCCGGAATGTCCTTACAATTGGATGAGCCTCTAGATTTCTCTCAAGGAACTGCAATAAAAATGAATGTTTGGTCCCCCGAGGCAGGCGTGCCTATCCTCTTCAAGATCGAGGACACAAGTTCAGAGCCTGATGCAAATGGTAATCCTACTGTATTTGTAGAAATAATTGAAAATACGACCACCTCGGGAGAATGGGAAGAAATGACTTTTGATCTTACATCGTCGGGAAGTTTTGATCCTGCAGTAGATTACGATAGGATAATCGTATTCTATGACTTCGGAAATACTGGGGAAGGAACCACTTTCTACTTTGATGATATAATGTTAGCTAACCTGGAGCCGTTGAAGTTACCAATAACCTTTGACAGCAGTGTAATAAATTATGCGCCTGAAACTTTTAACGGTACTTCTTTCGAAGTGGTCGCAAACCCTGATGAATCTGGAGCAAACAACTCACCTTCCATGGTGGGAGCAGTGACAAATTCCGGTGTAAACTACGAAGGTCTTTCTTTTAATCTTGAAGAACCGGTTGATTTCAGCAGTGATAATAAAACCATTACTATGAAAGTATGGTCAGATGTTGCCCTTCCCGTCCTGCTTAAATTTGAAGGCGGCGTTAATGGCGAGCGTCAAAATGAAGTTGTAGCAAACCATACCGGTTCAGGTTGGGAAGAACTAAGCTTTAACTTTGCTACAGATGCTACCAAGAGTTATATAGACGGTAGCCAGGGCGTGGGAGAAGCATTTGTTCCTACAGGTCAATATGCTACCATGACCATATTCCTTGATGGTCCTGGATCTGCAGCAGGCACCTTCTATTTGGATGACATTCGAAAAGAAGATGGAAATGGAGATACAGAGTACATTTCTCTTTTTAGCGATGTTGCCACTGATGTTGCAGTAGGCACCTGGAGAACAGACTGGTCAGTCTCTGATTACGAGGAAATTGAATTTGATGGTCAGCTTACTAAACATTACTTTAATCTTGGTTATGTCGGTATAGAGCCTGTTGCGCCCATAGACGCTTCTAATATGACTTACTTCCATTTAGAGGTTTATACTGAAAATGCCACAGCTGTTAAAGTGAAACTGGTAGATTTTGGGCCAGACGGTGTGTATGCCGGTGATGATCTCTCTGAACACGAACTTACTTTTGATAATCTTCCCCAGGATCAGTGGGTGACTTTAGACATACCTTTAGTTGACTTTACAAATCTTACAGGGACCTCCAATATTGCACAGTACATCTTATCTGGCGTACCGTACGAAGAGGCTGATGTTTATGTGAGGAATATTTATTTTCACAACTAAAAAAGCAGAAACATGAAAAATATTTTAAAAATAAAGAACACGATCTTCATCCTTCTTCTTTCTGTTCTTGCAGTAGGTTGTGTGGATGACGACTTTGAATTTGGTAAGCTTGCCAGCCCAACCAACCTTAGTGTTACAGCACAGGTTGTTGGACAGTCTGATGAAAACCCTTACGGGGATGGATCAGGTGCTGTAACCTTCACTGCAACTGCAGATGGAGCCATGACCTATAAATACGTTTTTGGGAATGGGAGCTCAATAACCACCTCGAGTGGTGAGTACACGCACCAGTTTTCTGAAACCGGTACCAATATGTATGCGGTAACCGTAATTGCCTATGGCCCCGGAGGTACTGCAAGTTCTACGCTTACCGAAGTAGAAGTACTGGTAACTTATGAGCCGCCTGCAGATTTGATAAATAAATTAGTAGGTAAAGAATGGAGAGTTAAGGCATCGGCTCCGGGTCACTTTGGGCTGGGTCCTGTAGGAGGAATAATTCCTGTTGAATGGTATGGTGCCGGACCAAATGAAAAAGAGGGAACCGGAATGTATGACGACCGCTATATCTTCCAGGCAGACGGTACTTTTGTTCATATCGTGGATGCTACTAATGATGATCCCACTCCTGATCCAACAGGGACTGTCTTCGGAAGGGCCGGCTTAGTCGATCAGCTAGGTGCCAACGGAGGTACTGTTGAGGGGGCAGATGTTTTAAATGTGCCTTATCAGGATTATACTGAAAACTGGTTTATCTCAGCTCCGGGAGGTGTTGAAACTATTAATATTACTGGTCTCGGTTTTATTGGCTATTACATAGGAGGAGACCATAAATATGAGATCTTTGACCGTTCCGTCAATAATGAACTCATTCTGAGATCTACCGATGGAAACGGTGAATTTGACTGGTGGTTTGTTCTTACCTCTGCACCCGAGGGAGGAGGCCAGGAGCCGGAAGAATTCCAAAGCCAGTACAACACCCTTATTTGGGAAGAAAATTTTGATTCAGGTTCTTTAGATACTGATGTGTGGAACTTTGAGACCGGTAATAATGACGGTTGGGGAAACCAGGAAGTTCAATACTACACCGAAGATAATGTGACAGTACAGGATGGAAATCTAGTAATCACTGCAAAGGCAGAATCTTTAAATGGGTTTGACTATACATCTTCCCGTATCACCACTAAAGATAACTTCAGCTTTACTTATGGTAGAGTAGAAGCAAGAGCTAAACTTCCCGGTGGAGCAGGGGTTTGGGCTGCGATCTGGATGCTGGGATCAAATATTGATGAGGTAAGCTGGCCTGCAGCTGGAGAGATCGACATCATGGAATATGTGGGTAATAATCCCGGTGGTGTTTATGGTACCTTACATTATCCAGGTAATTCTGGTGGTAACGCCAATGGTGATGTTACGAATGTTCCAGATGCAGAAAATGAATTTCATCTATATTCTGTAGAATGGACTCCAGATAATATTTATTTTCTTGTAGATAATGTTGTGTATCATTCTGTAGAAAATACTGCTGATCTGCCATTTCACAGTGACTTCTTCCTTATCCTGAATGTGGCTATGGGAGGAACATTTGGTGGCGACGTAGACCCTGCATTTAATGAGGCTTCTATGGTCGTTGACTATGTGAAGGTTTTTGGAGCAGAGGAGTAGTTTAATTCCACTTAAACTGTTAATCACCGGGGGAAGTGTACCTTCCCCTGGTATTTAATTCCCTAAAATGAAAAAATACAACATACTTCTGGCAGCGGTTTTCTGCTGCTACCTGAACGGCTTTGCCCAAAAATCGGAGATCAAAAGCTCGGTCAGGAACGTAGAAACCAAAGTGGATTCAGTACTAAACTTGATGACCCTCGAAGAAAAAGTGGGACAGCTGGTGCAGTACAACGGCAGCTGGGACTTAACAGGTCCGGCTTCAGATGTCAATAATAAATACAAGGAAGAAAGGCTCAAAAAAGGTCTTGTAGGCTCCATGCTTAACGTACTTTCTGCCGATGCCACTATGGAAGCCCAAAAGCTGGTGATGGAGAATTCCCGGCTTAAGATCCCCTTGATGTTTGGCTATGATGTCATTCATGGGTATAAGACCATGTTCCCTGTTCCGCTGGGAGAAACTGCCAGTTGGGATCTTGACGCGATGGAAAAAACAGCAAGGATCGCAGCTATAGAATCTGTTGCAGATGGTGTGAACTGGACCTTTTCCCCGATGATAGATATATCCCGCGATGCCCGTTGGGGCCGCATCATGGAAGGCTCGGGAGAAGATCCTTACCTTACCTCTAAAGTGGCTGTTGCCAAAGTAAAAGGCTACCAGGGAGATGACCTGGCAGATCCTACTACTATTGCCGCTACTGCAAAACATTTCGCAGGCTATGGTTTTGCTGAAGGCGGACGTGATTACAATACCGTCAATGTTGGCGAGAATGTGCTGCACAACGTGATCCTGCCTCCTTTTGAAGCTGCTGCAAATGCCGGAGTAGCCACTTTTATGAACTCCTTCAACGAAATTGACGGCTTGCCATCTACCGGGAACAAAATGCTTCAAAGAGATATTCTAAAAGGCGACTGGGACTGGAAAGGCTTTGTGGTTTCAGATTGGGGATCCATTCCCGAGATGATCAACCACGGTTTTGCCCGTGATAAAGTAGAAGCAGCCGAGATCGCTCTAAAGGCAGGCAGCGACATGGACATGGAAGGCGGCGCTTATGAAGCCGGCCTGGTTGAACTTGTAAATGAGGGAAAACTTGATGAAGAGCTTATCAATGATGCCGTGAGAAGAGTGCTTAGGGTGAAGTTCAAAATGGGACTTTTTGATGATCCCTATAGGTATTCAGATCCCGAAATGATGGCAAATGTAGATTTTGAGGAGCACAGGCAAACAGCCCGTGACGTCGCTAAAAAATCTATTGTTCTGCTTAAAAATGAGAAAGACCTGTTGCCTTTAAAAGCTTCAGTCAAAAATATTGCAGTCATTGGACCGCTTGCCGATGATAAAGACAGCCCAATCGGGAACTGGAGAGCTCAGGGAGAAGCCAACTCTGCTGTGTCACTTTTGGAAGGTGTGAAAAACGCAGTAGGCAAAGACGTGAAAGTAACCTACGCCAAAGGTGCCGATCTTGGCATGGGCGAACGCTCTTTTCTGAAACCCCTTGAGATCAATACTACAAACAGATCAGGTTTTGCCGAGGCTGTTGAAAAAGCCAAAAAAGCCGATGTGGTTATCATGGCCCTTGGAGAAGACGCTTTCCAGACTGGAGAGGGACGAAGCCAGGTGAATATTGACCTTGCGGGTCTCCAACAAGAACTGCTGCAGGAGGTGTATAAAGTGAACAAGAATATTGTTCTTGTGCTTTTCAACGGAAGGCCGCTTGAAATTTCCTGGTCTGCCGAAAATGTGCCTGCTATCGTGGAAGCCTGGTTGCTTGGTAGTGAAAGCGGAAATGCCATTGCCGATGTTCTCTTCGGAAAATACAATCCTTCAGGAAAACTTCCTGTTTCTTTCCCAAGAGCTGTTGGCCAGGAACCATTGTATTATAATCAGAAAAACACCGGAAGGCCTTCAAATCCTTCAGATGTCACCTACTCAGACTATCGTGATGTTTCTAAGACGCCGCTTTATCCATTCGGCTTCGGCTTGAGCTATGGGACTTTTGAATATGGTGATCTGCAGCTTTCTTCCGAAGAAATGACTCCCGATGAGGAGATCACTGTGAGCATTCCTGTTACCAACACCGGGAAAATGGCCGGTAAGGAGGTGGTGCAGCTTTACCTGCACGACCTGTTTGCAAGCAGGACAAGGGCGGTGAAAGAGCTTAAGGCTTTTGAGATGATCGAACTGGCGCCGGGTGAGACAAAAGAAGTAACTTTCAGTATCACAAATAAGATGCTGGAATTCTATAACGCCAACAGGGAATGGGCTTCCGAAGAAGGTCGTTTCGAAGTATTCGTCGGCGGGAACTCAAGAGATGTCAAATCTGCTGAATTTCACCTAAACAAGTAAAAAATGAAGTGCTTCAAAAATGCCATTTTTGGAACCCTTTTAATTGCCGCTTTTCCGCAGCTCCTGCAGGCGCAGGTGATCTTTCAGGAAGATTTTGAAGGAGAACAGCTTGACCTGTCACACTGGAACTACGAAGAAGGCGACGGCTGCCCCAATCTTTGCGGCTGGGGGAACGAAGAACGGCAAACCTATGATCGCGATTACGTTGAAGTAAAAGATGGAAATTTAGTGATCACTGCCGCGAAAGAAGGCGACAAATATTTCTCGGGCAGGATCACAACCAAAGATAAAGTCGAGTTCCAATATGGCGAGATCGAAATAAGGGCTAAGCTTCCCGAAGGTCATGGCTTATGGCCCGCATTCTGGATGCTTGGCGCCGATATTGCCGAAGTGGGCTGGCCGCAATCCGGCGAGATCGATATTTTGGAGTATGTGGGACGCGAACCCAACATTCTTTACACTTCGCTGCACTATCCTGCGCATCATGGCGGAAATGCAACCTCCAAAAAGACTTTTTTGCCGGATATTGAAGAAGGCTATCATACTTATAAAGCCCACTGGACAAAGAAGGAGATCAGTTTTTATTATGATGGCCAAAAGGTCTTCACTTTTATTCCTGAAACCTATGACGAGGTGCATTACCCGTACCAGAAGCCGTTTTACATACTCGTGAACATGGCGATTGGCGGCAATTTTGGCGGTCCCGAAGTTGATGATTCCATCTTTCCGGCGAAGTACTACATAGACTACATTAAAGTAACCGAAATAGAAGATAAAGATGAATAAGCTCTTAAAAAAGGCATTTTTGGCAGTCGTTGTTTTGACGGCTTCCGGTGCCTTTGCCCAGGTGGAACGGGACACACTGTTCTTTGACGATTTTTCCGGAAGCGAGCTCGACAGGACGAAGTGGAATGTTCAGGGTACCGATTTTTGGGTGAATAATGAACAGCAGGCGTATGTGGATTCTTCTGCGACTGTTTTCACGGTAAAAGGTGCCGCTGCCGAAGGTGCCGAAAATGCCCTGGTGCTGAAAGCTCACTACAGCCCTGACTTTATAAATTACCGGGATCATGATTTCGATTTTATCTCCGGAAGGATCAACACCCGCGATAAGATGATGTTTACGTATGGCACGGCTGCCGCTCGTATGAAACTGCCCGATGGTTCTGGCTACTGGCCTGCTTTTTGGGCTCTTGGTGGCGGGGAATGGCCTGCGACCGGGGAGATCGACATCATGGAATATGTTGGAGAAAAAGACTGGATCGGGGTCGCAATGCATGGACCCGGCTATTCGGGGGAAACTCCGCTGGTGAATAAATTCTTCTTTCCCGAAGGTGAAGATGTAACCGACTGGCATGTATATTCCGTAGACTGGTCCCCCGAGAGTCTCAATTTCAGGGTAGACGGCAGGTTGGTCTACCGGGTCACAAAACCCATGGTTGAACATTATGGAAAATGGTCATTTGACAATAAGAAATACCTCATACTTAACCTGGCTCTTGGCGGTGCATACCCTTTCAAGACTAATGGAGTGGAAAAACCCTACAACGGCCTCCCTACAGCCACTGTAGCTTTGATCACACAGGGACAGGCCAAAGTGCTTGTCGACTGGGTCTTGATCACAAAATAAACCGGATTAGTCTCCTGTGAAGCCCTTCAAAAATGTCATTTTTGAAGGGCTTCTTTTTTGGAACCCATATGACCTGCAAGGTTTCCAAAACGTTGCAGGTCTAGTGAGGCGCTAATTCAAATTTCTTCTTTCAATAAAGAAACGCTTCAGCAGGCTAGAGGCTTCCTCCTCTAAAATGCCTTTTTTTACTATTGTCTTGGGATGCAGTTTCGCGCCCATTTTCCGGTAGCCGCGTTCGGGATCTTCCGCAGCAAAAACAAGGTTGGTAATCTGGCTCCAGTACAGGGCGCCGGCACACATCTGGCAGGGCTCCAAAGTAACATACATGGTGCAGTCCCGCAGGTATTTTCCGCCTAAAAAGTTGGCCGCAGAGGTAATTGCCTGCATCTCGGCATGTGCGGTCACATCGTTAAGCAGTTCGGTGAGATTATGTCCGCGGGCGATGATCTGCTGGTTCGCCACGATCACCACACCTACTGGGATTTCCCCTTTTTCGTATGCCAGTTGCGCTTCCTCGAGCGCCTTGCGCATAAAATAGCTGTCGTCAAAAACTAATTGCATATTCAAAAATACAATTTCAAAATGTACCTTTGTTTTTTATGGCCAAAAGTATTCTCAACTCCATCAATTCTCCCGCAGATCTGCGTCAACTTCCGCCGGAAAAATTGCCTGCGCTTGCCGCTGAATTACGTCGGTTCATCATTGAGATCGTGGCTACTAAGGAAGGACACTTAGGCGCCAGCCTTGGAGTTGTGGAATTAACCATAGCCCTGCATTACATTTTTGACACCCCTAAAGATCTTCTTGTTTGGGATGTGGGGCACCAGGCCTACGGGCATAAGATCCTCACAGGAAGAAGAGAAGATTTTCATACCAACAGGCAGCTGGGAGGCATCAGCGGATTTCCAAAAAGAAGCGAGAGCATTTATGACACTTTTGGAGTGGGACATTCTTCCACGGCAATTTCGGCTGCGTTGGGAATGGCCATTGCCTCAAGCCTGAAAGGCGAGACCGAAAAGCAGCATATAGCTGTGGTGGGAGACGCTTCCATTGCCAGTGGAATGGCCTTTGAAGGCCTCAACCACGCCGGAGTGACAGATGCTAACCTGTTGATCATTTTAAACGACAACGCCATAGGGATCGATCCCAGCGTTGGCGCGCTCAAGAATTATCTTACGAAAGCCAGGGTGGGCTATAAGCCCAAGCAGGATAATATTATTGAAGCGCTAAATTTCCAGTATTTCGGTCCTGTGGACGGGCACGATCTTGAAGGGCTCTTGAAGATCCTGGAAAAAATGAAGGGCGTAAAAGGCCCAAAGTTCCTGCACGTGATCACGACCAAAGGCAAAGGCCTTAAAAAAGCCGAGGAGGACCAGGTAAAATACCACGCGCCGGGAAAATTTGTGCCAGATACAGGTGAGCTGCTTTCTTACGACACGAAAGATCTACCGCTTAAATTTCAGGATGTTTTTGGATTGACGCTCGTGGAGCTGGCCGAAAAGAACCAAAAGATCATCGGGATCACCCCGGCCATGCCTACCGGCAGCTCCTTAAAATACATGATGCAGGCCTTTCCCGATCGTGCTTTTGACGTTGGCATAGCCGAGCAGCACGCGGTAACTTTTTCCGCAGGTATGGCCACTCAGGGCTTCCAGGTCTATTGTGCCATTTACTCCACCTTTTTGCAGCGGGCTTACGACCAGCTCATCCACGATGTGGCGCTGCAAAACCTGCCGGTGATCTTTTGCCTTGACCGCGCAGGCCTGGTGGGCGAGGACGGTGCGACGCACCACGGCGTTTTTGACATTGCATATTTGAGATGCGTCCCGAATATGATTATTTTTGCCCCGCTGGACGAAATTGATCTGCGCAACATGCTTTATACCGCTCAAAAATGTGATTTAAAGCAGCCTTTGGCGCTGCGCTATCCCCGCGGAAGAGGTTTTGTGAAAGACTGGAAACAGCCTTTCGAGGAGATTAACTTCGGAAGGGGAGTTCGCCTCAAGGAAGGTTCAGAAGTTGCAGTCTTGAGCCTTGGAACCATAGGACAGAATGCCAAAAAGGCAATTTCTGGACTTTCCGAAGCAGAAAAGGTCGCACATTATGACATGCGTTTTGCAAAACCTCTGGATGAAGAGTTGCTGCATGAGATCTTCCAAAAGTTTGGAAAAATTGTCACTTTAGAGGACGGAGTGCTTGCCGGCGGATTCGGTTCGGCGGTGCTTGAATTTGCAGAGCGGGAAAACTTCAGGAATTCCATTGTCACTTTAGGAATTCCCGATGAATTTTTTGACCACGGAAAAGTGGAAGAATTACAAGAAATCGCCAAAATTGACGTTGAAAGTATAAAGCTGCGGCTTAAAGCCATTTTAGAGAACTCATAACCCCAAACCTATTCCCAATCTATTCATGCACAAGTTTTGTTTTTGCCTCCTTTTACTCCTTTTTGCCAACACGGGAATTGCCGCGGTGTCAGACTCTACGGCAGTTGATACCACAACCGTGGTAAATGAGAAGATAAGCTACTGGAAAAAGGTGAACAAGGTTGGACTTAACCTGAATGAAGTGGCGTTCGTCAACTGGAATTCGGGTGGGAATAACTCCTTTTCGGCTTTGCTGCATGGCGCCTTCGGAAGAAAGTATAAGAAGGAGCTGCTTAACTGGAATTCGACGCTTAGCATAAAATATGGGTTCAATGCACAGGAAGGGCGGGAGCTGAGAAAGACCGAAGACAATCTTGAGATCAATTCCAACTTTGGTTACAGGCGGGATTCAGTCTCCAATTTTTATTATTCGGCTAAATTCAGCTTTAACACTCAATTCTCCTACGGTTATCGTTACCCGAATACCGAAAATCCCATTTCCAAGTTCATGGCGCCGGGATACGCTTTCCTGGGAGTAGGAGCCGAATATTCTTCGCCTACCGAAGATCTTACTATTTATGTATCCCCGGTAACCGAAAAATCAACTTTTGTTTTGGATCAGCAGCTTGCGAATGAAGGTATGTTTGGGGTTGCGCCGGCCATCAAGGACGAGGAAGGCAACATCATACAGGAAGGGGAGCGGGTGAGAACCGAATTCGGGTTTCTTGTGAGCAGCAGTTTTTCCAAACAGATCTTTGAGAATATTGGGCTAAACAATCAGCTGAGGTTGTATTCAGATTACCTGAACAAATTCGGAAATATTGATGTGGACTGGGAGCTCAACCTGGACCTAAGGGTGAACGAATATGTAAAAGCAAACATTGGTTCACATCTCAAGTATGACGATGATGTGAAGTTCAAAGAGGATCGTAATGGGGACGGAGAACTGGAGCAATCCGGGGCCAGAATACAGTGGAAGCAGCTGCTGGGAGTCGGCCTTATCTATCAATTCTGACGAATTTCAAAAGCAGGATTCCGAGTTTCATCCAATAACTACGAATGAAAGATTGCAAATTTATTTCTTAATGATCTTCTGAAGAAAATCAGTCTTTCCCGTCTTCACCTTCAAAAAGTACATTCCTGAAGCTTCTTTTGCCAGATCTAGCGGCAAAGGAATATTTTTTTCCAAAGCACTTTCCTGTTGGTAAATAAGCTGGCCGTTAAGGTCGAATACCAGAATTTCAGCATTTGAACTAGCCAGTTTGGAAAGCAGATTATAGCTGCCGGAAGATACTGTGGGATAAACAACAAAATCTTCGGGTGTTTCAACGGGAGGTTCTTGAGGTTCATTCGAGCCGCTAAAAGAGCCGGAGAACATGCCGCGACCGTAGGAGGCAGCAAATACCTTGTTGGTGCCTTTTTTTAGATCAAGATCGGTTACCTTTACATCGCTCATCCCGTTATAGGAATGCTCCCAGGTAGGATTGCTGCTGCTAAAATTTTGTGTTGCCCAAACACCCAGTTCAGTTCCAATGATCACCTCATCAGGGTCGTTTGGATTTGGAAGGATTGTCAAAACAGGAAGGTCAGGTAAATTCCCTTCTTTGCTCACCCAGGTTGGGTTTGCGGAAGTTCCATTTTTAGTATACCAGATACTTTTGACACCAAAGTTGTAGAAGGTAACGTAGATCTCATCTTCGCTCCTGCCAAATTCAATGTCTGATATACTTCCTATAAAGTTAGGACCTGAAATATCTTTGAAAACAGCTTCCGAAGAAGTCTTGTCCGCATTTTTCACTTTTAATAATCGCCCGTTGATCAGTCCCAACATAACAGTCGAACTTGAAGTTGTATAAGGAGAAACAGTGATAGCACTCATAGAGGTGTTCAAAAGGGGACTTGTTAAAGACTTCCTTCTCGCGACAGGGTCATTATCACTAATATCATCGACTATTGGCTGGAGGTCGGCCAGATTATCATAACGGTACAAAACTCCTTCGGGCCCATTAGAATAAAGTTTATCAAGGTTAGAATCCAACCCCTGCGGATTGATGAAAAATCCGTCATTATCTTCATTATAGGCTATAAGGCCATATTTATCTGTACTATAATCGTATGCAATTACGAGGTTGTTGTAGATCAGGTTCGCGATAAAATAATCAGTGTCTACCTGGTCGTAGAACGAATGCGCTCCATCACCACCCAAAATGCCTAACGAATTTGGGTTGCCGTTTTGAATGAGTTGGGTGCCATTATCCTGGGTTCCTCCAAGAAAATAATCTCCTGAAGCAAAATCGGCGGGGGCAACGGCAATAGAGTAAAATTGGGTAGTGACGTATTTTCTTTTTGGAGTGATAAAAACATCTGAGGTACTTGCCGCTGCGAGATCTTTGGCAAAAGAGACTCCTCCGTCATGGCCGAATACGGCCTGATTCGTATTCCCGGGCCTAAAGCCGATCACGTGGTGATCTGCATGTACTTCCGAAACCGGCAGCGTATTCAAATTTGGATTTTCAGACCATTTGGAGATTTGTTTCCAGGACTGGCCGGCATCAGGAGATCTAAAGAGATCTATACTCCCAACGTAAACAATATTATCATCGGTTGGATCTGCCTCAATTACAAGGGCATAAAAGGCCATTCCGCGGCTAAAATCTTGCGGGAGAATGTCTTTATCGGCATCATTGGGCTCATTGAGGCGTTGAAAAGAGCCAAAACCATCTGTAGTTAGCCAAAGATCAGCTTCTGTTATTAATTCGCTGTTATTGATCACTGTTTCCCCAAGGATGTAGAATTTATCGGCATTAGTTGCCGAAGCTTCTATTTCGGTTCGCAGAACATTTGGAATAGTATTGATGTATGTAAAATTAGTATTTAAACCCTTATTTCTTTTGTAGATCTTTCCGCCGAAATCACTAGATCCAGGAGAATATGTGGTAGCAGCCCACAAGTTTCCATCGGCGTCGATCTCAAAATCATTAAATGACTCATCAGCGAGTAATTTTTCCCAGCTTTCACCATTGTCCTTGCTTCCATAGAGGCCGGTATCATAGTACCCAAGATAATCATCTGGATCATTGGCATTCGCATAAATATGGGTTGCTACGGCAATAAAAATTTCTGTAGATTCTCCATTATCCCAGGCTATAATATCGTTGATATAGTAGAGCCCGCCCACAACCAGGGCGCTTTGGCCTGAGCCACCCGTTGAAAATTCCTTGACATCCAAAATCCTTTTCCAGGTTTCACCGCCGTCTGTAGTTGTATAAACTCCTGTCCCCAGAACATCACCTCCCGTGTACTGTTCTCCCGTGCCGGCATACCACACGTTCTTATCACGTGGGTCCATCGTGAGGCTCGAAAAATTAATGTTTGAGGGCAGTCCGGGCACTAAAGACCAGGGGGAATTAACCTTGGTAATGTCTTCGTTCACCCAAAGCCCACCACTTACTGCACCGGCAAAAACCCGCTTGTTCTCTGAATCATTGGGGTCAAAAAATACCACGCGAGTCCTGCCACCAACAGTGTCCGGGCCTCGGGAAACCCAGGTATGCTCCGGGGAATCTCCCGGGGCTTTCATTGAACGGCTCTTGAATTCCTTTTGGCGCAGCAATTTCTCATGTAGCTCCTCC
>JBAVJB010000077.1:0-3432 GCA_049687495.1 Salinimicrobium sp.
AGAGCAAAGGCAAAAACAAGCACTCCAAAAATGGCATTTTTGACAGGTATTCTAAAGATGCTCTTTAGCAGGCAGTATAAAAAGATCACCACCAGCACATCTCCGCCGTAGGGCCTTATAATATCATCTGAAACATAGGCCGCAATAAAGACCAGCAGGAGGAACAGGATCAAAGAGGCCAGGAAATAGCTTTTTTGGAAGCGCAGCATGACATGGATTTAAAGGCAAGATATCAATTTCTCCAGTTTGGAATAGAATATTAGACATCTTCGTAAAACTGCAGTAACAAAAGCCTTTTTTTATAGTACTAATGTTGCGTTCATTCCATTCTTTTGATTATCCATAACTTTGGTCACAATCATTCTTACGAGGCTGCCTTGAATCTTTCGACCAACATTTTTCTACTCATTTTTGCTCTGGGAACAATTCAGGGGTTTCTTCTTAGCCTCCTCATTTTGTTTAAGAAGCAGCAAAAACTTTATAATTATTTCTTCGGAACTTTCCTGCTGTTGCTGGCCCTGGCAAGTGCAAAGATCATCCTGCAGGAGAATATTCCCGGATTCCTGGACGACTTTCATTTTCCCCTGCTTTACAAATTCGCCTTTGGTCCGCTGCTGTATCTTTTTGTTAAAGACTTGCTTTATCCTAAAAACACCAATTTTAAAGCTGCCGCCCCACATTTTTTTGCTACCCTCCTGTTCGATATATTGCTAAGGTTATGCCTGCCCCTTTTTGGATTAAAAAACAGCGACCCGGGAGTTCAGCTGTTCAATTTTTACGGACTAAACATTGGTAGCCTCATCTTCAATTTTGTTTACTGGTTGATGGCGGCAAAGCTGCTATTTGGCTTCAGAAGAAATAGAAAATTGAACCTTCAGTTAAAGGATAACAGGATCATTTTTCACCTGAAAAGGATCCTGGCAATAGACCTCGTTAGCAGCTTATCGGCCTTGATCTTCATAGTGCTTACGATCTATAACCAAAGCTACAGCATTGGAGAATTCCACAGCTATTATGTGAATTATCTGGTAATTACCTTTTATATCTACTTCCTGTCTTACACCGTTTATGCCTTCCCTGAAATTGAACTTCTTACTCCAAAAATTCCTTCAGTCAAACCGAAGACCAGCTGTCAAGAAAAACCTCTTTTAGATGATCTAAACAACAAGATCACTAAAAACCGCTATTTTACAGATCCCGATCTTAATCTTAACAAATTGGCGAATCAACTCGAAATTTCTCCACGGGAATTATCAAGGATCATCAATGCTGAAGCTGAGCAAAATTTTAATGATTTTCTGAACCAGTACCGAATTGAACATTTCAAGGAGTTATTGAAGGATGATTTGCTTTCTATTGAGGGAATGGCCTACGACGCAGGCTTCAAATCTAAAACCTCTTTTTACAGGGCCTTTAAAAAATCCACCGGCCTAACTCCGCTGCAGTATAAAAAATCGGTAAAACAAGTGCCAAATCACGAAATTGACACTCCCGATTCCCCTTAAACCCTTAGAATTGCAGCAAATTTTTTTGACATGCCTATAATAATCATGAATAAGTCTCTTAGCTGCTTTCTATTATTGAATTTTTTTCTTCTAAAGGCGTTTGCCTTTCAGGAAACAGCAATGATAGCCGGGAAAATTGATCATGCTGAAGAAAAGGAAATCACTGTAGATGCCAAAACGGCTGTTTTAGATGAGGAGGGAAGGTTTTCTTTAGAGGTGCCGGTGAAACAAAATGAAACTCTCAGTTTACAATATTCAGCGTTTCAATTAGATCTTTTTGCACAGGCCGGGGATTCAGTTTTCGTCAGCTTTGACGACAAAAAGAAGACCCTGAAGTTTAGCGGAGACCATACGGCCGAACAGGCTTTCCTGTTAGATCAACAGGAGGTGAGCAAAAGCTTTAATACCTATTTCAACAGGAACATCAATCGCAGTCTGGCCATATTACCGGAACCGGAATTTGTTCGGAAAACAGACTCCTTAAAAATGACATTTTTGGAACCTCTTTTTAAGCGGGAACAGGAGCTTGATAAAGATTTTGTTGAAAATTACCGTAGGGACATTCAGCTCTTCTTCCTTTCCCTGCTTGCCGACTTTCCCCTGCTGCACTATAAAACTACCGGAGAAAAAGCCAAACTGACTGAAGCTGTAAAAAGCCGCCTGGAAGCCGTAGATATTACCAATTCCGAGTTATACGCATTCGAAGGTTTTAAACGCCTGCTCCACAACTTTTTATACAGAACCATCAACAGCGAACTGGAGACGGGAAAATATAGCTCAAGTGACAACCAGCGCCTGGACGCGGGTTTTGCTGTTATAGACAAAACATTTGGTTATACAGCAATGTATGACCGGGTGCTTTTTGAATTTTTTGAAAACCACATCGCAAACCTGGGAGTAAAGAATATTCAAAACAACTATGATTTCTTCATGAAACGAGTTTCCAACCCCGTTTTTAAAACGGAGATCCGGGAGTTGTATGAAAGCGAAAAGCAAAGAAGAAAAGGGCACCTCATCGTTCCTTACAAGACCATAAATGGGCATCACCTGGATGCACATATCTTTCAACCAGATTCCCTTCAAAAAGGTGAAAAACATCCGGTCATAGCCATGTTTCACGGCGGCAGCTTTTTCGAAGGCAAGCCTGACTGGTTCTTCAATACAGCTCAAGCATATGCAGAAAAAGACTGGGTGGCCATTGCCGTAGAATACCGGGTAGCAGACAGGCACGGCAATAAGCTGCCGGAAGCCATTTCAGACGGAAAATCCCTGGTGAGGTTCTTACGTGCAAATGCAGAAAGATTTCAGCTGGATCCCAACAAGATCCTGGTCACCGGGAATTCATCTGGGGCAACTATTGCCCTGGCCCTGGCCACTACGGGTGAGATCCTTGATGAGCCAAAAGAAGATCTGCAAATAAGTTCCATTCCTAACGCCGTCATCGCAAATGCAGGCCTGGCCGACCTTCGGGAAGCAGGCTATTGGTGGCAGGAAAATTACAGAGAGGAATTTATTGACCGCATTTCTCCCCTAAATAACCCAGCTAAGAAGCTTCCCCCAATCCTGCTTTTTCACGGCACCAGGGATAATTCGGTAGACATTGGGTCGATCCGGGAATTTTCCTCCCGGGCACGGGAAAACGGAAATGATGTGAAGCTTGTTGAATTAAAAGGAGCCCCACATATGATCTGGTTGATTCCTTATTTCTCAAAGCAGATGAAGGAACCGAGGGATAAATTCTTCAAAAAATTGAACTGGTAAAAAAAGAAAATCCAGTCGAACCGGCTAATAAAGCTTATAAATACAGCCGAAGCTATTGTGTAGCCTTCCTATCCCATTCGCTGCACCAGCCTTAGTGCCTGCAGGCCTTCCAGAGCAAAGGCAAAAACAAGCACTCCAAAAATGGCATTTTTGACAGGTATTGTAA
>JBAVJB010000078.1:0-20777 GCA_049687495.1 Salinimicrobium sp.
AAAGCTTCTTGTGAAAACGAGGAGCTTTTTTTGTTTCTGAAGAATTTTTACCTCATTTTGTCTCTGAAGGTTTCTTCAGAAAATTCCTACACAGGGCAAGGATGTCCTTATTAAATATTCGGGGTTAATAATTCCTCCAATTTGTTAGTGTTTACGATGTTTTGTGTTGATTTTAAGGAACATTAGAACCTGTTTATACTTCTAAGGACTTATAACTTTCTCTTATCAAAAGCTTAGGCCTGTATTAAAAACATTATCTTTGCCCCGTAAATGAGACATTTCATCGAGAAGGTAATTTTAAGGTCTTTAGGCCTCTTTACGAGAGAATTTACAGCCCCCTACAATGATGATTGACAAATTAAAGATCCTTTATCTTTCCGGATCCGGCGGGGAAGATAATATCAAAAACCTCTTGGAAGAGGTAAGCAGAGAGAAGGGTTACAAACTCTCAATGCTCTCTGTGCCTTCTGCTGAAGAGCTGCAAAATCAACTACAGGATTTTTCTCCTCACGCAGTGCTTGTCGAGAACTTTTCTGCCGGGAAGTTTCCGGCTCACCAGCTCGAAAGTATCAAAAAATTCTCACCTGCTGCCACTGTTGTGCTCTTAATCGATGGCAATGGCGAAGACTCTGCTTTAAAATTGACCGGTCAGGAAATTGATGATTATATATTTCGTGATCGTCCGTCCAGACTTTTACCGATTTTCAGAAGGCTGGTTCAGAATTTAAAAACAAAAGAGAGCGATCCTGATCTCGAGCTAAGGGAAAGCGAAGAAAAATACAGATCCTTTTTCATGAACAGCATGGATGGGATTCTTATGACTGTGACCGATGGGCAGATTTTGGCCGCCAATCCTGCTGCCTGCAGGATGTTCCAAATGACAGAGGAAGAAATTTGTACGGTTGGGAGATTTGGTATTGTTGACCCGGAGGACATTAGAGTAAAAGAGGCTATTAAGAAGCGCCAAATTAATGGGCATGTTAAAGCCGAAGTAACTTTTAAAAGAAAAGACGGGAGCACATTTCCGGGGGAGATTACTTCTTCCGTTTTTTCCGGAGTAGGGGGAGAAAAGAGGACATCTATGATCCTTAGAGATCTGTCTGAGAAGAAAAAGATAGAACAGGAGAAAGAAGCAGTTTTACAGAGACTGAGGCGTGAAGATGAAAAATTGCTTACGGCCCAGCGCATTGCAAAACTGGGATATTGGGAGCAGGACCTGGAAAATCAAAGTCTCTATTGGACCGAAGAGGTTTTTAGAATCTGGGGAAGAAATAAGGCTAATTTTTGCCCTGACATGAAATCCATTCTCCCCACTATACACCCGGAGGATGTAAAGAAATTCGTTAGGGAAAACTCGATGGCCATGGCAGGACTTCGAAATCTTGACTTCGAACATCGTATTTTATTGCCGGATGGGACCATTAAATGGGTACACGAAAGAGGGGCTTTGTCCCTTACTGAGGCAGGGGAAAGAATATTTGAAGGTACAGTACAGGATATTACAGATCGAAAATCCTTTAATGAAAAACTGGTCTTAAGTGAAGCAAGAAACAGGGGGATTCTTAAGTCTCAGACTAACTATCTAATAAGAATAGACCTAGAGGGGAATTACTCCTACTGCAACGATAAATTTCTCAATGACTTTGGCTGGATCTTCCCTAACGAAACCCTCGTGGGGCAGTTAGCTATCGCCAGTGTTCAGGAGCATCACCATGACCGGGTAAAGCAAATCCATAAGGAATGTCTGGCTAAACCAAACCAGACACTACAGGTAGAAATTGATAAGCTCACCAGAAATGGAGAGAGCAAAACCACGCTTTGGGATTTCATCTGCCTCACAGATGTGCAGGGTCAACCCATGGAAATTCAGGCTGTCGGGATCGACATTACCGATAGGGTAGTCGCCGAAAAGGCTCTTTGGGATTCTAATCAACGTTATGAGCTGGTATCTAAAGCATCTTCAGATGCTATTTATGACTGGGATATTGCCGATGGCGAAGTCAAGTGGAACGAGACCTACAGTGAACTCTTCGGTTACCCGAAAGAGGATCTTACGATAAGCATTGAAGAATGGTCTAATCTCCTTCATCCGGAAGACACACAGGTGGTGGAGAGTCTTGGCCAGGCTTTGGCCGGGCAGGCCGATAACTGGCAGGCAGAATACAGGTATAAAAAAGGTGATAATACCTACGCCTATGTGAATGAACGCGGAGCCATCATCAGAGATTCCGAAGGTAAAGCGATAAGAATGGTTGGAGCGGTGCAGGATATTACCAAAAGAAAACTGGCGCTTCAAAAATTGATGCTTAGTGAAGCCCGGCATCGAGGGTTGATCCAATCGCAAACCAACTACGTGATCAGGACCGATTTTCATGGAAACTACACCTACTGCAATGACAAATTTGTGGAAGAATTTGGATGGGTCTATGAGAACAAGGAAATTCTAGGTCAAAATGCTATTGTTTCTATAAAAGAATACCACCACCAAAGAATTGAGGAAACGGTGGAGCTTTGTGTACAGCATCCCGGGAAAGTTTTTCAGGTGGAGCTGGATAAACCCGGTAAAAATGGTAAAACCAAGACCACTTTGTGGGACATGGTCTTTCTTCAGTCTTCTGTAATTGAAGAAAGCGAAATACAATGTATAGGTATTGACATCTCAGATCGGGTAGAGGCAGAGCGGCAGATGAAATTTCAGGCAGATCTTCTTGATAAAATAGGGCAGGCAGTGATAGCTCGCGACATGGAAGGTAAAGTGAAGTACTGGAACAAATCTGCTTCAAATATCTATGGTTGGGAAAGAGAGGAGGCGCTTGGGCAGGACATCGCAAAACTTATTCCTTCTTCAAGAACGGCTCAAGAGGAAGAACAAATGCTGCAGACACTTCAAGAAGGAACACCCAAGTCTGCAGAGTATATCGTCACCGGGAAAAGCGGAAATCAATTTCCGGCTCTGGTTACAGATTCTCCTTTTTTTGACTATAAAGGTGTACTCCAGGGAGTGGTGAGTATTTCTTCAGATATTTCTGAAAGGAAAAGAAGTGAGGTTGAGCTGCAGAACTACACTATGGAGCTTATTGCAGCCAATAAAGGCCTTGAGCAGTTCTCTTTCATTGTGTCACATAATTTACGGGCACCACTGGCTAATTTATTAGGGATTACAGATCTTTTGGGAGATGATGATTTCCCGCCTGAAACACGGGAACGACTTATGAAAGAACTGTTCAACAATATTAAGCGGCTTGACGGGGTGGTCAATGACCTTAATGCCATTCTTCGGGTGAGGACAGAGATGAATGAGAATAGGGAGAAAATAGATTTTGAGGCACTGGTGAACTCCATAAAAATGAGTATTGATCATCTTGTTCAAAAAGAAAAGGTGCAGATCGTTACCGATTTTTCTGCATGTGAAGATTTTACTACTGTAAAAAGCTACTTGCACAGCATTTTCTATAACCTTATTTCAAACAGTATCAAGTACCGTCAAGCGGGAAAGGATCCGGTGATCAGGATTTCTTCAGCAGTTGAAGGTGACCAGTTAAAGCTCATTTTTGAGGACAATGGTCTGGGAATGGATCTTTCCAGAAGAGCAGATCAGGTCTTCGGACTTTACAAGCGATTCCATCACCATGTTGAAGGCAAAGGTATGGGCTTGTTCATGGTGAAGACGCAGGTGGAGAGCCTTGGCGGAACCATATCAGTAGAAAGCGAGCAAAATAAAGGCAGCAGGTTTATCCTGGAGTTTAATATTTCAAGCGTTGAGGAAGATGAAAGAGCTGAAGCGATTCATGCTGATAGATGATGATCCAACGAGCAATTTGATCGGGGAGTTCGTGATAAAGAAGTTTTATCCTCATGCTGAGGTCAATTCTTATATTGATCCTGAAAAAGCACTCCTGGATATTAAGTCCCGGTGTGAAGCCGGTGGGGGTAAACCGGATACCTGTCTTTTCCTGGATCTCAATATGCCGAAAATGACCGGCTGGGAATTTTTAGAGGTCTTTCAGGAGCTGGAGGAAGATGTAAAAAAGTGTTTTTGTATTTACATTCTTACCTCTTCAATAGAAGATTTTTCAGCCGAAAAGGAGAGCTTTCCTTTTGTTGCCGGTTTTATTTCCAAACCTCTCAAAAAGGAGAAATTGCAGGAGATTTTTGCCAAAAAGCTAAGGTAATTAAACGACGATCGTAGTGCCGCGACCTTCAGCCTTCTTATCTTCATCAAAAAAGAAGTCTATCCTGCCCAAATTTACTCCTGCCCAGCCAACCTGGTTCACGAGCACATCTTTTCCTGCGCTGTTCCTGGTTACTGTAGGTTTTGGTAAAAAAGTATGGGTATGTCCTCCAATGATGAGATCGATGTCTTTGGTGAGAGCCGCCAGCTTAAGGTCGCTTATTTTGTCGCTGTTGTATTGATAACCAAGATGAGACAGGCAGATCACAAGATCACATTGCTCTTCCTGCTTAAGCTTTTTGACGGTCTCTTTCGTCATTTCTACAGGATCTAAATATTGAGTTTCCTTGTATAACTTCGGAAGTACCAGCCCGTCGAGTTCAATTCCAATTCCGAAGACACCTACTTTAATGCCGTTCTTATTGAAGACCCTGTAAGGCTTTGTGTGACCATCCATCAAGGTGTTGCTGAAGTCGTAGTTGGCGATTAAAAAGTCGAACTCGGCATTTGGCAACTGGGCGTAAAGTCCGTCGATTCCATTGTCGAAGTCATGGTTTCCTATCGTTGCCGCATCGTATCCAAGTTTGCTCATCAATTTGAATTCCAGTTCTCCGCCATAAAAATTGAAGTACGGCGTGCCCTGGAAAATATCACCTGCATCAAGCAATAAAGTGTTTGGATTTTCCTGCCGAATGCTGCTGATGAGGTTGTACCTTCTGGCAATTCCTCCCTGGTTTGGGTACTCGGCATGATCGGCGGGAAAAGGTTCAATATGGCTGTGCACGTCATTGGTGTGCAGGATAGTGAGCTGTTTTCTGCCTTTTTCCGAAGTAAAGGAGCTTAATCCCATTCCGCCTATTCCTGCCAAAGCTCCTGCGGCTACCGTATTCTTTAAAAATGTCCTTCTTTTCATTGCTTTCTGGTAAATCTTGTGTCACGTACAGGCGCTAAGGTGTCTTTAGCCGTAAAATAATCTATCAGTAAATTCCTGATCTTGTAATCAAGGCTTGTGGTTTCTTTAGCACCTGCGAAAAAGGTCATATTGTCGCCACCTTGAAAAAGGTAATCATTGGTAGCAACAAAATAATCTTTTGTGTCATCTAAAGCTGCTCCCTGTATCAAAACCTGCTGCAGGGAATTGTCAGCTCCTATCTCAAGTTCTATGCCCGAAACCGGGTGCGCCACTCCCGCATCGATAAGGTAATGCACCATTTGCCTCACCTGCTCTCCGCTCAGTTTTGCCACGATCACTTCATTCTCAAAAGGCATGAGCTGGTAAGCAGTACGGGTAGTAACATCTCCTTTATTCACTGAAGAACGTATACCGCCGTAGTTGAGCAGCACGATGTCGATGCTGTTTCCGGTCCTTTTCTTGAATACCGGGTTTGACATTTCCATAACGGCATCGGCCATCATATTGCCAAGTGCCGTATTGAGCTCGCCTTCGGTTTTTTGAAGGTCATAAGCCGAATATGCCAGGACGGCGTTCATTTGCTCATCTATATGTTTTTTGTAGGGTTCAATGAAAGCTTCAATAGAATCATTGCCGGCAATAGAGTCTGAAATGCTGATCTCTTCTCCTTCTACTTTTGATAAGTTGAGCCTGCTCGTGTTCTTGCACGAGAAGAGGAGAAAAGAACTTAAAAACAGGATGAAAAATTTCTTTTGCATTGGAAAGAAAGAAATTGGGATTTGTGCAAAAGTAAAACTTTCTAACCAAAGTCTATTGTCTAAAGAAATTCTGATTTTTATAGATTTTTTTAACTTTTTTTATCTGTTTATCAGGCTATAAGGAAATTTGTTTTATTTTTCTAGCCTAAATCAGTCCAGAGCAAAGGATCTTAATCTGTCAAATTGAAAACCAGTCAAAAGGTATTTATTTTCTTCCTGTTTGTCGCAGTAGCTTTCTTTATTGGGTCGCTGTTCAATTTGAACCTGCTAGCGACTGCGGGTAATGTGCTGTTGATACCCACGCTCATTTTGTACTACAGGTATAAGGTGAAAAAATGGTTTCTGGCCATGGTCATTGCCCTGTTGCTGTTTTACGCCAGGGATATTTTCATGATGTTTGGGTTCCATACCAATCCCGAGATCATTCTTGCAAGTTTTGGTTCGGCAATTCTCATTCTGTACCTCTTTGCACTTACGGGATTTCAACGCACCAAGGCGCACTTTGTAGAGTGGATCTCACTCCTCATTATGTACGGTTTCCTGGGCTTCCTTTTTATTTCCATAGGAGGGCTGGTGCCACAGGTGATCCCGTCTTTTGTGATCCCAACCTATGCCTACCTGTTGTTCCTTACCTTGCTTTTAGCACTTACTTTTACCGAATACCTCCTTAAATCGCATTACGCCTCTCTTTGGCTCATGCTGGCTTCGGCGAGTCTTTTGGTGTCTGAACTTTCGCTCTTTTTCAAGATGTATGTCATTCAGGATGTAAGTGTAAATATTTTCTTTCCGCTGTTTCATGTCATCGCCTATTATGCCATGGTACAGCATGTGATCTACAGGAGAAGATCGACAAGAATTCCGTGGTTTTGATGAGAATTGAATGCTATTGCTGAAGTGATGTTTCTTAAAAGTTTAAATTAAACATGAATTTGTCTTTTTATTATCAAAATCTCTATATTGCGGTAATTTCCTGAACATGAAGCAAAAGTTGTTTTTCGCCGTTTGCGTGGTACTGGCCATACTCGTTAATTTAGCGGGTATTTTTTATGAGAATTTCTGGCTGCGAAAAGTCGGGGAGATCGCTTTCTTTTTGCCTCTGATTGGGTACTACCGCAAAGAATTACCTTTTAAACAGCCGAATTTTTTGGCTTTTTTGCTCTGTGTTATCCTGGCTTCAACCTTGTCTTTTGTGGGTGATATCTGGTATTTTGACCAGATAAGCCTGGGCTTCTGGTTGGGAGCTTACATTTTCCTCGTTAGAGAGGCAATTAAACATACCGAGTATGAAAAGGGCAGCCGTTTCACCACTCTTTATTTTGTTCTTGTGGTTGCGGTGTACACTTACCTGCTTTCCCTGCATATTCTCGAGATCGAGCGCAATCTGGGAGACACCTTTGACTTTTTATTGTATATCATCTACTATCTCAACATCCTCATTTTTGCGGTAACCGCTCTTATTTATTATCTCAATTCATTTTCAAGGAAATCGGTCTTTTTCATTTGCCTGGCGTTGTCGTTCATTTTTGCCGATGTATTAAGGGACATGGAAATCTTCTATTTTAGAGACCTTAGCGTAGAGATCGTTGGTTCGCTCATCAGGTTTGCAGCCCTTAAACTGGCCTTTCTTTTCTTCGTGACCCGCGAAAAAAAGCTCAGGCTGCTACACCTTGTTTAAATTCTCCCGCTATCTCTTCTTTTTGTGTTTTTTTAATACCTAATTTTGCCGCGTGAACATGTTGGACGCAAAGATCAGGATGGCCAAAAAACGGCTGCTTTCTTCGGAAGGATCTCATGCTGTGTCAGCTTCCGGAAGGTTGCTGGGCATCATTTTAGATTCCGAAGAAGAGGCATTAAAAATGCCATTTTTGGAACTTCAGAAAAAACTGGGAATAGCCGAAGAAAACATCTATTTCCTGCTCTGCGGAAAAAAGGGGCCCGAAAATGCCATTTTTGGAACCGCTTATTTTGCTGCCGAAGATCTAAGCTGGAACGGAAGGATCAAAAACGGCGAAACAGAAGTTTTCTTTGACCGAAGCTATGATCTGCTCATTTCATTTGCGGCTTCAGAAAATAAACTGGCGGCTTTTGCCGTTTCTGTTGCCCGGGCAGGACTAAAAGTAGGCAGGCAAAGCAGTCAAAAATGCGACTTTGACCTGCTTATTTCCACAGACGATCCTGAACTGTTTACCGCAGAACTTGAAAAATATTTGAAAATCTTAAAAACAGCAGTATGAACAAATTTGTTGGCACCGGGGTAGCGCTAATCACTCCTTTTAAAGAAGATCTTTCTGTAGATAAAGAGGCGCTCAAGAAACTCGTCAACTTCCAGGTAGATAATGGTATTGACTATATGGTGGTGCTTGGAACCACCGGCGAGAGCGTGACGCTTTCTTCCGAAGAAAAGAAGGAGGTCATGGAGATCATTATCGCCGAAAATAACGGCAGGTTGCCGCTGGTTTTGGGAGTAGGTGGCAACTCGACTGCAAAAGTGGTAGAGGAGCTTAAGAACACAGATCTTTCTGCGTTTGATGCGGTGCTTTCGGTCTCTCCATATTACAACAAGCCTTCGCAGGAAGGCATTTTTCAGCATTATAAAGCCGTTGCAGCTGCTTCGGCTAAGCCCATCATTCTTTACAACGTTCCGGGAAGGACAGGTTCTAACGTGCTTCCTGCAACCGTGAAAAGACTGGCCCGAGAGGTAGACAACATCATTGGGATCAAAGAAGCTGCAGGCGACATGGTGCAGGCGATGAACCTGATCAATATGGTGCCAAAAGATTTTCTTGTGATCTCGGGTGACGATATGATCACTTTGCCAATGGTGCTTGCCGGCGGACATGGAGTGATCTCTGTAATCGGGCAGGGTTTCCCGGCTGAGTTCTCCAAAATGGTAAAATTAGGCCTTGACAGGAAAGTTGATGAGGCCTATGAGTTGCATTACAAAGTTGCGCCGTCTATTGATCTTATTTTTGCGGAAGGAAATCCTGTTGGCATCAAGGCTTTGCTGGAGAAGAGAGGTGTTTGTAAGAACACTTTGAGGCTTCCGTTGGTGAAGTCTACTGAAGCTTTGACTCAAAAGATCAACAGCTTCGTCGACAATTTCTAAATTTCACTAATTTTACCATCCCCTCCTCCAGAGGGTGTTCCAAGGTTTACCTGCCGGGGTAAGACGGGGTGGGAGAGGTAGAAAATCCAGCGGGGACGCTAAATTCCTGCTGAAACTAAAGTTTTTATAATAAGGCAGAAAAGAGTATTTTTGCCAGATGTTAAAATCAAGAATGAAAAAAATAATCCTTTTACTAAGCATAGTTGTACTTGCAACGTCCTGCAGCGAATATCAAAAGGTCCTTAAGACCAAGGACACCGCACTAAAGTACTCTACTGCAGAGAAATTGTATAATGAGGCGAAAGCAGGGGAGGGCAATGAGAAGAGGAAATTCAGAAAAGCGCTAAGGCTTTTTGAGCAGATCGTACCTGAATTCCGCGGAAAACCCCAGGGACAGAAACTGATGTTCCTTTATGCTGATACTTATTACGAGCTTGGGGATTATTACTTGGCCGGTTACCAGTTTGAGCGCTTCAGCGAAAGCTATCCTCAGAGTGAAAAAGCCCAGGAAGCAGCTTTTAAAGGAGCAAAGAGCTACTACTTTTTATCGCCGCCTTACTATCTTGATCAAACAGAAACTCACCAGGGAATCGCTAAACTCCAGGCATACATCAACCGTTATCCTGAAGGCGAAAGAATGGATGAGGCCAATGAGCTTGTTACAGATCTTAGGGTGAAACTGGAAAGAAAGGCTTACGAGATCGCTAAGCAGTACCATCACACCAGGAACTTCAAAGCGGCAATAACTGCCTTTAATAATTTCATTTTAGAGTACCCGGGATCGCCGTTCAGGGAAAAAGCTTTCTACTACAAGTTTGATTCGGCTTACCAGTACGCGATCAACAGTTACGCTTACGCGATGCCTGAGAGGTTGAAGAATGCAAGTACCTATTTTGATGATTACAAGAGGTACTACCCACAGGGAGAATTTATTACAGAAGCCGAAGCGGCTTACACAGATATTCAACAAAAAGAACAAAGTTTATAATAAAGCAGTAACAATGATAGATTTAAAGAAGAACGATGCGCCTGTAAACACAGTTACTCTGGATAAGAACCGGGTTGATGCGCCTACTCACAACATCTATGAGGCGATCTCGATCGTTTCAAAAAGAGCTACCCAGATCAATTCTGAGATTAAAAAAGAATTGTTGGAGAAGCTGGATGAGTTCGCAACCTACAACGATAGCCTGGACGAGATCTTTGAGAACAAGGAGCAGATCGAAGTATCCAAGTTCTACGAAAAACTTCCTAAACCTCACGCTTTAGCTGTGCAGGAATGGCTGGAAGATAAGATCTACTACCGCAACACAAAAAGCGAGTAAATAAGATGTCTGTTCTAAGCGGCAAAAAAATACTTCTTGGCGTTACCGCCGGTATTGCCGCTTATAAAACAGCTTTCCTTGTCAGGTTGTTCATAAAAGCAGGAGCACAGGTAAAAGTCGTCATGACGCCTGCCTCCAAAGAGTTTGTGACCCCGCTTACGCTTTCCACACTTTCCAAAAATGAGGTTTTTTCGTCCTTTACAAGAGAAGAGGATGAGAACAACCTGTGGAACAACCATGTAGAGTTGGGCTTGTGGGCAGATCTCATGCTTATTGCGCCTGCAACCGCCAATACGCTCTCAAAGATGGCCACGGGCAACAGCGACAATTTTCTTTTGGCCACTTATCTCTCGGCCAAGTGTCCTGTTTATTTCGCACCGGCCATGGATCTTGATATGTACAAGCATCCATCTACCAAAACCAGCATTGATACGCTTATTTCCTTTGGAAATGTTTTTATTCCGCCTACTTCAGGTGAGCTGGCAAGCGGCTTGACCGGCGAAGGCCGAATGGCCGAACCCGAAGATATCGTGAGTTTTATTGAAGCTCATGTTGCCGAAGGTTTGCCGCTTCGCAACAAAAAGATCCTTATTACTGCCGGTCCTACATACGAAGCTATTGATCCCGTGCGTTTTATTGGTAACCATTCCAGCGGAAAAATGGGATTTGAACTTGCGGCTGCAGCCAGAAGAGCAGGAGCAGAAGTGGTGCTCATCTCGGGCCCTACGCATTTGGAAAATCCCGATGCGGGCATCAACCTTATCAGGGTACAGTCTGCACAGCAGATGTATGATGCAGCCATGCAGCATTTTCCTGATGTGGATGTGGCTATTGCGGCAGCAGCGGTTTCAGATTACCGCCCAAAAACAGTAGCCGATCAAAAGATTAAAAAAGCCAGCGAGTCATTGACCCTGGAACTGGAGCGAAATCCAGATATCCTGGCAAGTATGGGAAGCAAAAAGCGACAGCAGCTGCTTGTTGGTTTTGCGCTGGAAACCGAGAATGAAGAGGAGAATGCGCTGGGGAAACTGGAAAGAAAGAATCTTGATTTTATAGTTTTAAATTCCCTGAACGATTCGGGTGCCGGATTTAAGACTGAAACCAACAAGATCAGGATACTTTTCAAAAACGGTGAGAAAAAAGAGTTTGGATTGAAGTCCAAAAAAGAGGTTGCCGAAGATATTTTGAATGAAATAACTGCTTTGCTGAATGAATAGAGCTGTACTTGTTGCGATATTATTTCTGTCGGGCCTTGTGTCAAGAGCACAGGAGCTCAACTGCCAGGTAATAGTAAATGCAGAACAAACGGGGGAGGCAAATGCACCTGTTTTTAAAACGCTGCAAAACTCGCTTACCGAATTCATCAACCAAACCAGGTGGACCAACAAAGAGTTTACGCCGCAGGAGCGCATCAACTGCAGCATGTTCATCAATATCAGCGATTACGACACCAACTCCTTTTCAGGTACTATCCAGGTACAGTCTTCGCGACCGGTGTTCGGGTCTACCATGGTGAGCCCGGTGTTCAACTTTAACGATCAGCAGTTCAGTTTTCAGTATACAGAATTCGAACCGCTGCAGTACAGTCCTACAGAATTCAGGTCAAACCTGATCTCGGTCGTCACTTTTTATGTGTATACGATTTTAGGTCTGGATGCAGATACTTTTCAGGAGCAGGGCGGCACACCTTATTATGAAAAAGCGAATCAAATCGTGAACGTCGCCCAACAGGGGGGAAACCAGGGCTGGAAAGTGACAGACGGCAACAAATCCCGTTACAGGCTCAACAGCGACCTACTTTCAAACTCCTACGAAGGTTACAGAAAAGCCCTTTATGATTATCATCGCCAGGGGCTTGACCTTATGCACATGTCGCCCGCGGAAGGAAAGAAAGGCGTGACAACTGCCATTCTTGACCTGGACAGGATGAACGATCGCCGCCCCAATTCTTTGCTGGTAAGGACATTTTTTGATGCCAAGGCAGATGAGATCGAGAATATCTTTAGTGGCGGCCCTACAGTACAAATTAAGGAAGTGGTTGAAGCGCTCAACAGTATGGCGCCTACTTTAAACGAAAAGTGGGGGAATATCCGTTTCTAATTCAGTTTTTATAAAATTATTAATGCTCAAAAAGGTGTTTTTTAATGCCTGTTGCTCATTGATAATTGTAAATTGATTTTATCTTTATCCAAAATTTTACTTCTCTTGTTAGCAACACTTTCTATAAAGAATTACGCCCTTATTGAAGATATTCAAATGCAACTTCAAAACGGGTTTACCATCATCACCGGGGAAACCGGTGCGGGAAAATCGATCATGCTGGGAGCGCTCTCCCTTCTTCTTGGAAAGCGGGCAGATTTCAATGCCATTCGTGATCAACAAAAGAAGTGTGTCATCGAGGGCAGCTTCAGCATTGCAGCTTATGACCTAAAGGCCATTTTTGCTGCGGAAGACATGGATTACGAGGAGCAAACCATCATTAGAAGAGAAATTTTGCCGTCGGGTAAATCACGGGCGTTTGTTAATGATACTCCTGTTAACCTTTCTTCGCTACAGGTTTTGGGAGAGCAGCTGCTTGATATTCACAGTCAGCATGAGACTTTGAGCCTGGGCGACAAGGAATACCAGTTCCTGGTGATCGATTCGCTTGCCCAAAATGAGGAAAAACTAAAGTCTTACCGCAAATCTCTGCATGAACTGAAAGACCTGGAAAAGCAGTTGCAGGAGCTAAAAGAGGAGCAGGCCCGGGCTTCTAAAGAATATGATTACAACCTGTTCTTGCTTAACGAGCTGAGCCAGGCAAAGCTGGAACAAGGAATGCAGGAGGAGCTGGAACAGCGGTATGAGGAGTTGAGCAACGTGGAGCAGCTAACCGAGCAGTTGGGAAGTGCCGTTAACGCTATTCAGCAGGAAGAGATAGGCGCGGCTGCAACTTTGCGGGAGGCGAAGAACAACCTTCAGAAGATCTCCGGTATTTCCTCGAATTACCACAATCTTTTTGAGCGCCTGCAGAGTGTTAACATTGAACTCGATGATATTGCTGCCGAACTTGAATCTGCTTTAGAAAAGGTAGAGGCTAATCCGGAAGAGCTGCAGCAGGTGAACGATAAACTTCAGCTGTTATATAACCTTCAGAAGAAGCACATGGCCTCAACAGTTTCAGAATTGATCACGATCAAGGAGGAGCTGGAGCGAAAAGTTTCGGTGTCAGAAAATGCCGATGAAGCCATTTCCGAAGTAGAAAAGAAAATAGCTTCTCAAAAAGAGCAGCTCCGTAAGATCGCTTCAGAATTGCACGAGTCGAGAAAAAAGGTCATTCCGAAGTTCATCAAAGAAATAGAAGAAATTCTTCAGGACCTGGGAATGCCGAATGCAACATTAAAAATCGAACTGCAGTCAGAAAAAGAGTTTTTCCCTAACGGGCAGGATAAGATGTCCTGGCTGCTGGCTGCGAACAAGGGTGGCAGCTTTAACGACATTAAAAAAGCAGCTTCGGGAGGGGAAATGTCCCGTATTATGCTTGCCGTAAAAAGCATTCTGGCCACATACAGCAACCTGCCGACCATCATTTTCGACGAGATCGACACGGGAGTTTCGGGAGATATTGCCCAAAAAATGGCAGGTATTCTTCAGAAAATGGGAAAGGTGATGCAGGTGATTGCCATCACACACCTTCCGCAGATCGCAGGTAAAGGCAGCACGCATTTCAAGATATATAAGGAAGATGCGGCGCACAGCACCATCACCAACATCAAGAAACTGGAGGGCGAGGAACGCGTTGAAGAACTGGCCATGATGCTGGGTGGCAAGAACATCAGCGAGTCGGCTGTGGCACACGCAAAAGCGCTGCTCAATTAAAAAGATGTTTCTTATATTTACACGCTTAACACAAACCAAAAAATTACACCATGTCTTATAATCTACTAAAAGGAAAAAAAGGGATCATCTTTGGTGCCCTGGATGAAAATTCTATAGCCTGGAAAACGGCTCAGCGCGTGCACGAGGAGGGAGGCCAGTTTGTGCTTACCAATGCGCCTATCGCGATGAGGATGGGAAATATTAAAGAACTTGCCGAAAAGACAAATTCTGAGATCATTCCTGCCGATGCTACCAGTATAGAAGATCTTGACAACCTTGTAGAAAAGGCCATGGAGATCCTTGGCGGAAAGCTTGATTTTGTGCTGCATTCCATCGGGATGTCGGTAAACGTGAGAAAAGGGAACCACTACACCAATATGAATTACGACTACACCACCAAAGGTTGGGATGTGTCGGCGGTTTCTTTTCACAAGACCATGCAAAGCCTATACAAAAAGGATGCGATGAACGAGTGGGGAAGCATTATGGCGCTTTCTTATATCGCGGCGCAAAAAGTATTTCCAGATTATAACGATATGGCCGACAACAAGGCATATCTTGAATCTATTGCACGTAGTTTCGGGTATTTCTTCGGAAAAGAGAAAAAAGTGCGCGTCAATACCATTTCTCAGTCTCCAACACCAACAACCGCAGGTACCGGTGTGAAAGGCTTCGACGGTTTTATCGCTTATGCCGATGAAATGTCGCCTCTTGGAAACGCAACCGGGATGGATTGCGCCAACTATATCGTGACGCTTTTCTCTGATCTTACAAAAAGAGTAACTTTACAAAACCTCTACAACGACGGTGGTTTCTCCAACATGGGAGTGAGCCAGCAAGTGATGGAGGCCTTCATTAGCGGGAAGGAAGATAAATAGGCTAGTTCAAATCTTTATATTTAGGGGTTCCAAAAATGTCATTTTTGGAACCCTTTTTTTGTAGGCTTTGGTAGAGAATCTTTAATACATTTGTGGAATGCACATCCACTATTCCTTTATAGTTCCCGTTTACAACCGGCCCGGCGAGATCAAAGAACTGCTTCGCAGCATGCGGCAGCTTAGGTTTGACAGGCCTTTTGAGGTGGTGATCGTGGAGGATGGCTCTACGCTTTCTTCGGAAGAAGTGCTTACAGATTTTACTGAGGATCTGCAGGTAAGCTACTTCAAGAAGCCGAATTCGGGGCCGGGCGACTCGCGCAACTTTGGAATGCGAAAAGCAAAAGGCGATTATTTTCTCATTTTAGACTCTGATGTGTTGCTGCCTACCAACTATTTAGCCGAAGTAGACCAGGAACTGCAGCGGGATTTTACTCATTGTTTTGGCGGGCCCGATGCTGCCCATGTTGGTTTTACCGCGGTGCAGAAGGCGATCAATTATGCCATGACCTCTTTTCTTACCACCGGCGGCATTCGCGGCGGAAAGAAAAGTGTCGGTAAGTTCCAGCCACGCAGCTTCAACATGGGGCTTTCGAAAAAGGCCTTCGAACAGTCCGGCGGATTTGGAAGCATTCATCCCGGTGAAGATCCCGATCTTGCACTAAGACTTCAAAAAAGTGGTTTTAAGACCCGGTTATTTCCCGAAGCCTTTGTGTACCACAAGCGCAGGATCGACTGGAAAAAATTTTATCAGCAGGTGAACAAATTTGGTTTGGTAAGGCCAATCTTGAATAGCTGGCACCCGGCTTCGGCAAAGATCACCTTCTGGTTTCCCACGCTCTTCATCTTTGGTTTCGCCCTTTCGCTCATATTGCTGCTTTTCGGTTTTCCCTGGCTGCTGTATGCCTACGGAATCTACGTGCTCCTGTTGTTCCTGCATTCGCTGCTGCTGAACAAAAGCCTGAAGATCGCGATCTACTCGGTTTGGGCGGCGCTGGTGCAATTTGTAGGCTATGGGCTTGGTTTCTGCAGGGCAACCTGCTATCTTAGGATTCTGAAAGAGGATCCAAAAAAGCGGTTTCCGAAGCTATTTTTCAAACATGCTCAAGAGAATCAAAACAGTCAGCAAAGCGCGGTTTAAGCGCACCAACTTCAATTCATTCCTGTTCTTTCTGTTCTTTGCGGTGATCATCTGGATCTTTGTGCAGTTCTCCAAGCAGTACAACGAGATCATCAATATTCCCGTGCAGTATGTGAATGTGCCGCCGGACAAGCTTCTTTCAGAAAACAACCCGAAGCAGCTGAAGTTGCGGATGGAAGAGAATGGTTTCAGGATCGCCTGGAAATCCCTTTTTCCGCCCACATTGTACATTGACATGGATAAGACGGTGCCTTCGGAAGGAAAACTGCTTTACGTCATCGATGATAACCGAAGCGATATTATTTCTCAACTCAATATAGATTTTGAAGACAGCAGGTTCGTGAAGGAAGTGCTGGCAATAGATTTCAAACAGAAGGCAGAGCGTAAACTGCCTGTGCGCTCAAGGATCGAAGTGGATTATGCGGCCGGATATTCGGCTTCAAAAGAGCTTCAGTTAAAGCCCGATTCAGTAAAAGTGAGCGGGCCTGATGCTTTGCTGGACACGCTTAGCTCGTTGCAGACGGTCAAGCTGAAATTGAAGAAGGTCAAAAATGACATTTCGGGGACTGTAGCACTTGACACCTCCAGCTATAAAGGCCTTACGCTGTATACCACCAAAGTGAAATATTCGGCTGAAGTTGAAAAGTTCACTGAGGGCAGTGTTACCGTACCTATCGAGTTGATCAACGCGCCCGAAGGTATGGATGTGGTGATCTTTCCGAAGGAAACTTTGCTGTTCTACCAGGTCAACTTGAAAGATTACAACAAGATCACAGCATCTGACTTCAGGGTGGTGGCAGATTTTTCAGAAGTGAGGGAAAATCAGAATTTTCTCATTGCCAACATTATTAAGCAGCCGGACTTCACGACCAATCTTAGGTTGAACGAAAAGAAAATCCAGTTTATCATCAAGAAATGAAAGTACTTGGCTTAACCGGCGGAATAGGCAGCGGAAAAACCACTGTTGCAGGATTCTTTAGGGAACTTGGTGTGCCGGTCTATATCGCAGATGAGGAGGCGAAGATCCTGATGAACGCTGATCCACAGGTAAAAGCCGCCATAATATCCCTTTTTGGAGAGGAAGCATACAAAGAAGACTTGCTTAACAGGAAGTGGATAGCTTCGCAGGTGTTCAGTAACGCCGAAAAGCTGGAAAAGCTTAATGCAATTGTACATCCCGCTGTGGCTAAGCATTTTGAGCAGTGGAAAATGAAGCAGAAAGTGCCTTATGGGGTTTATGAGGCAGCCATTCTGTTTGAAAAAGGCGGCTATAAAAAATGCGACTATAATCTTATGATCACCGCGCCAAGGGAGCAAAAGATTGAGCGGCTGCAAAAACGCGATCAATCTTCACTTGAAGAGATCGAGGCCCGAATGAATAACCAGTGGCCTGATGAGAAAAAGGCAAAACTGGCCGACTTCGTCATCGAAAATATCGATCTTTCAAAGACCCGGAAAGAGGTGCGCAACATTCACGAAAAAATGCTTAAAGGCGCGTAAAATCTAGGGTTCTTAATGTTAACTTTTGGTTAAAGGCCTATTTGAGTAAATGTTAAAATCATACTTTTGAGATATGAACAAAAAGATATTTTTTCTTTTGGTGGTTCTCATGAGCCTCTCATTAATAGGAATCATATTTGTTCAGGGATTTTGGATCAAGAATACGGTTGAGAGCAAGGAAGAACAGTTTTCTTTCAATGCCAAACAGATATTGCGCAGAGTAGCAAATGAAGTAGAGAATAACGAGCTGGAAAACTACTATTTCGCCATGCAGGATTTAGTGGACAGTTTAGGTGTGCAGCCGGACAAGTCCATTATGAATGAGATTTTTCAGGTGCAGCGGGATGAATATTCCAATGAAGTATATGTTTATTCTCAAGGGATTTTGGAGGAGGATTATAAGCTGTCGACCGCCTTTTTGGATGCTTCCATAGATACGATTCATTTCAAGAAATTGATCAACACGAAGGTATCCAAACTGGTCAAGAACGACAGCCTGAACGAAAATTCGCTCTCCACCCCCAACAGGATCAACCGCATCTTTAGGATGAAAGATGTGGAGAAAGAGTTTATACGTTCTACGGTAAATGAGTATACGAGCAAATTGCCTATACATAAAAGAGTGTCTAAGCAATACCTGGAGGAGCTTATAAAAAGTGAGCTTAAGAACAGGGGGCTCAACACCTCTTTTGAATACGGGATTTACGGGAATGGTTTGGCCACCAAAGTACGCTCAGATGATTTTGAGCTCAACGCCAAGACCACCTATAGGGTTCCGCTTTTTACCGGCGGGAATAACATCAATAACTATCAGCTATTCGTGAACTTCACAGAGAAAAAACAAGTGGTATTGTCATCCATAACCCTTATGGCTGCGCTGTCCATAATTTTTACGCTCATTATTGTGATCGCATATTCCAGCGCCCTGTCACAGCTGATAAGACAAAGGCAGATCTCAGAGATCAAGACAGATTTCATCAATAACATGACCCATGAGTTCAAAACTCCAATCGCTACCATCAATCTTGCTTTAGACGCAATACGCAATCCCAAGGTGATGAGCGATCCTCAAAAGATCGAGCATTACCATAAGATGATCCGTGATGAGAACAAGAGAATGCATGCGCAGGTGGAGAACGTTTTGAGGATCTCGAGACTGGAAAAGAATGAGCTTGACCTCAAGAAGGAGCGGCTGGACCTTCACGAGCTGGTGGAAGAGGCCATTACGCATATCGAACTTATTGTAGAGGATCGTTCCGGTTATGTAAAAACGCATTTTGGAGCCTTGAAATCCTCTATTCTGGCAAATCAAACCCATTTTACCAATGTCATTGTAAATATTCTTGACAACGCGGTAAAATATTCACCAAATGCACCTAAGATCGACATATACACAGAAAATGTGAAGAACTATATCGTGATGAAGATCAGGGACCAGGGGAGCGGGATGAGTCGTCCTGTTCAAAAAAAGGTCTTTGAGAAATTCTATCGAGAACATACGGGCGACATCCACAACGTGAAAGGTCACGGACTTGGATTAGCATACGTTAAACGAATCCTGGATGACCATCACGGAACAATTTCCGTGGAGAGTGAGAAAGGAAAAGGAAGTACATTTATAATCAAACTACCACTAATATCTTAATTTATGGAAACTGAAAATAAGAAAATTTTACTTGTAGAAGACGATCCAAACTTTGGAACTGTTTTAAAAGATTACCTGGCGATGAACGACTATGAGGTCACCCACGCCAAAAACGGAATGGAAGGTTTTGAGAAGTTCAAAAAGGATGATTTTGATCTTTGTATCCTGGATGTGATGATGCCTTACAAAGACGGCTTTACGCTGGCCAAGGAGATCCGTGAGAAGAACGAGGAAATTCCAATTATCTTCCTTACTGCCAAAGCCATGAAAGAAGATGTGCTTAAAGGCTACAAAGTAGGAGCAGATGATTACCTCAACAAACCTTTCGACAGCGAAGTGCTGCTCATGAAGATCAAGGCGATTATGCAGCGCAAAGCAACAGACAGCGTTGCCGACAGTAAGCAATTCGAGTTCCAGATCGGTGACTTCCACCTGAACTCCAAATTGAGATTCCTTACCTTCAGAGATGAGGAGCCAACAAAACTTTCACCAAAAGAGAACGAATTATTGCGACTTTTGGCACTTCATGAAAATGACCTTATGCCAAGGGAACTGGCCTTAACCAAGATCTGGAGAGATGACAACTATTTTACCTCCAGGAGTATGGATGTATACATCGCCAAGCTGAGAAAGTACCTGAAAAAAGACGAGAACGTGGAGATCCTTAACATCCACGGCGAAGGTTTCAGGCTGGTAATAAGGAATAAAGAAGAAGCTCAAAGCTAACATACAATTTTCAGTTTCTGTCAGGGCATTATTGCGAATCGGCCGTTTCGTGATAATGCTTTGTACTTGTATGTTAACAATATCTTTTCCGGAGCTTCGTTTCTAATACTTATATTTGTCGCTTAACCTGCACTGAATGAGGAGGCTCTGCCTGAAAAATATCAAGAATTTAATAGCCGTACTTACGCGGCTTTTTTTTGGTGGGGTGTCAAAAAAGGCATTTGGAACATACTTTTCTCAGTTCTATCTTTCCCTGTTTATCTTAATTTTTATTGGAAGCTTTTCGGCTTCAGCACAACAACCGGATTACACTTATAATTCTGCTGAATCTAAAAACTTGGATAGGTTTAGCATCACAGCAACCGACGCCCTCAATGTTCAGGCGAAATTGAACAGGCTGATTATTGCAGTAGATACTAACCCTGGAGGGGAGCAGTTTGTTCTGACCTTTGGTAACGGTATAAAAAAGGTTGGAGTTGGTGGCGGATTAATTGATTTTATTGGCAATCCCAGTGACAGGTTAAGTAATGCAATGGATTTCGCTATTAACAGCGAGGGAAAGTTTTTTGTAGCAACCAATGAAAGTAACCGAAGATTTATAAGGGTTTTTGCGCCCGATGGGACCTATTTAGCTAGTGAAACTTTAGGTGACGGAACTTATGGCACCGGTGCCAATAAATTTAAAGGTCCTGTTGGTCTGACCTTTGATCAGGCTGATAATCTTTATGTCGCAGATCAATATTTAGGAACCGCAGACCC
>JBAVJB010000079.1:0-39335 GCA_049687495.1 Salinimicrobium sp.
CTTATAAGAGCCTTTCAGGCTCTATTCTAAAAGGCATAACTATTCACTTCCTGGAATTACCTTCCAAAAATGGCATTTTTTGAGCCTGTTTGGCCAAAGAGATATCGGCAAACAAAGCAGGCTGAAAGCCTGCAATACGTTAGCCCGGAGCAACGCTCCGGGTTATCATTACGCAATCAAATGCAGGCTGAAGGCCTGCGATAAGAATTACGGCAATTTTCTGGTCCTAATTATTCAAGCCTTTCAGGCTTGTGAAGATGCGGTCTATCTTAACCAGGGGCGTTGCCCTGGCTGACTTATAAGAGCCTTTCAGGCTGTATTGAAAATCTAAGACATGAAAAATCATCTCTTCCTATTGCCCTTCAAAAATGGCATTTTTTGAGCGTAATTTATTGGCTCTACTTCAGCTATAGCAATTCACCTGCAGGAATGATTATAATAAACGCCACCCTCCTCCTGCAACGGGAAAGTGATTTCAGGTGCTTCCGAAGAAAACATTTTCAATATTTCCGCTAACTTTAAGGCTCAAAACATAAAACCCTCAAAAATGAGAAAATCACTTGTTTTTTCAGCTGTCCTTGCAGCCGCCACTCTTATTGGTTGTAAAGATGAAGAAAAAGAACCCGTCACCGCAGAAAATACCGACACAGGAATGGCTGTGGAAGGAATCGATGTGGAAAACCGGGTAAATAATTACGCTGAAGTGCCGCTTACTACAGATCTTTCTGTGCTTAGTAAAAATCAGCGTAAGATGATCCCGCTGCTCATAGAAGCCGCAAAGATCACCGATGAGCTCTTCTGGTACCAGGCCTTCGGCGAAAAAGATACTCTAATGGCCAACATTGACGGTGATCTTGCCCGCTATGCCGAGATCAACTACGGCCCCTGGGACAGGCTCAACAATATGGAGCCGTTCGTAAAAGGTTACGGCGAGAAACCTGCATCGGCCAATTTCTACCCTGCCGATATGAGCAAGGAAGATTTTGAAAATGCCGACATTGAAAATAAAGAAAGCCTTTACACTTTCATCCGAAGAAATGACCAGGGCGAACTGGAGGCTGTATGGTTTCACGAAATGTTCCCCGCGAAACTTCAGAAAGCCTCGGATCTATTAAAACAAGCCGCTGAACTGACCGAAGATCCCGGCCTTAAAAAATACATTAATCTTCGTGCAGAAGCTCTTGTAACAGACCAGTATTATGAAAGTGACGTGGCCTGGATGCAAATGAAAAACAACACCATTGATATGGTGGTTGGGCCTATTGAGTCTTACGAAGACAGGCTGTTTGGCAGCAAGGCTTCATATGAGTCTTATGTGCTGGTAAAGGATAAGGAATGGAGTAAACGCCTGGCCAAGTATATTTCTTTTCTGCCAATGTTACAGAAAGAACTTCCTGTAGAGGCCAAGTACAAAAAAGAAGGCCCGGGAACAGACTCTGATCTTAACGCATACGATGCCATTTATTACGCGGGAGATTCCAACGCAGGTAGTAAAACTATTGCGATCAACCTGCCAAATGACGAAAAGGTACAGGAGCAATACGGCAGCCGCAGGCTTCAGCTAAAGAATGCCATGCGTGCCAAGTATGATAAGATCCTTGTTCCAATCGCCGATGAGCTCCTTGTTCCAGAGCAGCAAAAGAACATCACTTTTGACGCCTTTTTTGCCAACACCATGTTCCACGAGGTGGCGCACGGGCTGGGTATCAAGAATACCATCAACAACAAAGGAACCGTTCGTGAAGCCCTCAAAGAAAATGCCTCGGCTTTGGAAGAGGGAAAAGCAGACGTTTTGGGGATCTACATGATCACCAAACTGCACGACAAAGGCGAACTTAAAGATGCTGAACTCATGGATTACTACGTGACCTTTTTGGCCAGTATCTTCCGCTCTGTTCGTTTTGGTGCTTCCAGTGCACACGGAAAAGCCAATATGGTGAGGTTCAACTATTTTAAAGACATGGGTGCTTTTACGCAGAACGAAAATGGCCGTTACTCCGTTAATTTCGAAAAATTTAGAGCAGCCATTGACTCTCTCTCCAGCGACATTCTTGTGCTACAGGGAGAAGGCGATTATGAAGGCGTGGGCAAACTTCTTGATGAAAAAGGAACTGTAGACAACGACCTGCAATCTTCGTTGGACAGACTGGAAGAAAAGAACATTCCTGTTGATGTGGTTTTTAAGCAGGGAACAGACGTTCTTGGTTTATAAAAATATCCCAGCTATTTGGACAAAAGCCCCGAAAAGGGGCTTTTTTTATATCATTAAAATTCAAATGCTTAACTGTCTCACCCTTAGTTTTAACTTTATTTTAGCTTTTAATCACTTATCTTGGTCTGCTGGTATTTTAAGAACCCCAAATACTCTTTTTACCCTGCTTAAAACAAGATCATGGCAACACACCCTACGAGTGTTTTATCACCTGTAACCACTGAACAGCTCTTAATTCTGACTTCCGCAAAAGAATGGCGCTGTGAATATCTTAACAGCAGTGCGAGAGACTTCTGCAATATTTCAGAAAATACTCCAAACTACAGGCATTTCTTCCGCAGCTACATGCATCCGGAAGATTATGAGAGGTTCGTCCTGCAACTGGACGGACTTACCAAGAACAAAAAGGTGAACACAACTGCCAGGCTTAAGGACGGCAACGGAAATTATTCTAATTTTTCCTTTGAAAGCAGGCAATATTCAAACGGTACGGACTCTTCTCTTATTCTTTCCACCGCATTCCGGGTTATGGAACCTTCCGAAGGAACCGAAGTTGAAAGAACAGGATTTGCCCTCAAAAAGAGTGAATATGACGACCTGCTCAATTCCCTGGACGAAGGCTTTTGTATAGCCGAAATGATCTATGATGCCAAGGGAAACCCGATAGATTACCTGTACCTCAATTCAAATCCCGCCTTTCAAGAGCATGTGGATTTTAAAGAGGTAGCCGGTAAAACGGTGAGCGAACTGGTAAAAACGCCAAACAAAAAATGGCTTAAGCTCTTCGGAAAGGTGGCGATTGACGGTGCTCCCATTCGTGTACAGGAACCCAATGAAAACCTGGGCGGAATTTGGCTCGACCTGTATGCCTTTAAAGTGGGAAATACTAAAAGCCGGAAGATAGGCATTCTCTTCAGGAATATTACCAACCGTAAACATGCCGAAGCCGAACTCGTGCAGGAGCTGCGTGCAAATCATAAAGACCTGCAGGCGTCTAAAGAACTACTGCAAAGTGTTTTTGACAACACCAATCTTGGGATCGCGGTGCTTAAAACTCTTTACAACGAAGATAACAGTGTCAGGGATTTTGTCTTCATACGGGTCAATAAGGTGCTGGAAGACCTGTACCTTAATGAAAGTATCCTTGGCAAGACGTATACTGAAAGTTCTGAATTTGGGGTGAAAAATGGCATTTTTGACGCCTATAAAGAAGTGATGAAGACCGGGGTGCCTTATGACAAAGAATTATTTTATGGTCAGGGTGAGGCTCCTCAATGGTTCAGGATCACTGCACGCGCTCAGGGGGACCTGCTCATCAGCTCTATTGAAGATGTGACAAAAAGAAAAGCTGCGGCCGAAGAACTTAAAGAGACGCTGCGTTTCAAGCGGGAATTGGTAAGGACCACGCCCGAGGTGATCGTTATCATCAACCTGCAGGAAAAGCGGGTGCGCTACATCAATAAAGACATTTTGCCCGAAGCAGGTATGACCCGTGAAAAGGTGCAGGGTATGCCGCTGGACCAGGTGTTGCCGTTCGTTCATCCCCGCGACCGGGAGAAGGTGCTTGAGCTGCATAAAGCGCTGCTAAAAAGTTCTGAGGACGATATTTATGACATTGAAATACGCCTCAAATTGCAGGGTGTGAAATGGGAATGGTTTAGCGTTCGCGGAAAGATCTTTAAAAAGCGGGATGCAAAATGGGTGGAAGAATATGTACTGCTGGTCAGGAATATTAACGAACAGAAATCTACTCAAAAGGCGCTGCTAAAAGCCGAAAAACTCTCTATACAGGGAGAAGTCGCCAGGACTTTCGCTCATGAGCTGCGCAATCCGCTGGCCAGTATTGGCATGGTAAACGAGGTGTTGAGCAAAAAGATAGATCCTGCCCAAAGTGAAGAGTTCAAGACCTATTTCAACATTCTTAAAAGAAGCACTAAGACCCTTAACAACCTTGTGGGCAACCTTCTTAATGCTTCAAATTATACTCCTGCAGTTCTCAAAAAGCAGGATTTGGCTAAGATCCTTGATGCGACCCTTTTAAAAGCATCAGACAGAATCTATTTGGCCGGCATAAAAGTGCTGCGAAAGTATTCGGGGCCTTACACCATATTTGCCGATAAAGAAAAGCTGGAGATCGCCCTTCTTAACATAGTCGTGAACGCGAGCGAGGCCACTTCTCCCGGAGAAGGAAAGATAAAAGTAGAAGTTTCAGAAAATGAAACAGATTTTATCCTTTGCATCACAGACAACGGCCATGGAATGGACCAGGACCAGATCGACCATATTTTTGAGGCCTTCTATTCTAATAAATCTACAGGAATGGGCGTGGGCATGAGCTCGGTGAGGAACATTCTGGAGGAGCATGATGCGCCTATCAAGGTGACGAGCAAACCCAACGAGGGAGCCTCTTTCAAGATATTTTTCCATAAGGCGGCTGTGATCTAAACTGAAGGTTCTAATTTAGCCACATTATCCTTAACCATGATTAAGTAGTTCCCAAAAATGACATTTTTGGGCCCTCTTTGGGAGTGGCCCTTAATATGCAGCAGCAACATTTATTTTTATTTTAAGAAAATGGCGTCTCATAATTTGTAATTTCAAAAAAAGCCGCTGATCCTGCAGCTCTTGCAGATGATTTTTTTGAAAACCATTAATTATGAGCCAGACAAAAGAAGATCTGATTCCGCCGGGATGGAGTTATAATCCTGCCAGCTGGTCGCAACGCATACCCATTGTAATTCTTGCTATTATAGGTTTAGGTATCGCGAGCTATCTTGCGCTTTACCAGTTGAGGGTTTTTCCAACAGTTTGGGACCCTTTCTTTGGCGACGGCAGTAAGACCATATTAAATTCCAGTGTATCTAACGTGCTGCCCATTCCTGATGCCGCTTTGGGCGCCCTCGGATATCTTGTGGATGCCCTCACCGGAGTAATTGGCGGCAAACACCGGTGGAAGACCATGCCATGGATCGTAGTAATCTTCGGAATGGCGGTGGGACCCTTAGGTTTCGTTAGTGTGATGCTGGTGGTGTTCCAGCCTGTACTCTTCGCGGCCTGGTGTACCTTGTGCTTATGCTCGGCTGTGATTTCCATCGCAATGATAGGCCCGGCTATGGATGAGATGCTGGCAAGTCTTCAATTTTTACAGCGAGCCAGGCGCGCCGAGGTTTCCACCTGGAAAGTTTTTTGGGGAGTAGATTCTGAAACAGCAAAAGTGAAGTAATATGTGGGCACAAGCAATAAATGTTTTAATAGGAATTTATATTATGGTGGCCCCCGGTTTATTCGGTTGGGGACCTGCCGCTTCAGATAACGGCCATATTGTTGGCCCCGTCATCGTCACCTTCTCTTTCACGGCTTTATGGGAAGTTACCCGTGGCGTAAGAAAGGGCAATTACCCGCTGGCGCTCTGGTTACTGGTGGCTCCATGGATCCTAAGCTATTCCAGTGACTTTGCCATTGTTAGCAACATGGCTTCGGGAATCCTGGTGATCATTTTTTCATCTATTGAGGGAAAGATCAGCAAAACCTACGGCGGCGGATGGCCTTCTCTTTTCAAGGATGAGCCGGAACATCTTAAAAAGGCCCGGGAACGCTAGGTAAAAACGATCAGATACTTTACTTTCCAAAAAAGACATTTTTTCAACTCATTCGTCCTAATCAACAAAAATGGACCTTACAAAAACACCATTTTCTATACTGGAACTGGCATCAATTGCCGCCGGTTCTACTCCTTCAGAAACTTTTATAAAAAGCCTCAACCTTGCTCAACATGCTGAAAAATGGGGATACACCAGGTTCTGGCTGGCTGAACATCACAACATGATAAGCATCGCCAGTTCGGCAACCGCAGTGCTTATTGGGCATATAGCGGGAGGCACTGAAAAAATTAAGGTGGGCTCCGGCGGAATTATGCTGCCCAACCACTCCCCGCTTATTGTCGCCGAACAATTCGGCACATTAGGCTCTCTTTATCCCGGCCGTATCGACCTCGGGCTTGGCAGGGCACCCGGAACAGATCAGGTGACAGCGCACGCAATACGGCAGGACAGAATGCAAGCGGTGTATAAATTTCCAGAGGAGGTGGCTCAAATTCAGCAATATTTTTCCGAAGCAAATAAGAGTTCAAAAGTGCGTGCAACTGTTGCCGAAGGAGTTGATGTACCTGTTTATATTCTTGGCTCCAGTACAGATTCTGCTCATCTAGCCGCAAAAAAAGGCCTTCCTTACGCATTTGCGAGCCATTTCGCACCCGGGCAGCTTTTTGAGGCCCTTGATATCTACTACAACAATTTTGAACCTTCTCAATTCCTGGAAAAGCCTTACAGCATTGCAGGTATTAATGTGATCGCTGCAGATACTGATGAAGAAGCCGAAAAGATCTCCACAACCCTCATCAGGATGATGCTTGGCGTGATGACCGGCAATATTGACTATATGAAGGAGCCTACAGAAATGACTTCGGAACTAAGGCAAATCCTTCAAAACCCTGCCTTCCAGCGGTTGTTGAAATATGCTTTTATAGGCAGTAAAGAGACTGTAAAGCAAAAAACCGAAGAGTTTCTAAAGCAGACCGGCGCCAGCGAACTTATGGTAGCATCCCATATCTACCACCACGAAGACCGGCTCAATTCTTATCGCCTCTTTTCAGAAATCATGAAAGGGAAATAATATAAGGGCGTACTTAAGCTCAACAATGAGACCTAAAATTTTCAAAAATGAACAACTGGACTTCGAAATAAACTATTTACTGAAACATTGGGAAAAAATTCCACAACTTGAAAATATGAAGTGTAGAAATAATCTACATCTTGATCTATAAGATGGTGGAAACAATTAGAAAATGAGCCAGGAAATGAACAGGATCATTCCCACGCAAAGAATACTTCCGAAGATAAAAGGTGATCTCAAATACAGCCAATTCCAGTTGATCTTTAAGCCTTCGGTTTGTAAAAACAGTACTCGGGGTTTCTTTAAAGCTCTGCTGGTTCTGCTGAAAAAAGAGATCATAAGGCCGGTTAGGTTTGATTGAGTGTATTTAAATCATTCCAATTACCGCACCAAAGCCTAATATTCTGTTAAATATTTTCCTACAGCAGCCTAATTTTAGGACTCATGCACTTCTTTGGCCGCTCTGACTCCAGACCGTAAAGCTCCTTCCATTGTGCTTCTCAAAATGCTGGTATGTTCTCCGGCAAAATGCAGCTTGCCCTCGGGGCTTTGAAGATCTCGCAGGTATGCGGTTACATCTCCCGGACCGGGCCAGCTAGGGCCTCCCAAAGCATAGGGATCACTGCTCCAGGCTTTCATACGGGCACTTTTAATGTGTCCATCAATCTCCGGATATATCTTGTGCATTTGTTTTTTCACTTCATTGATCACCTCTTCCTGAGGTAATTTCCCCAGGTTACCGGCAATTTCTCCCGCCACATAGCTCTCAAGTACAGCTGCAGAGGTAGCAGGGTTTGTTTGATTGACATAAGGACTCACCTGCCCCAGTATTTCATCTGTATATGCAACCCCCGAAAGGCCCTTGTCCTGCCAGAAAGGACGATCAACCTCAAAATAGGTCCTGGTAAGGTCAAGCACCGGCATTTTTTCTATAGCAGTCCTTTTCGCTTGAGAAAGCCCGGGTTCAAACTTGATGTTCTGCAAAACCTTTACGGGAAGAGTAACAATAATTTCATCTGCAGTATATTCTTTTTGTTGGCCCCCTTCCTTAGCCGTCACCCATACTCCCGGCCCTTCGGTCATAACTGCGGTTACTTCATTAGAATATAAAACCTGATCTTCTAAACGGGCGGCAATTTCTTTTGGAAGCAGGTCGTTTCCTCCTTTTATGGTAAAGAAAGGAGGACCACTCATCAAAAGGCCAAAATCTGAAACCGCTGTAGACAACATAGATGTCTCTTTGGGAACAGCAGCAAACCACATACTGCTCTTTATCAATTTTACAGCTCCATCGCTTGCTCCCTGATCCCGTAGGTATGCCTCCAGGCTTTTTTCATCCATTTCTACCAGCGGAGATTGATCCCATTTTTCAGGTTGTGTCATCTCTTTTGGCAAAGGCTCAAAAAGATATTTTTGAACCATTCCCATAGGCCCCATCTGTTTTTCCTCTTCACTCAGTTCATAAGGCCAGTCCGGTGTTTCGCCCGGTTTCACGATCAGCTTTTTTCCGTTTAAATAGTAGATCGTAGGTTCTTCGGGTGGCCCCCAGGGAAGTTTAGAAAGGCCGAATTTGTCAATGTACTTTAAGGCTTGCGTATAAGAACTGGAAAAAGCAACAGCGCCTTCTTCAGCATAAAGACCTTCGGGATATGGCTTACGCAGGGTAGAAACCCTTCCTCCCGCCCTTTCACGGGCTTCCAGTACTGTAACATCATGGCCTGCTTCCCTCAATTCCCAGGCAGCCGACAAACCTGCCAAACCTGCCCCCAGAATGAGCACTTTTTTGGGAATAGTAGTTTTCCCTAAAGGCACTCCTATTGCCGTCATGGCATTGGGAAAGAGCATTCCTGTTCCCAAAGCTCCAAGGCCGAGCCCCATTTGTTGAATAAAAAGTTTTCTTGAGATCTGTCTTTTTCGGTTGGTTTTCATCTTATCAATGATTTGATGGTTAAAAAACAGCAGCTACAGAAAAGAGCCACGGGAGGGGCAGCAGGAAATAATTCCTGTTGAACAAGATAATAAAAACGCAGAAATTTTCCGAAGAAGCTTTATAAGAGGCGCTTTTTGTTTCGTAATTCGGAAAAAATTTGTATTTCTGTAGTCATTTCTAAATGTTCAAAATGCTTTCGCCAAAGCTGAAAATTCGGGACTTGAAGATGGAGGATCAACCCGATCCCTGCCAATCCTCGTCCTTTTACCGGCGGCATTTTGAATTCTTTAATATAGAACCTGAAGCCAAGACCATTAAATCCCTGGTCATTGAACTGAAGGCCCGGGTAAGGGAAAGCTTTTTCAGGAGGTGCCATTACCAGCCACAAACTTATGATTTCAAGGATTTCAGGCTTACCCGCACCTATCGGCTTCACCGGGAACTGCTCGCCTACCTTTCAAAATTAAGCAGCTGGCTTTACCGTGGCGGTACAATTCCTCCCTCTCTAAAAAAGGCATTTTCAAAGGGTCATACTTTTGTCAATCCCTATGAAGGTTTTGACCTGGAGGAAATTTCAGAAGAAAAAATCCCCCTGCTTAACAACCTTATGCTCTGTGTGGCTTACAACCTAAACATTTGCAGCCGTTTTACAGATCCACAACTCAGGAAACACATTTCAAACGAGTTGAGAAACCGAAATATGGATGTTTCCGAAATCGAAAAAAACAAAGATGTGCTCATTGAACTGGTGAAAAGTGGGCAGAAAGAGCAGGTAGTGCTGCTTCAGGAAACCACCGAATAAGTCCTGTTTTTGGCGCCAAACTCCTTTTCTACGTACGACTTGAAGTTGTCGAGGATGGCCTGCCATCCCGCCTGCTGTGCCTCTGCAGAATTCGCGTCTTCGACTTCAAAACTTTCCTGCACACAGGTACAGAACTTTTCCTGAAGAAATTTCACCTTCACTTTTCTTCCATCTGAAATAGTATAGGAAATGAGTTTTTCATCTTCAATCTTTTCATAAAAACCTTCGAAATCAAATCCCACACTGCCGTCCTTTGCTTCCATACGGTAGGAAAATTTTCCTTTCTCCCTAAAGTCGTTCTGCACACGGGGCGTATGCCAGTCGGGGTTTGCGAAGTTCCATTTTTGAATATGCTCCGGAAGGGTCCAACACTGCCAAACTTTGTGCAAAGGGGCATAAATACGTTTCTCAAGCTCGATATTTTTCCTTTTCATCTTCTGAAAAATTGGTTATACAAAATCGTAGGGAAAAAAATAGGGGAGAGAAATTCCCTACTAATCTAATAATTTTTATGTTAACTCCTTCATAAATATTTGCCGGGCTAACCAGAACTATTTGCAAAACAAGAACTAATTGGCAACTTTGTAGCTCAAGCCTTTTCTTATGCAGTTACACCTTTACCAGATAGATGCTTTTACAGATGAGATCTTTGCCGGCAATCCTGCCTGCGTAGTGCCTTTGGCAGAATGGCTGCCCGATGAGCTCCTGCTGAAGATCGCGAAAGAAAATGCCGTAGCCGAAACTGCCTTTTTTGTTGACGAAGGTTACAAGATCCACCTGCGGTGGTTCACCCCCGAAACCGAAATGGACCTTTGCGGCCATGCCACCCTCGCTACTGCACATGCCCTTAAAGAGATAAGGAAATACAACTCCAAAAACATCATTTTTGACACCTTAAGCGGTGAACTGCAGGTAACTGCCGAAAACGAAAAATACACTCTTGATTTCCCTTCCCGCCAACCCGAAGCCGCAAACCTGCCCGACCTTTTGCAAAAGTCTCTCAATATTCAGCCTCAAGAGGTGTTGAAGGCTAGAGATTTTGTTCTGGTATACCCAAAGCAGGAAGATGTAATGAATATTGAGATCGACAGGCAGTTTTTTGACCAACTGGAACTGGGAACCGGCGGCCTGATCGTAACCGCCCCGGGTGAAAAGGTAGATTTTGTATCCCGTTTCTTTACGCCGGGAGCTTCGGTTTTTGAAGATCCGGTCACAGGCTCGGCCCATTGCTCCCTCATCCCCTACTGGAGCAAAAAACTGGAGAAAAAAGAATTGGAAGCAGCCCAGCTTTCTGCGCGTGGCGGCAGGCTTTCCTGCAAAGATGAGGGAGAGCGGGTAAAAATAAGCGGCAGCGCCAGGACCTACTTTATTGGCAAATTATTCACGGATTAAGAAGCTTCAAAAATGACATTTTTGACTAGGTAGTAGGAATATTGGCCGGTTTGGGACTTAGTTTTTTACACTTGACATAATACATCTTCATCCTTCCTTTGTTTTTCACATGCACCTCGCCCCTAAAGGAACAGTCGAATTTGTCCTTAACCTGTTCATAAGTAAATTCGGAGATGTTGATATGCCCGGTTTCGGCAGTTGTTTCCATGCGGGAAGCAATATTCACGGAATCCCCCCAAATATCGTATGCCCACTTTTTACTGCCCACTACTCCTGCCACCACCGGCCCGGAGTTGATCCCTATTCGGACTTCAAAGCGGGTTTCCTGTTGTGATTCAACCTGTCGCGTACGCTTCACAAAATCCATCATTTCACAAGCTGCAGACACGATCTTCACCGCGTGGTCTTGAGTTGGAAAAGGCACCCCGGCAGCACACATATAGGAATCTCCAACGGTTTTGATCTTTTCAAGCCCATATTTTTCAACGATCCTGTCAAATTCTGTAAAATAGAAATCCACACTTTTCACCAACTCTTCTGGAGAAAGATTTTCGGCATAGTGAGTGAAATTTTTAAAATCTGTGAATAAAATGCTCACCGAGTCGAAACGCTTAGCTGCTACCTTTCCTTTTTCTTTTAATTCAGCCGCGGTTTCCTGCGGAAGTATGTTCAGCAGCAACAGCTCTGACCTGTTCTTTTCTCGTTCTATGATCTTTTTGGTACGGCCGATGAATTTGTTACGCCTGTAAAGGCCGAAGGCGATAAGTAAAATGAGGACCAAAGCCACAATAGTGGCAATAACGATGGTTCTTTGATTCTTTTTTTGCTCGCTGAGCAGGTCAACCTGCTTTTGCTTTTGCGAGATCTCAAAGCTGCTGCGCAGGTTGGCCATTTCCTGTATGGTTTTCAAATTACTTACACTATCCCTTATAGCAACGTATGTTTTGTAATGCACGTAAGAGGAGTCTGCAGGTCCGGTTTTTTCAAAAAGTTGGGACAGTAATAGATGAGCATATGATTTCTCTTTTCTCATCCTGTCCTGTTCGGCTGCATAAAGGCTTTTTTGCGCAAATTCTATAGCTGCCTCATATTCCTCCTGAATGATATAATATTCTGCCATGGCAAAATAGTAATCGGCCAGGCCATTATAATCTGACTCCTTTTCCAGTGCCGCAATAGCTTTTTTTAGATCTTCTTCAACCTCTTCTAAATTGCCAAGTTTCAAATTGATCCTGCCAAGATTTCCAAGGGCATATGCAGCGTAATAAGGCTTCTTATTCTTTTCGAAGATTTCCAGAGCTTCTTTGGTGTAAGCCAAAGCAGAATCCATTTTTCTTCCATCATAAAGATTATCTCCTGCATTGAACAGAGATTTACCCAACATGACTTTGTCTTCACCTTTTCTAATTTGCGGAAAACCTGTACCATAGTAAACAGTTGCCAGGTCAAAATTTCCACTTTCAGAATACAGGTTTCCAATTTCGACATTCGTTATACCTATTAATTCAGCATTACCTGTTTCCTCTGCCAATTGCAGTGACTTAAAAAGATATTGTAAACCTTCTTGAAATTCGGCTAAGCGTCTTTTCGAAGTTCCCAGTCGATAATAAGCTAGCCTCTCAATTTTTTTATCAGCAGTTATTTTACTTTTCTCCAACAACAGGTTGGCGTATTTTACAACGCTATCGGGAGTATCTTCTGTGGAGGATATCTGATCAAGCAGATTAACCTGCTCCTCTATAGAAGGATTGGCATTGAGATCTTTCTTTAAGCTGTCTATTCTTGAAACGATTTGACAATAAACTCCCTGAGAAAAAATAAAAAGAATTAAAGTGAAGTAGAATCTCAGTGAGTTCATAGATTTAGTTTATTCCCTAACAGGTGGCATTTCCATTTCAAGTTTGGGATCAACAACATAAACAGTCCCGTTTATCCTGAAGTGGACATCGTATTTCTCCACCCCTTTCATGTCTTTGTCCTTGATTTTTCCTTCTACGGTACCATCATTCTTGGGTTTTGTATGTTTCAGTAGCTCGGCACCGCCATCAATGGTTTTACGTTTCACTTCCAGGATCTCTACCCGTTCATCCTTACCATCCGGCTCCAGAACCTGTCCTTTCCAAAGGATCTTTTGATTCTTCTTCACCTTGGAAGTAAAATTTTTCGGATTTCCATTCCTGGCTGGTTCTACATCGTCAGAAAAACTCACATGTTCTTCAACATTTTTCTGATTTAAGTTCTTCGGGTCCACGGCCATGGTAATAGTTAATCGCTTTGGATCACTCATGATTGGCTGATTTTAAATTACTGATTATTAATATACTAAAGAAAGAATTACACTCAAAGCTGTTTTCGTCAAAGGGCATAAAAAGTCTGTTGAACGCATTGTTTTTTTACAATCGGTAGAAGCTATGGTGACTAAAAAGCCGCCGGGTAAAAAAAACGAATTACCAAAGAAATTTGTAGTAGATGAAGAAATTCTCTTTGGTCAAAATTTCAGAAAAGAGTTCAAAAAGAAAAATTTAGGGCAGAATTTTTCCTTTTGGGGAAAGAAAGCCTTTAATAATAATGTAGTGTATTTTTCAACACCTCTTATATTCTCGCAAAGTTTGGACAACCACCTAAGATATTCCTTTCCCTTTCTGGCAGTACATGATGGACTAAATATACAGCCTGCTCAAAAATGACTTAAATTGCTGTGGATGTGGTAGCTAGTTTAACAATTTCTTAGAAAAAACACATTTATTTACTATCTTAATTCCCACAAAGAGGCAATAATGGAAAAAGGTAAGCTTCAAAGGTTAAATTCTTCACATGAATCAGCCGTCAAAAAGCTTCAGGAAAGCTGGTGGAATGAAAAAGGTGAGGAGGCAGGTTCTTCCGAGAACGAAACTTTCAAAAAAGGCATTTTTGAAGAAGTTTTCAAGGAAGTTTCTGCAGATGCTGCGTCGGCCCTCTTTGTGGATGCCTGGAAGGAAGCCGGTATTTTTAGCGTGCTGGTCTTGAAGGAGCAGAATGGAGATTGGGAGGTGGTGCATAGCCATTACTTTTCAAACCTTGACAATGCAAGATCATTAAAGATCAGAAATAACGAGTTGGAAAAAACGCTTTTGCAAAAAACTGCATCTTTAAAGCAATCCCGGGGTTTGGTGAAGAAGATACAGGAGCAGCTGTTGCACCAGGAAAAGTTGGCGAGTCTCGGGCAACTTACGGCAGGAATCGCCCACGAGATCAAGAATCCGCTTAATTTCATCAATAACTTCTCTGAACTAAGTAAGGAATATATTGAAGAAATTTTTGAAAACCTCGAGCAACTGGAAAAGGACACCATTTCTGATGAAGTCATGAAGTTGCTGCAGGACGTGCAGATGAACCTGGAAAGGATTCATGAGCACAGCCGCAGGGCTGACAGGATAGTTCGCTCTATGCTGCTGAGGTCAAGAGGAGAAAGCGGCAATAAAGAACTTACAGATCTTAATGCATTGATAAGGGAGTATGTGAATCTTGCCTTCCATGGAATGAGGGCCAATCCTCATCCTATAAATGTTGACATACAGCTGGACCTGGATGAGAAAGTGAAACTTGTTGAACTCAATTCCGAAGACTTTAGCAGGGTCATCCTTAATTTGTGCAATAATGCATTTGATGCCATGAGGGAGAAACTTTCAATGGAGGAAAGTGCAAAAATAGCTATAGCCGGTGATTCCCAGAGCCTCGATAGAGAAAGGTATTTACCAAAGCTTAAGGTGAGCACTAAACAAAAAGCAGACGCAGTCAATTTGTGTATTGAAGATAATGGACCCGGCGTGCCCACAGAGATCAAGGACAAGCTGATGATGCCTTTTTTCACGACAAAAAGAGCAAAAGAAGGTACCGGGTTGGGACTTAGTATTACCCAGGGTATTGTGAAGGACCACAATGGCCGGATCAACATAAGTACCAAAGAGAATGAGTATACCAGGTTCAACATTTCCCTACCAATGCTGAACAAAAAGAAATAATGGTCTGTTAGAAAATTTTTTTGACAGGCAGTTCGAAAATAAATCAAGATTTTAGTTGAGTAAAACCGATTTGTTTATGGCAAAGATTTTAGTTGTCGATGATGAAGCCGATCTGCAAATCCTGATCCAGCAAAAGTTTAGGCAAAAGATCAAGCAGAAGGATTATGAGTTCGTATTTGCCATGAACGGAAGGGAGGCGCTTGAACAACTGGAACAAAATCCCGATGTAGATCTTGTACTCAGCGACATCAATATGCCCGAGATGGACGGGCTTACCTTGCTTTCCAAAATAAAAGAAACAAATTCCCTTTTAAAATCAATAATAGTTTCGGCTTACGGCGATATGGACAACATTCGTGTGGCGATGAACCGTGGCGCTTTTGATTTTGTCACTAAACCTGTAGATTTTAAAGATCTCGAGATCACCATTGACCGCACGATGGAACATGTGAAGCAACTAAAGGAAACCATCAAAGCGGTCAAACAGAACAACATTCTTAAAATGTATGTTGATGAGACAGTACTAAGGTTCATGGAGAATAAGGCCGTTGACAACAGTTTTGAAAATGAGACTGTTGAAGCCTCTGTCGCCTTTATAGATATTGTTGAGTTCACGCGGATAAGTGAAAGTCAGCCACCCGATGTGGTTGTCAATTTGCTTAACCGGTACTTTGATGTCATGGTAGAAGAGATCATCAACAGAAAGGGCATTATCGACAAGTTCATGGGAGATTGTGTTATGGCTGTTTTTATGGGAGAAGATCACCTTAAAAGAGCTGTAGAATCCTGTCTTGCCGTGCGTAAAAAATTGCATACCCAACAGGAAGATATGACCGACAAGCATTTTAAACCAAACATATCTATAGGCATCAACAGCGGGGAAATGGTCTCAGGAAACATTGGTTCCCACACCCTGCGAAGGTTCGACTATACTGTTGTGGGAGACGTGGTCAATGTGGCTTCCCGCTTGCAGGCAGCAGCCTCCAAAAACCAGATCTTTACCACTGCCCACTGTTTTGAAAAAATAAAAGACTCCTTCAACTGTAAGGAAATAGGCAATATCTCATTTAGGAACAAAAAAGAACCTTTGATGGTTTACGAAATACTGGAATAAAAAAGCAGAATTTAAATGGTAAAAAAAGACAGAATAAACTGGCGGTCAATATTTTCTATGTCCTCTATAGTCTATTCTGTATTAGGTGTATTGTCAGCCATGATCGCCCTGGAAGGCTTCATGCTACCAAACCACTTCTTAGATGGAGGGATCACGGGGATCTCTATCGTGGTGGAAGCAATCGTGCACATTCCTTTTACCATCTTATTAATAGTATTTAACCTGCCTTTTCTGTTCCTGGGTTATAAAAAGATAGGAAAGACCTTTGCCGTAAGGGCTTTGATCTATATTGTTTTGCTTACGATCCTGATGCACTTTATCGATCTCCCTGCAGTGACAGACGATAAGGTGCTCATCGCCTTTTTTGGCGGGTTTTTTATCGGGTTAGGTATTGGGCTGGTGATCAAAGGGGGCGGAGTTTTGGACGGGCTGGAAATAATGGCATTTTACACTGTTAGAAATTCCGGGTTCACCACGGGAGAGATCATTCTCGCATTTAATGCGCTCATTTACCTGGGCGCCGCTTTTGTTTTTGGTGTAGAAACAGCCATGTACTCGTTCCTGGTGTATTTTACCGCCATGAAGACATCAGATTATGTGGTGGATGGTTTTGAGGAATTTACGGCCCTAACGATAATATCAAAAGACTGTGAAGACGTAAAATCTTTTATTGTAAATGATCTTGGAAAGGCTATTACGGTCTATAAAGGTGAAAGAGGTTATCTGCCGGGCTCCTACAGCGTAAGGCACGACTGTGATATTGTAATGACCGTTGTGACCCGCCTCGAGATCCATAGAATAAAAGAAGCTACTTTGGAGATCGACCCTAATGCATTTTTCTTTGTCCAAAGGATCAAAGAGGTCAAAGGCGGCATAGGCAAACATACAGCTCAAGATAAAATACATGATTGACTACGAAAAAATACGGGAGCAGGTAACTGCAAAACTGGAAAAAGAACTTCCACCCTATCTCAAGTACCATTCACCTGGGCATACCCGCTATGTGCTTGAAAAGACCATTCACATTGCCAAAAAAGAATTCGTAAACGAAAAAGATCTATTGCTGCTGAAGATCGCCGCACTCTACCACGACACTGGCTTTACGGTACAACGCGAGAACCACGAGGAGATCGGTTGTCATATTGCGACAAAAGAACTCCAGGAATTCGGGCTTACTTCGGAAGAGATAAAACAGATCTGCGGAATGATCATGGCCACAAAAATCCCGCAGCAGCCAAAAAACCGCTTACAAGAAATACTTGCAGATGCAGACTTGGAATATTTAGGCACCGATAAATTTGACGACTTTAGCAACCGGCTATACGAAGAAATGAAGCATTTTCAACCGGACCTAAGCCTGGAGCAATGGGATGAGGTACAGGTGAACTTTATTTCTAACCACCATTACCATACCTCCTACTGCCGCCAATTCCGGGAACCCAATAAACTGCTCAACCTGGAGAAAATAAGGAAGAGCAATAAGATGTAAGAATGCGGCCTCAAAAATGACATTTTTGAGGCCGCATATTTTTTACTTGATCTTCACCGGCTGAATTTTCCAGATATTTTCACAGTAGTCTTTTATCGATCGGTCTGAAGAGAATTTTCCCATGTTTGCAACATTCAGGATTGATTTCCTCGCCCATTTGGCAGCATCCTGCCATTCGAGGTGGATTCGCTTTTGACAGTCAATGTAAGACTGGTAATCTTCCAATAGCAAATAAGGGTCCTGTTGCACCAGGTTGTTATAGATAGGCCTGAAGAGGTCGCGATCACCGTCTGACAATTCACCCGAAACAAGCAGATCCAGCACTGCCTTAAGTTCTTCATTTTGTTCATAGATCCTGTAAGGATGATAACCCTCTGCCTTGGTTCTCTGCACCTGCTCTGTGCTTAACCCGAAAAGGAAAAAGTTCTCCTCTCCTGCTTCTTCCCTGATCTCGATATTTGCCCCATCCAGGGTTCCCACGGTCAGGGCGCCGTTGAGGGCAAATTTCATATTACCGGTTCCCGAAGCCTCTTTCCCCGCCAGGGAGATCTGCTCAGAAAGGTCGGCTGCGGGATATACCTGCTGCGCCTGCTTTACGCTGAAGTTAGGAAGGAAAACCACCTTCAGCCTGCCATCGACATCAGGGTCGTTATTGACAAGATCGGCTACAGAAGTAATCAGCTTAATGATCAATTTTGCCATAAAATAACCCGGCGCAGCCTTACCTGCAAAAATAAAGGCCGTTGGTGCGATATTGCCGCCCTCGCCTTTCTTGATCTTAAGATAGAGGCTTAAAATATGAAGCACTTTCAAATGCTGCCGCTTGTACTCATGAAGCCTTTTCACATGTACATCAAATAGCATCTCAGGATCCACTTTTACACCCGTACGTTCTTCTATGAGCTTCACCAGCCTTTGTTTGTTCTTCAGCTTCACCTCCATCCATTCCTGCTGAAAATCGCTGTCATCGGCAAATTTTTCAAGCTTGTGCAGGGCAGTAAGATCTGAAAGCCACTCATCTCCTATTTTCCTGGTGATCAAGGCCGAAAGCTCCGGATTTGCAACTGCAAGAAATCTACGGTAAGAAACCCCGTTTGTCACATTAGTGAATTTTTCAGGCCATAACTCGGCAAAGTCGTTTAAGACCTGCTTTTTCAGAAGCCGGGAATGCAAAGCTGAAACTCCATTGATCTTATAGCTGCCCACGGTCGCCAGGTGCGCCATTCTTACCGAAGGTTCTCCATGATCATCGATCAGCGACATTCGTGCGATCCTGTCGCCGCTAAAGTTGTTTTTCCGCAGCTTCTCAAGGAACCTGCTGTTGATCTCGTAAATGATTTCCAAATGCCTTGGCAGCACTTTGCCTAACAAACTTACCGACCATTTTTCAAGAGCTTCGGGCAGCAAGGTATGGTTGGTATAAGCAAAGGTGTTTTTAGTCACATGCCAGGCCTCATCCCATTCCATAAGATGCTCATCTACCAGCAGCCTCATAAGCTCTGCCACTCCAATTGAAGGGTGGGTATCGTTCAACTGTACACTGAACTTTTCATGGAATTTGTCAAGGCTTCTGCCCTGCAGCAGGTGCAGTCTTATCATATCCTGCAAGGAGCAGGTGACGAAGAAATACTGCTGTTTAAGCCGAAGTTCTTTCCCCGAAAGGTTCTCATCATTAGGATAAAGCACTTTGGTAATATTTTCTGAACGCATTTTACGTTCGACCGCACGATAATAATCCCCCATGTTGTAAGCCGAAAAATCAAACGATTCGACCGCTTCGGCTTTCCACAGCCTCATGATGATCCCGTTGCTGCGGTAACCAAGGATAGGAGTGTCATATGCAGTTCCTTTGACTACAGAATCGGGTTTCCAGCTCACGTGCAGCTTGCCCTTTTCATCAAAGTCGTGTTGTGCTCTTCCGCCAAACTTGACTTCATATGTGATCTCGGGCCTTTCCACTTCCCACGGATTTCCATGATGTAGCCATTTATCGGTCTCTTCAGATTGCCAGCCGTCTTTGATCTGTTGCGTGAAGATCCCAAACTCATACCTTATGCCGTAGCCTATAGAAGGAATTCCCAAAGTAGCCATGGAATCGAGGTAGCAGGAAGCCAGTCTTCCCAAACCACCATTTCCCAGCCCCGGCTCTACCTCCTGCTCCAGCAGTTCATCCAGGTCAAGATCAAGTTCGGTTAAAGCCTCTTTAGCTTTCTGAGTGATCTCCAGGTTAAGCAAATTCTTTCCCAGGTGCGGTCCGGGAAGATATTCGGCAGAAAGATAAGCCACAGCCCTGGCGTCCTGCCGGGCGAATTCGGCTGTGGTTCTTACAAACCTTTTGAAGACGCGATCCCTTACTGCCAGTGCCAGTGCAGTATAAAGGTCGTTTGGAGTAGCAACTACCGGCAGCCTGCCTAAGCGGTAGAACAGGTTCTCCAAAAATGAGGTTTTTATATCCTCTTTTGTAAAACCTAAATTGGGATTATCTGCGTTTTGAGAGGAAAAGTAACTGAGTATCTTTCGGTTCTTTGTATTCATAGACAATTTTTTCAGAAAATACAGAAAAATAAGTAAATAAGTAGTTAAAAATCAGATTTTAAGATAATTTCAAGACCAAAAAAACCGGGCGTAAGAAACCCGGTTTAATACCTGTCAAAAAGCCCATTTTTTAGGCCCCTTAAAATTAAATTTTGTCGGTTGCCACCTTCCAGGTTGGGTCTTCGAGGATGTTTACTTCGATGATCTCATCAGCATTCTCCAGGAGGTTACGGCAGTCGCGGCTTAGGTGTCGCAAATGCAGTTTTTTGCCCTGCTTCAGGTAACGTTCGGTAAGCTTGTTCAAAGCCTCAATTCCCGACATGTCGACGATACGGCTTTCAGAAAAATCAATGATCACCTCCTCGGGATCGTGCAATACATCAAATTTATCATTAAATGCGGAGACACTTCCGAAGAAAAGTGGTCCATAGATCTCATAATGCTTCACGCCTTTGTCGTCCACATACTTCCTGGCCCTGATCCTCTTGGCATTGTCCCAGGCAAATACAAGGGCCGAAATGATCACCCCAACGAGTACAGCCAGTGCAAGGTTGTGAAGGAAAACGGTCACAAGGGTTACCAGCACCATCACAAGTACATCAGACTTCGGCATTCTGCGGAAGGTGCGCAAACTCGCCCACTCAAAGGTTCCTATGGATACCATGATCATTACTCCCGTAAGAGCGGCCATGGGCAACAGTTCAATAATATCGGCAGCGAACATGATGAACACCAGCAACATAATGGCCGCCACAATTCCTGAAAGTCTTGCTCTCGCACCTGAACTTACGTTGATAAGGCTTTGCCCGATCATGGCACAACCACCCATTCCCGAGAAAAGTCCCGAAAGTACATTGGCAGTCCCCTGCGCCACACACTCCTTGTTACCTCTTCCGCGGGTTTCGGTAAGCTCATCAACTATATTGAGGGTAAGCAAAGATTCTATCAGCCCCACCCCGGCCATGATGGCCGCATACGGGAAGATTAGCGCCAGGGTTTCCCACGTAAAAGGCACGTTAGGAATATGGAAAGGTGGGAATCCACCCTGAATAGAAGCAAGATCTCCCACGGTTTTAGTGTCTATTCCAAAGAATACCACCACTCCAAAGACCACTAAAATAGCGGCCAAAGAAGAAGGAAATGCTTTTGTGATTTTTGGGAGCCCCCATATAATGACCATTGTCGTCAACACAAGCCCAAGTAGAATGTAAAGTTTTTCACCCGTCATCCAAACCAGCTCTCCCGCCTCGTTAAGGGTCTTGAAATTGTCCAGCTGCGAAGTAAAAATGATGATAGCCAGACCGTTTACAAATCCAAAGATCACCGACTGCGGCACCATCCTGATAAGTTTTCCTAACCTCAACACGCCTGCCAGCACCTGGATCAATCCGGCCACCACTACTGCGGCAAAAATGTACTCAGGCCCGTGAGTTGCAGCCAAAGCGACCAAAACTACGGCTACTGCTCCTGTCGCACCGGAGATCATTCCGGGTCTTCCTCCAAAGATCGAGGTGATTAGCCCCATCACAAAGGCCGCATAAAGTCCCGTCAACGGTGACAAGCCCGCGATCATTGCGAAAGCCACTGCCTCCGGAATAAGTGCAAGGGCCACGGTAAGGCCGGCAAGAACTTCGGTTTTGTAGTCTACTTTCTGGGAAAAATCAAATAGGCTGGAAAACAATTTCATGTGTTTTAAAGATTTTCTTCGGAATTTTCTTCAAATTAGTTGAAAATCAGCAAAAAGCTGCCAATTCGCTTTCCGAAAATTTATTTTTTCTGCTCTTTTTTCGAGCCGGCAAAACTACTAAAAATCTTTAGATCAATCGCCCCGGAAAAATATATTCCAAAAATGCCATTTTTGAAGGGTATGAAAAAAGGCACCTTTTGGGGTGCCTTTTAAGATCGTGTCAGCTGCTCATCAGGCGATCTTTAGTTCCGGAGTATTAAAAGAGTATAGCAGCTTGTAATATTCATCAACAGATTTTTTCCAGGTAAAGCGCATCTTACGGGCATTGAGCTGAATTTGTTTCCAGGCGGTCTTCTCATTGTGGAAAAAGTGCAGTGCCTCTGTAAAACTTTCCACCATGTTGTAGACTTTTTCGTCATAGGTCTTACCGTCAAAGGCGAAGCCGGTATGAACGTGTTGTACGGTGTCCTTGAGTCCGCCGGTGTGATGAACCAGGCAGGGCTGTCCATTCCTCATGGCAAGCATCTGGCTGATACCGCAAGGCTCAAAGAGGCTGGGCATAAAATACAGGTCACTGTCTCTATAAATGGAATTCACCACATGCTCACACTGGGTGTTCATGAAAATGAAATTCTTTCTCTCATAGCTGATGGATCTTAGCAGCTCTTCGTAATCGGGAGCGCCGGTCCCCAGGAGCACGTAAATTCCGCCAACTTCCTCTAATTTATCCAGGATTTCGTGCAGGGCTTCGGGTGAACGCTTAAAGAAATAGAATTTCTGCTCTGTAAGCCTGGCCACACTTGCACAAACAAACTTGGGTCTCTTCTTTAGAAATGGTACGACCTTTTCTCCTGTATGAGCGAGGAATGCCGCTTTGCTCTTATCATGCTCCCGTTGCAGCTGCTTAAAAATAGTGGTTGCAATATTGGGGAAAAGTTTTCCTTTTTTAACAAGCGTCTCCTTGTTGTAGTCAGACCCGTTAAGGATCCCATGAAAACGCCCGTCCCTGTCTGCCTGCTTCAGGTCTTCTTCAAGTCCTTCTCCCCCAATGAATTCAGGTGCTTCACTAGGTAGCAGCACATCTTCCTTGTAAGAAGGAGAAACAGTGTGAACGGCATCGGCAAAGCGAATGCCCATTGCCATAAGATTAAAACAGTTATGGTATCTTGGATCGCGTAAAGCTTCGTGATCTAATTCCAGGTTGGGAAACCAGGTCTTAATAGAGGAATAGCTGTTCTCAAAAGGTCGTATTCCCTGCAACGCAAGGTTATGAATACAGTATACGAACCTTGTTTTCTTTAGCTCCCGGTAAGCCGGATGATAATTTTTCAAAAACAGCAGCATACTGGAATGCCAGTCGTGGAGGTGAACCACATCCAGTTTTCCGAAGTGGCCCTGCTTAACAGCTTCGGCCACAGCGGTACAGAAAATGGTATATTTCACTACATCTGTAAAAAAAGGCTCGTGGGCGTCATGATTGTATACACCGCCAATGCTTCCGGCCTCGATCTCGGGGTGGTGAATCACGTAATGCGTGATGTTTTCATGCTCCTCCTTTGGCTTGACCTCATAAAGTTCGGCCACATATTTCTCATTTTTTAGCTCTAGTTCAAGAGTGGCTTTTAACCTGCCATTGTGGTGCAGACGGGAATAAGAAGGAACCACCACATGTACGCGGTCTCCCCTTTCGGAGATCTGCCTTGGCACATCCCGAATCACATCTCCAACCCCCCCAACTTTACAGTTGGCAATAGCATCATTTTCTGAAGCAACAAAAAGAAATCTGTTCATTTTTAGCAATTTTTGACTGGCAATTATACTAGGGCGAAAATAGATTAAACTAACCTAACTTAAAGACTTTCAGAAAGTTAAAGATATACTAAAATCCTGATGCTCTAAAAATTCACGAAAACGTTGGAACATTGACATAATTAAGGTTGTTCCTTAGAGTTCGAGTTAAAAGCTTAAAATTTCCGGGTTTCTCTTCGGAAAAATTCTGCGTAAAAACAGCATTTTTGGAAAAACACCGCAATTTTTTATTTCCTGAGATTTTTGCTCAACAACATGCTCCACCAAAAGGAAGTTGCTGTAAGAACAATAAAAATTCCGGTGCCCATAAAATAGATCTCAAAGCCCATTTTAATTTTTTTATAGGTTAAAGAAAAGCCTCTTTTACTACCTGAAGGTCAAGGGAATGTAAAGTCTGCATCAAGAAACAGATTTGAGATACGATTGAAAGGCCAACATGCACCTCGATCTTGTGTGAGTTAAAGTGAAAAAAAACTGAAGGGCTTTAATATGCCAGCTAAAATTTGGTTCCTGAATTTTATTGCAGCCATACAGGCAAGGCTTTCAGCCTGCCTGACAAAACTTATGAATTAGGGAAGGAACCATTAGAAAATTAGAATTTGGAACTCGGACTCGAAACTTGAAACCTGTAACCTGGAACTTGCAACCACAATTTTGGAGTTTGGTGCTTAAAGCCTGGACCTTACGTTTCCTTTACGGTAATGATCTTCACCGGGCAGGCCTTGGCGGCAGCTTCAGCGGTTTCTAAAATCGCGTGGTTCGGCGACTTGAGTGTGAAAAACCCCTTTTTGTCGATGGCCTTCAGCAACACACATTTGCCGTCCTTTTTGGACATCTGGAATTGCTGCGGGGCCTGTTCCACGCAATAATTGCAGCCAATGCACTTGCTTCTTTGCAGGGTGATCACGACCATTATGCCTCTACCAGTTTATATAATTTGTCTGACAACCTGATTCTAAAAGGTAATTTTATAGTACAGCTCTCCCCTTTTTTTGCGGTTTCAGAGATCCTGTCATTGACGAACATTTCTTCGATCAAAACCTCTTGTGCGCCGGTGCTTGGTCCTGTCACAAGAAGCTTATCTCCTTTTTTGATGTCATAAGCCTCGATCTTAAATTCCCCGATTCCTGCTTTTGGGAAATAGTGCACTCCTTTGCCAACATACACCTTCTTTTGAGTAGCCTGTGAACCGGAAGTCTTACTCCACTCACCCATCTTCTGGCCCAGGTAGTAGCCGCTCCAAAAACCGCGGTTATAAACACTGCTCAATCTGTCCATCCAGTCCTGTACTTTGTCTTCAGAATAGGTGCCGTCATACCAGGAGTCAATTGCTTCGCGATATGCTTTTGTGACTGTAGCAACATATTCGGGTGCACGACCTCGCCCTTCGATCTTGAGCACCTGCACCCCGGCGTTTATCACCTCATCCAAAAAGTTGATGGTACAAAGGTCTTTTGGAGACATCATGTACTCATTGTCGATCTCGATCTCAAACCCCGATTCCTGGTCGATCACTGTGTATTTTTTACGGCAGTTCTGCTTACATGCACCCCGGTTAGCCGAGGAATTGTGGCTGTGCAAGCTCAAATAACACTTTCCTGAAACTGCCATACACAAAGCCCCATGGCCAAAGATCTCGATCTTCACCAGTTCGCCCGACGGTCCCTTTATTTGCTCTTTTTGAACCTGCTGCGTGATCTTCTTCACCTGCCGCAGACTTAGCTCACGAGATAACACCATAGTCTCGGCGAAGAGACTGTAAAACTTAACAGTTTCTATATTGGTAATGTTGAGCTGCGTGGAAATATGGATATTGATCCCCATGCTGCGGGCTGCCGAGATCACCGCCTGGTCTGAAGCAATCACCGCAGTCACTCCCGCCTCTTTTGCCCTACCAAGCAAGGTTTTGATCAGCGAAAGGTCATGGTCGTAAATAATGGTATTGAGGGTAAGATAGGTCCTCACGTTCTTCTCTTCACACCTCTTGACGATCTCCTCAAGGTCGTCAATGGTAAAGTTCATAGAAGCTCGAGCGCGCATATTGAGCTGCTCCACTCCAAAATATACCGAATCTGCGCCGTTGTCGAGCGCTGCCTGTAGAGATTCAAAATTGCCCGCCGGGGCCATCAATTCCAATTTTTCTGAAGCTGTCATCATGATCTTGTTCCCAATAAAAAAGTAACCGATGCAGAATTTTCCACCCGGTGATTTGGAGGCGCAAAGAAAATAGCAATTCCGGAGAGAAAATATGACGAAGGTCATATTGTATATAGTGAAAATCTATACCTGACATCCGCATGAGAATTCACAAATCTTACCTTTACAGAAAACAAACTTCATGAGCAAATTCTATAATTATAAAGCTGTTAACCTTAAGGGAGAAGAAGTAAAGATGGAAAATTTCAGGGATAAGGCAGTTCTTGTGGTAAATACAGCTTCAGAATGTGGTTTTACCCCACAACTGGAAGGTCTTGAAGCCCTGTACCAAAAATACGGGAAGCAGGGATTCGTGGTTTTGGGGTTTCCCTGCAATCAATTTGGAAAACAGGAGCCGGGAGATGAAAGCTCTATTGCAGAAGGTTGCGTGGTAAATTATGGTGTTAGCTTTCCCATGTTCTCAAAGGTGGAGGTCAACGGGAAGAATGCCCACCCCCTATTCAAGTTCCTAAAGAAGGAAAAAGGAGGCTTCCTGGGCAGCAAGATCAAATGGAACTTTACCAAATTTCTTATCGACAAGCAGGGAAAGCCCGTGGAGAGGTTTGCTCCCGTCACAAAGCCAGAAAAAATTGAAGCCTACATCCAGGAGTTGCTATAAGATTTCCACCGCAGACCACTCGGTAATAGATAATTAAGAAAAGCCTTCAAAAAAATGACATTTTTGGAGCATTTTCTATTTCATTGTGATTCCGGTCATAATTTAAGACAAGAATGTCCTGTTATTTTGCCTTAAAATTTTAGATCATGACCGAGACCATCGATATCAACAGCCTTCCGCAGGGGCATCCTGTACAAATTTATCTTGAAGAAAAGGAGCTAATCATGAAGCTGGCACAGGAGCTGCAGAATACAGATCCTGAAGCCGAATACCAGAAGTTCTACAACATTTTTAACCAGCTACAGCAGGTGGAGCGAAGATTTGAACGCAAAGAAAATCAATTGTTCCCCATGCTGGAAAAGAAAGGCTGGAATGGTCCTTCGCAGGGAATGTGGTCCTTTCACGACAACCTGCGGGAACAGTTTCGCCTGCTTCGAAAGAAGATCGAAAAAAAGGAATTTGAGGAGGTGATCAGGGACAGCAATTTTCTGGTGAGCGGCATTTTCAGGCTGCTGGTAGTGGAAGAAAATGTGCTCTTCCCCAATTCGCTGCAAATGCTGAACGAGGAAGACTGGGCACAGGTAAGAAAGGGCGAGGAAGAAATTGGCTGGATGCTTCCTGAAGCGCCTGCCAACTGGCCGCAACAGCAGCCGGAATATGTACACCCAAGCCAGGATCACTCGAAGAGAGACCTTAATTTTTCCCTTGAAGACAAGGCGCATTACGATGAGGGTTACATGAGTGTGGAACAGGTGAACCTGCTACTAAAGACCATGCCGCTCGACCTTACCTATGTTGATGAAAATGATAAGGTGATCTTTTACAACCGCGGTGAGGAAAGGGTTTTCCCTAGGAGCGCCGGAATCATTGGCAGGGAAGTAAAATTTTGTCATCCCCCAAAAAGCGTGGGTACAGTGCTTAAGATCCTGGAGGAGTTCAAAAAAGGTACAAAGAATGAGGCTTCTTTCTGGATCAATTTTAAGGAAAGGCTCATCTATATCAGGTATTTTGCGGTGCGGGACCAGGACAAAAATTACCGCGGAGTTATTGAAATGTCGCAGGATATTACGGACATCAAAAAAATAGAAGGAGAACAACGGCTTTTAGACTGGGAATAATTTTTTCCTGCTATTACGGTTTTCCGCATACGGGCATGCTGTTTTTGGTGTAGTTTTACAGCAATAACAATCCAAAAATGCTTGATTATTTCATATTAGCCGTTACAGCGATCTCCCTGATTTTTGTTTTCCTGTTGTTGAAGAACAATAGAAAACAGCGAATCGAGATCAAAGCTCATCTCGAGAAGATCAAAAAGCTGAAAAAAGATTCCAAGGATTACCTTGACATCTATGATTAAAGAGAGGTTCCAAAAAATGACATTTTTGGAACCTCTCCTTTTTTCATCTGTTGCCCTTTGATACTACACCGGCACTTTTCGGAGATGCCGGGAAGTTTTGCCTTACATACTTCTGAAGTTTTGCAGCGTCTTCAGGTTTTTCCTTCCTCTCCAATAATCCTTCCCACCGCGCTGAATTCCTTACTTACCGAGCCAAGGTTGAACAGCTGCTTCAGGCTCAATGCTTTTTCTCCTGCCGCCTCTGCACTTCCAAATGCTTCGGAATAGGTCACCTCTCCTTTGGAAGCAACCTGCACATTTGCGGTAAAGATCACACGCTGGTGAATTTTCCGCATAGGTAAATCTACGGCTGAAGCTTCCTGAGCTGTTGAAGCAACATTGATGAACAAAAAAAGAATCTGTAAAGTTTTCTGAAAAATTCGCATGAAAAACATCTAAAATGAATAATTAGCTGTATAAATCCCTCGCCTTACCTGCATTTTTGTTACATTTAGAATTCAAGTTGAATAAAAAACCGGTCGCTATGAAGTCTCTATTTTCTTTTTCTTTGCTGTTGCTCAGCCTATCCGTTTTTGCCCAGGTAAAGGTCCTGCCGGCAGAGGTGCAGATCAAAACTGCGGTTATGGCCGCTCCCGAAGATCAACGCGATAATGTGACCGTCTATGGCTATGACGAGCAGGGAAACTTTGTGACCCTTAAAGAAGGTAACGGCAGCCTTGTGTGTATTGCTGATGATCCAAACCAGGAAGGCATCAATGTGGCTTGCTATTCCACCAAACTGGAACCTTTTATGGCACGTGGGCGCCAATTGATCGCCGAAGGGAAATCTGAAATGGAAAAACGCGCGATCAGGGAAAAAGAAGCCGATGCAGGGGAGCTGCAAATGCCCGATGCGCCGAGTATGCTTTACATCTACAGCGGCAGTGAAGATGATTATGATAAAAATACGGGTGAACTAAAGAACGGGAATTTCAGATACGTAATTTATATTCCCTACGCCACGGCCGAATCTACCGGTTTACCCACCAAACCTTTTGCTCCCGGAATGCCCTGGATCATGGATCCCGGCACTCACCGCGCTCACATCATGGTTACTCCTCCAAGACAGAAGCAGGAAGAGTAGAAGGAGACTGGAAATAATTCCGAAGAAGGTTTCTTAGAATTTATTTCAGGGCATCATAGCCCCAGTTCATAAGGCTGTATCTCCATGGGGTGTCTTTTACACTCCGGCCCGGACGCTGGGCCGTATGCCTTTTAATATAGCCGTTCACCTTTTGCATGTGCTCATAATTGGCAGCAGTGAGTTCAGCTTTTTTCTTGCGTTTGATCTTTATAATCTTTTTGCCGCTCTTGTGCCCAATAGATTCTCCGTCGCCGCTGTCCTGCCCTACTTCTTTTGATTCATCTTCTTTAAGCCATTCTTCAATCTCCTTTGGGCTCATGTTGACCAGCTCGTGGAATTCCTTGTAAATTTCTTCTTTTTCTTCTTCCTTCATCGTTCTAATTTTCATCGATTTCTTTCATGAGATCTTCAACATCAAGCCTGCGGGTATACATCTGCAAGGAACCGTCAGCTTTTTTTGGCCACTGTTCCTTTGGCCGGTCATGATACAATTCCACTCCGTTGCCGTCGGGATCGTTCAGGTAAATGGCTTCTGAAACTCCGTGATCTGCCATTCCGGTAAGCGGATATTCGTGCTCCAGCAAACGCTTTAGCACCAGGGCGAGATCTCTTCTTTCGGGATACACAATGGCAGTATGAAACAGCCCTACTCCCTGTTGGGAAGCTTTTGGCGCGCCTTTACTGTGCCAGGTGTTGAGCCCTATATGATGATGATAGCCCCCGGCAGAAAGAAAAACGGCCGAATCGCCTATTCGTTCGGTCACTTCAAAGCCCAGCAGGTCCCGGTAAAATTCCAGGGCACGCTCCAGCTTTGCCACCTTCAGGTGAATATGGCCAATTCTGGTGGCGGCAGGAATTCGATATGCATCTTTCATCATATCTTAAGTTACACATTTTAAAGATTTTCAGGAAAAAGGGATGCAATAGGCTTAAAAAATACCCTTTTTGGAGAGTTCTGTGGGTATTATTCGATATTTTTATAATGAAAATACTTAATTGTATGCAAACGATTTTAGGGGCAGGCGGTCCAATAGGCATCGAGCTGGCAAAGGCTCTTAAGAAATATACCTCAAAGATCAGGCTGGTGAGCCGGGATCCTCAAAAAGTCAATGCCGATGATGAACTATTTCCTGCCAACCTTCTTGTGGCTGCCGAAGTTGACCGTGCCGTTAAAGGTTCAGAAGTGGTTTACCTCACCGCCGGGCTGCCCTACAGCTACAAAAAATGGAAAAAACAATGGCCGGTGATCGTGCAGAATGTAATCGATGCCTGTGAGAAAAATTCGGCTAAACTGGTGTTTTTTGACAACGTCTATATGTACTCCAAAGAGAGCATGCCGCACATGACAGAGAATTCCATGGTGCACCCGCCTTCAGGAAAAGGAAGGATAAGGGCAGAAATTTCAGAAATGATCATGAAAGATGTGTGGACCGAAAAGCTGCAGGCGCTTATCGCCCGTTCCGCCGATTTTTACGGTCCCGGCATCAAGAACAACAGCATTCTCATTGAGACCGTTTTTAAACCTCTCAAAAAAGGCAAAAAAGCAACGTGGCTTGGCGGAGTGAACTACAAACACTCTTTTACCTACACGCCAGATGCAGCAAAAGCGACAGCCTTTCTTGGCAATACCGAAGCAGCTTACGGGCAGGTTTGGCATTTGCCTACCGCTGCAAACCCGTTGACAGGAAAAGAATGGGTGCAATGCGCGGCAAAAGAAATGCAGGTCAAAGCCGGCTATTGGGAAGTTCCTAAATGGCTGGTGCGCCTCATGGGCGTTTTTATGCCGGTGATGAAGGAAACCGTTGAGATGATGTACCAGTATGACCGCGACTATGTATTTGACAGCAGTAAAATAGAGGAACAATTCGGCCTTAACCCCACCTCTTATGCCAGGGGCATAAAAGAAGTGGTACGGGCCGACTTTAATAAATAAAACAGTAAAAAAGAACACATGAAATTAGGTTGGATAGGATTAGGAAAAATGGGGAAACCAATGTCTGAAAGCCTTATAAAGGCAGGACAACAGGTCACAGTATATAACAGAACAAAGTCCAAAGAAAAACCCTTAAAAGAAGATGGCGCGGCAACGGCCGGTTCTCCTAAAGAATTGGTGGAGCAAACAGAAGTCGTCTTTTTAATGATCTCTGATGACAAAGCAGTAGATGATGTTTTCCACGGAAATGACGGCATCCTGTCTACTGATGTTAATAACAAGATCATTGTTAACAAGAGCACGGTATCTCCTGAAATAAGCCGAAAAATGGCAAATGCACTCGAAGAAAAGGGCGGACGTTACCTCGACGCGCCGGTTTCGGGCAGCGTTAAACAGGCCAATGAAGCCAGCCTGGTGGTGATAGCGGGCGGTAAAAAAGACATTTTTGAGAAGGTAAAACCTCTGCTCGAGACTATCGGAAAAAAAGCAATTCTTGTGGGAGACACGGGAGCCGGGAATCTTACAAAACTAGCGGTAAACACCTTTTTAGGTGTGGTTACCCAGGGACTGGCCGAGGTGATCAACTTCTCCAGGTCCAAGGACATCAAGACCGAAGATCTCATGGAGATCCTCAACAATGGCGCCCTGGGCAGCCCGTTCGTGAAGATCAAAGGAGATGCCGCCATGGCCGAAGATTACAATGCCGCCTTCACCCTTAGCCACCTTACAAAAGACCTGAGACTGGCACAGGAAGCCGGTTTGGATGCGCCTTTGGGCAACGCCGCCTACAAAACCTTCAGCAAGGCAGAAGCTGAACTTGGCGAAGAAGATGTGATCGCCATCATAAAGAAACTATAAGATTTAAGAGGGCTCAAAAATGACATTTTTGAGCCCTCTCATTTTTACGCCTTTGGAAAGGTCACGGTAGCTTCGGTGCCATTACCAAGTTCACTTTTCAGCTCAATTTCAGCACCAATAGAATCGGCTGCTTTCTTGACAATCGAAAGGCCCAGTCCGTTGCCTTTGATGTCCTTATGTTCCAGCGCTGCAGCCCTGAAGAAAGGGTTGAAAATATGCTGGAGCTCCTCTTCTTTGATCCCAATGCCTTCATCTCTTATAGAACAATAGAGCTTCCCGCCTGCGTTCCACAGCCTTATATACAGCTTTGTTCCCTTTCGGGAATATTTAATGGCGTTGCTCAACAGGTTGTCAAAAATGAGGTTAGCGTAATATTCCGGAACCGGAAGCTCCTGCTGCTGCTCATCCATAAAGCTAAGCTTCAGCTGTTTGAGCTGCATTTCTTCGGAATATCGGTCCAGAAGCTGCTTCAGCAATGGATTCAGAAGCACCATATCGCGGCTCCTCGGCTTTTGCGCAGAATCAAGGCGTGCCAGGAACAGCAGCTGCTCCAGGATCCTGCTCATCCGGTCTATTTCACAAAGGCTGTACTGCACCTTTTCTTCATATTCCCGGGGCGTCCTTTGCTTTCTTATCAAAACTTCGAGATTGCCTCTTAACGAGGTAAGCGGTGTGCGCAATTCGTGAGAAGCATCTGAGGTGAACTGCCGCTCCCGCAGCATCGCCTGTTCAATGCGGTTAAGCAGGCCATTGATAGAAGAGGACAGCTCATGCAGCTCATCCTGTGCCTTTGGCAGTTCCACCCGCTCCCCCAGGTTGTTTCGGGTAATGCGGTTCGTAGTGCTGGTGATCTCCACAATTGGTGCAATATTTTTGCCGGCCAGGTAACGGGACAAAACGAAAAGCAGCAGCAACAAGACCGGGTACAGTACCAGGAGCGTATTCCGCAGGGAATTGAGTACCATTTGTGAAGAGGTCAAAGGCATGGCAGTGGTTATAAAACCTTTGTTTTCTCCTTCAATGTTCAGCGGAAGAATGGTTTGCCTCACCGGTTCATTTTTGAGGGTTCCGGTAAAATGCTCCCCAAAGTCCCTGTCTTTACTAACCTTGATGCGGTCTTCTTTCAGGTTTGGAGATTTGTCTTTCAAGCCGCCATTTTCATCAAATATTTCCACATAGACCGGGCTCACCTCCACCTCGTTGTGTTCTATCTCTTCCCATTCGCGCTTATGGATGAAGAACATGCTGTCGCCTTCATAACCTACTTCCTTGATGTGCATTTCTGCCTGGAAATTCAGCTCGCGATCCAGCTTATTGTACACCGCCGTCCTGGCTATGAAATAGATGCAGCCAAAGGCCAGCAGTACCAGCAATGCTGTGAGCAGCATGTAGTAAAAAGCGATACGGTCTTTAAAGCTGGTTTTCATTCTTCTCTGGCGATGTATCCTACTCCTCTTACAGTTTCTATGTAGCCTCCATTTCCTTCCTGCAGCTGCAGTTTTTTGCGAAGCGCATTGATGTAGACGTCTATCACGCCGGTGTTGTAGTCAAAGTGCATATCCCAAACGCTCTCGATGATCCTGGTTCTTCGGCACACGCGGCCTTTGTTGCGGAGCAGGTATTCAAGCAATGCAAATTCTTTTTGGGTGAGATGTATTTCGTGCCCGTCCTTTACGACCTGGTATTTCTCGGTATCCAGTTCAAGGTCTCCCAGGCTGAATGTATGCTGCTCCCCCTCTTTCGTCCTTAGCTGAACACGAATTCGCTCCAGCAGTTCTTCGAAATGAAAAGGTTTCTTGATGTAATCATTAGCGCCGGCCTGCAGGCCGAAGACCACGTCTTCAACCGTGTCTTTAGCAGTGAGAAAGATCACAGGAGTTGTGGGATACTCTTTCCGGAACTTCCTGCACAGTTCGACCCCGCTTACACCCGGGATCATCCAGTCCAGCAGCAGCAATTCATAGACTCCCAAAAATGCCATTTCCAGGCCTTCTTTTCCGTCAGATGCCACATCCACGGCAAAACCTTCCTCTTCCAGGCCCTGCTTTAGAAAACCCGCTATCCCGGGCTCGTCTTCCACGATCAATATTCTCATATTTCTCTATTCTGTAATGAGATTGAAAGCGCCTTTAGTGAGGAATTGCGCATTTTCGGGAAACTCCCCTGCGTTTTCGATTGCAATATAATCATCATTTTGCGGCCCCAGCTGCACCTCTTTCTTCTTAAAGAGCATCCCGTCAGAATTGGAATTTTCCAGCAGCAGCACATAGTGTTTGTTGTCGATGTCCACCACAGAATTAGCGGGCAGGGAAGGCATGATCTGCGAAGCGGTCTCTATTTCGCTTTCAATATACATCCCCGGGTTAAAAAGCTCTTTTTGCTCCTCCTCGACCAAATGCGCATGCACGCTAATGGTCCTGCTTTGAGTCTCTACCGCCTTGCCCACCAGATGCACAGTGGCCTCGTATTTTTTAGAAGGATCATCCTGCAGGTTGAACATGATCTTTTGTCCCTCTTTTACCTTCGGAAGGTCTTTTTCGAAGATCTGCAGCTCCAGGTGCAGGTGCTCGGGGTTGATCAACTCCACGCCAACATCCGATGCATCAAGGTAAGAACCCAAATTAGTGTTGACTTTTGAGACATAGCCGCTTATCGGCGAAAGCACCATAATGTTTGACTGCAGGTTTTCTTCGGAAATTTTTTCCGGATTGATGCCCATTAGCTGAAGTTTTTTCCGAAGCGACTGATATTTTGCCGAAGCCATCTTGTATTCAGATTCAGCCTTTAAAAATTGCTTTTCTGAAGCCACATTGTCACTGGCCAAATTCTTCTGCCTTTCATAGTCTGACTTCAAATACTTCAGCCGGCCTTTTTCCTCCAAAAAATCCCGCTGCACCTCGAGGTACTCAGGGTTTTCAAGCATTAACAACACCTGTCCGCGATTTACTTTCTGGCCGGGCAACAGCTGTAGCCGCTTTACATATCCGCCGAAATAGACGCTTACAGAAGCCTTGTTCTCGGGCGGAACATCGATCATGCCGTTAGCCGTTACCTTTTCGGTGAATTGCTGCAGCTGCAACTCTCCCAGTTCCATTCCCGAGCCTTTGAACTGCGGCTCTGTGATCCTCATCTCTGTGAGATCTGACGGGGCTTCGGGCTTCGCTTTTTCCTCACCCGAACTGGAGTTGCAGGAGCTTAGCAACAGCCCGGGAATAAAAATTAAAAGCAGCCTAATTTTGATATTTTTGAATACTGTGTTCATGATCAATTCAAGATGTAGTTAATTTCAAGTACGGTCAGGTTATAATTCAGCAGGTTATCGAGGTAATTGATCTCGATATTGCGGGCGTTCTCCAGCAACTGAATATATTGCAGAAAATCGATTTCTCCATAATTAAAGGCTTTATTTGCATTTTTGACCAGCTCTAAAGACAGCTGTTTGCCGGTATTGTCGTAATAGTTTACCGCTTCCCGGTACTCCTGCAAGGCAGCCGTCAAAGTTTGCAGCTTTGCCTGCAGCTGCTGTCGGTAATTTTCCAGTTCATCTGCGGCGATCTGCACGCCCACCTGAGCAGCCTCAATTTTGGCCTTTTTGGCACCAAACCAAAGCGGAATGGCGACTCCCGCCTGGAAACCCGAATATTGTTCGGCATTGGGAGCGTTATTAGTCCCGGTAAACACAGAGAAGCTAAGGTCCGGCCACAGGAATTGTTTCTCCAGTTTTAAGGCACTTTTAGAGACTTCCCGCTGCTGCTCGAACAGCTGCAAACCGGGATGATCCTGCAGCGCCCCGGGCCTTGGTTCCAGCCTGGGCATTAGCTTTTCGGGAATGTCGTAATCGCCATCTGCCTGCAACCTGCTTTTGAGCAGCTCATAAGCCTGCTGCACTTTTTTCTTGCTTTGAGACAGCAGCAGCGCCACCTCTTTTTGCTTGGATTGGGCAGTAAGCTTTTCAAGATAATTGCTCTCTCCTGCCTCATATTTTCTGTTTGCTGCATAGGAGAATTGGGAGAACAAGCTGTCCAGATAGCGGTAATGAGCCTCCAGGTTCTGCCAGTAGACCACCTGCAAATAGGCTGTGGAAACCTGCCGCTCTAAAAGCCTTTTTTGAACCTCGTATTCGTCCCGGGCCAGGAGCGTCCTGTTCTTTTGCAGCTTATGCCTTGCCGCGTAAACTGCAGGGAAATCAAGATTTTGCTGCAGCCCGAAAACCTTCAGAGGTTTCCCGTTTTCGGCGATGTTCATCTCATCATAATTGTAGTACAGGCCGGTCTTATCAATATCCCAGGCGCTGCCCTGCAAATTTTCGTTCATCGCTATCCTTCCTTCGGAAGCTTTGAGTGCTTTGTTGTTCTCTAGTGCAAGCTGAATGGCCTGCTCCATACTCAAGGTTTGGTTCTGGGCTATTGCAGCAAAACTACTTCCGAAGAGCAGCAGGATTACCATCAGCGCTTTGGCAGGTTTTACTTTCCTTTTTGGTTTTTCTCCGTGGAAAAGTGCGTAGAGCACAGGAAGAACGATGAGCGTTAACGCCGTAGCAGTTATCAAGCCACCCACCACCACGGTCGCGAGAGGACGTTGCACCTCTGCCCCAGCCGAAGTTGACACAGCCATTGGCAGGAAGCCAAGAGCAGCTGCCGAGGCTGTTAACAGCACAGGGCGCAGCCTGTTCATGGTACCGGTGACAATGCGTTCATTGATGTCTTTAATACCTTTTTCTTTAAGCTCATTGAACTCGTCGAGCAACACGATCCCGTTAAGGACCGCGATCCCGAAAAGGGCGATAAAACCAACTCCAGCCGAAATACTGAACGGCATATCGCGCAGGTACAGCAGCAGCACGCCCCCCACCGCAGCCAGGGGAATTGCACTGTAGATCAACAGCGCCTGTTTAATGGAGTTGAAGGCAAAGTGCAACATGATAAAAATAAGCAGAAGCGAGATGGGTACGGCTATCATGAGCCGGTTGCGCGCGGTTCGAAGGTTTTCGAACTGGCCGCCATAGGTTACGGAATACCCCACCGGGAGATCGATCTGCTCATCCACAATTTTTTGTACATCTTTTACAACCGACTCAAGATCCCGGTTACGGACGTTCACACCTACTACTACCCTGCGTTTGGTGTCGTCCCGCGAGATCTTTGCCGGTCCTTTGGTATAACTTACTGTGGCGAATTCACTTAGTGGCAGGCTGCCTCCACCCGGCAGCTGCACAGAGGTGGTTTGAAGATCTGCCAGTTCCCTGCGGTGTTCCTTGTCAAACCTCACCACCATGTCAAACTGCTTTTCACCCTCAAAGACGGTACCCGCAGTGGCGCCTGCAAAACCAATGCTCACCAACCGATTAAGGTCTTCCACATTGAGCCCGTATTTTGCTATTTTTCGGCGGTCATATTCCACAGACATCTGCGGCAGGCCGGCGATCTTTTCCACAATGATATCTGAAGCCCCGTCTACATTTTCTATGGCTTTTTGTATCTCCAGGGCCTTATCGTACAACAGGTCTAGATCTTCGCCAAACACCTTTATCGCAAGGTCTGCACGCACACCTGTGATCAATTCATTAAAGCGCATTTCAATGGGTTGGGTGAATTCATAATCTACGCCGGGAATAATGGACAAGGCTTCCTTAAATTGATCTGCCAATTCATCTTTTGTCTCTGCACTGGTCCACTCCCCTTTTGGTGTAAGCCTGATGATCACATCGGTCTCTTCCATAGACATGGGGTCTGTAGGAACTTCGGCGGCACCAATACGGCTTACCACCTGCTCCACTTCAGGAAATTCCAGCAGGATCTTTTCCATGCGAGTGGTTGCTTCAATGGTATTAGTGAGCGAGGTTCCTGTTTTCAGCACCGGCTGGATCACGAAATCGCCTTCATCAAGCGTGGGAACAAATTCCCCGCCCATCCTGGTGAAAATAAAAAGGACGAACAGCAGCATTATTACGGCCAGGGAAATAACCGTCTTTTTTGATTTTAATGCCCATTCGATGCTCGGACGGTAAAGTTTTTTCAGAAATTCCATCAGGCGGGTGGTGACATTTCTTTTGTTGGGATCTGTGGGTTTAATGAACATCGCAGACATGACAGGCACATAGCTGAAGCAGAAAATAATGGCTCCCAGCAGAGCAAAACAAAATACCAGCGCCATTGGCCTGAACATCTTTCCTTCCACGTTGGAAAGGGAAAGAATAGGAATGAAAACCAGGATAATAATAAGCTGTCCAAAGATCGCCGAATGCATCATTTTTGAAGCCCCCTGAAAGGTGATCCTGTCCACATATTTTTTTCTTTTTTTGCCGGAGAGCTCAAGAACTTCTTCCCTGTTCTTCGTGATGTTATGGGAGACGAATTCCACTATGATCACCGCCCCGTCGATGATGATCCCAAAATCGATGGCGCCAAGGCTCATAAGGTTAGCATCGACCCCGAAAATATACATCATGGAAAGCGCGAACAGCAAACAAAGCGGGATCACCGAAGCCACCACCAGCCCCGAGCGCCAGTTTCCCAGCAGTAGAACCACAACAAAGATGACGATCAAACAACCCAGGATGAGATTTTCGGCAATGGTGAAGGTGGTCTTTCCTATTAATTCTGAACGTTCCAAAAATGGGTTTATAGACACGCCTTCCGGCAGGTTGGGTTGGATCTCTGCAACCCGGCTTTTCACAGCTTCAATAACAGCATTCGAATTGGCGCCTTTGAGCATCATCACCTGCCCCAGCACCTTTTCGCCTTCTCCGTTTCCGGTAATGGCGCCAAAACGCGTTGCGTGGCCAAACTGAACTTTTCCAATGTCGCTTACGTATACCGGCAACCCGTCGCGGGTATCTACAACTATATCTTTAATGTCCTGCAGCGAATCTACCAGGCCTTCCCCTCTAATAAAGTAACTTTGATTTTCTTTTTCAATATAGGCACCACCTGCAACAGAGTTGTTGTTCTTGAGTGCCGTGTACACCTTTTCCAGCGGAATGTTCATCGCCCGCAGTCGGCTGGGATTTAGGGCCACTTCATATTGTTTCAGGTAGCCGCCCCAGGTGTTTACTTCTACGACTCCCGGAATACCCGAGAGTTGCCTTTTAACGATCCAGTCCTGAATGGTTCGCAGATCTGTGACCGAATATTGATCGCGGTATTTAGGATCCACCTCCAGTACGTACTGGTAGATCTCTCCCAAACCTGTACTTACAGGCCCCATGAAAGGCGCACCAAAACCTGCCGGAATTTTTTCTTCGGCATTCTTGATCTTTTCGGCGATCAACTGCCGTGGCAAATAAGTGCCAATCCTGTCTTTGAATACCACCGTTACAACCGAAAGTCCGAATTTGGAAACCGACCTGATCTCCTTCACATCCGGCAGGTTGGCCATTTCCAATTCTACGGGATAGGTAAGGAACTTCTCCACATCCTCGGTAGCAAGATTGCGGGAGGTAGTGATCACCTGCACCTGATTATTGGTAATATCGGGCACGGCTCCAATGGGAATGTTCAGCAAAGAGAAAATTCCGAAGCATATAACCGAAGCAGTGAACAACAGCACGATAAGCTTGTGCCTTATGCTGTAGCCTATGATCTTGTCTAACATGAAGCGACAGGTTT
>JBAVJB010000080.1:0-11911 GCA_049687495.1 Salinimicrobium sp.
GCCAAATCCGTATATTAACTGCCACAACTGACGAATATACGTGACCGTTACCAAAAATGGCTCCAACTAAAAATTATACGTTTTAAGACGTTGAAACTAAATTCAGAATATTGACAGAGGAAAATCGAAAACAAAAATTTTATAAGATGACAAAAACTAAACGTAATAATATCTCTACAAAAGAAATTTTAGCTGTTGGATTAAGTTTTATCTTTTTTTATTTAATTTTTTCTAATTGGGATTTAATAAAAAGTTGGATTTGGAGTTTCTAGGCAAAAATTGAAAAAACCGATCGGCATTGAAAAAATAAGAAAAAGATTTATTTTCACTCGTGCGGTAAAAAAGAACAACTAAAGAATGTTGAAAGAAAAAAATGAAGAAATTGAAGGTTTTGAATCTCATTTCATCCAAAAAAAACTTTCACTTTAAAAACGGAGATATTAAGAAGTTCTAAATCGAGTAATATTGGAAAAAGATAGCAAGAAAATTTTAATTCTCTACAGACGATTAAAAGATAACTGCGATTGAAACTTAATCTGATTAGTAACTCCTAATTTTATTTATTCCAGTCGCCACTTTAGGTAACAACGCATACCGCAAATGGCGGGTTTTACAAAAAAGAACTAAATTAGTTTCCATAACAAACAAAACCGGTAAGCCGACAAATCCACTTCCAAAACTCCGCGCCACTTGTCGTTATACGAGACCGTTGCCATTCATTGACGGAACGCACTTAAAAACTGAAAATTATGAATAAAAAAACGAAAGTAAAGATTATATGGTACTTATCATTTTTTGCTATTTTCTTAATGATTTGGACTATTTTACATTTTTCATTTGAAAATTTAGACAGTGCATATAAAGGATTAATTAGCGGTGGAATTTCAGGTTTGCTCTCGCCAAGAAAAAAGGAATTTGAAACACAATCTGGAAAACAAATCCAATTGAAATGGATTTTTATGAAAAAAGCAATTACAATCTGAATTGAAAACCAAAAATGACTTGATTGCGGAAATTAGCAAGTTGAAGAATCACTCACTCAAACGGAATTGAATAATATTACAGAATGAAACGCTGACTGAATCCACTCAAACCCATAAAATCGGAAAACAGTATTTAGCGGAATAATAACAAATTGAAAAAACAACGAAATGGCAACACCGGCTATAGTTCATTGGCAAAAATTTAAAAAAATCACTATTTTCTAAAGGTGACGAAGTTCGAATGAGTAATTATAATCGATTAAATTTTTATCATTTTCATTATTAATCCATGCCTTCTCTTCATGACTTTTTTCGATGATTTGAGTCGCATTACTTCTTTTAAAAGTTTCTCGAACTAATTCTAAAGACTTTAATTCTTCTTCGTTAAACAATTCATTATTAAAATCTCTATGTTTGGTTTTGTAGAAACATTTTCCCCAATAATTATTTCCAAAATCTTCTATATTAATAAAGACATATCCTTTATTAGAAGCATAGTCAAAAATACCTCCATATCGTAAGGGAACTGGACCATAATTATGAGCCATATAATTAGATCCACTTATTGAAAATGCAGTTTTTTTAAAGTTATGAAAATCAGCATAAAACAATAGTTTATTCATCATGGTTTCAGATGGTTTTAAATGCTCCGCAAAATATAAGATCATATTTGCCATCTTTTCCATACTGGGCTTTCTATAACCTGAATAATTATTTGGTAATTTATCTTCAAACAAAACATCGACAAAAGTAATGTCATCTTTGTTCTCTTTTTGATATTCAATTACCGTCTTAATTTTAGCCAGAATTTTCGATTTTTCGTCTTCGCTTAAATCATTATTTAGTTCAACTAAATGTTTCAAGTTCCGTGGACTTTTCAAAACAGTATTAATCAAATTTGCATTAGAAATACTTGGAACTTCACCATTCTCATAGTTTCTGTAACTGTTTATCCCAAAACCTAAGATTTTTGACATCAAGGAAGCTGATAAATTGAATTTTTTTCTCAATTCAATAATTTGATCAGGAAAAGGGATATTGTGCTTATCCCTATATTTATTATAAACCTGATTTAAATTAAATTCATCTAATTCTGTTGTAGTGAATGATTCACCACTATCCACACAATAATAACTCTTATGGTTATATTCGAATTCTTCTTTTCGAAAAACCAACCTACTCTTTTCAACTTGTAAGGTCATTTCCTTACCTGTTATTGGACTTTTCATGACTGCTTATTTGTTCATTTAGTTGGAATTCTTGAAAGGGAAACTCATTGGAAATTCAGCTTTATGAAATGAAATACAAACTGGTGTTCCAGTTATTTTTGAAATGGTAACTTTTATATAAATTTCTTGGCTCTTAATTACCTTCCCAAATACCCACATTTCAGTACCTCCTTGTTGAGTTTCTTCAATTGGTCCTTCTGAGTAATCTTCAACTTTTAAATTAAGGATAATTTCTTTCCTCATATTGGCATTTATACTCAGATCAGCAAGATGTTGGATACTATTTTTAGGACGATTGGAGAAGATTAAACCCCAAATTCCGATTACTTGCTTTAGCTCCTGTAAATAAGATTTTACACTTAATTTATCAGACATTTCTATTATTAGAATTCATTACAAAACTACGACTAAAATGGACATAAACAACTTTATAGTTTAATTATTAACATACATTAAACTTTTAACCAACTACAAAGTGAAACAAAACTTTTGCCAACAATGCATTAAAACAATGCTATCTTAGTGTCGAATCGAAAGTCTGTGTGTACTTGCTGCGACTAATTTTCCTGCGGAAAATCATCGCCGGCAATCACCGCACTGTTTTTATACGAGACGTTGGAAATAATTTAAACCAAATAGAATGAAACGAATTTTAACAGCAATACTTTTAACCCTGTTCATGTCTTCCTGTGCAAATTCTCAAGATCAAGAAAAACAAAGGCTTGTTGGAGCACCTTGCGAAGGTTGTGAAGCAATTTTCGAATACGGGGACAGAGAACTCACTAACAAAGATACCTTACCGGACTTTAATAATGAGGGTGTGAAAATTAAGGTTGAGGGTACGATTTATCAGACAGACGGTAAGACACCTGCTAAGAATATTATTTTATATGTCTATCATACTAACCAGGAAGGTGTTTATGCCCCGAAAAAGGATGCAAAGGGTTGGGCTAAGAAACACGGATATATTCGTACGTGGCTTAAGACAGACAAGGATGGATATTATTCCTTTTATACCTTAAAACCTGCTCCATATCCGAACAGGTCAGAACCAGCCCATATTCATTATGAAATATTAGAGCCTAACGGAAAATATTATTATGTGGCAAGCTGTCATTTCAAAGGAGATACCCTGCTGACGGAAAATGAAATTAGCCCTGATTCTCCAAGAGGAGGTCATTCAGGTGTATTGACCTTTAAAAATGATGGAGACTTATTGGTTGCCAGAAGGGATATAGTTTTAGGAAAAAACATTCCGGGTTATGAATAGGCGATTACTGATTTTAATAGTACCAATGCTCATGCTCATTAGTTCCTGTATAGGTAAGTATAGTTCAGATGCCCAGGAGGCAAAAATTGGCAAAGCACAAGATGAGCCAAATTCTCGAAAGGAAGACACTATACAAGTAGACTTATCCAAATCGAGCATTCATTGGAGAGGAACCAAAATGAGAGGAGCAGGAAAACACGAAGGCCAAATCGATCTAATTAGTGGATTTTTTTTATTAGACCGAGACAATTTAGTAGGCGGTCGGTTTACAATAGATATGAACTCAATTCAGGTTACTGACATTCCTGAACACGAGCCTGTTCCAAGGAAACGGTTTAACAATCATATGAGAAGTGAAGATTTTTTCCATACATCCAAATATCCAACTTCGGAATTCACAATCACGAAAATTAATGATTTGGCGAATGACAGCATTTTGGTATCAGGAAATTTGACCATTAAGGATATAACAAGGAACGTTAATTTTAAGGCAATTAACAGAAAGGGCGAATTCTGTACAAAATTTAAATTTGACCGTTTTGAGTGGAATATAGCTTATAAAGGAAGTTGGGCTGATAAGACATTAGTTGATAAGGATATAGAGCTTTCAATAAAACTGAAAATGAAATAAAAAAACAACCGCCAACAAAAGGTATAAAGCACATGGCGGACAGTGCTTTCCGAAATTTTTGAAAAGACCTGGGAACATAATAAAATTCAAGGAGAAGGATTAACAGAGGATTCGAAAATTGAAATAAAAGAAACTGACCTTTATACTATTTCATCATACGATTGCACCTAATCATGATGGTGGAAAACATCGGCTACCGAGCAAATTGGGGAATACCTCTTAAAAATGCTATTTTTGACTCCCTTTAAAAATACTGTTTACCCGACAAATTCACGTTTCCCAATCGGCAATTTAGGTTAACCGGGTATCTAAATTAGCAACATAATAGTTGAAAATTCAACGGTTATTGCTTACTTCAAAAATAACGGGTTGATAATAATATGGCTCGTAATCCCATGCGCTACATACACCCGTTGCGATTCATTATTTAATCAACGTAATTACTTAAAAGCCATATATTTAGATAAACTAATCTCTAATGATTAAATTTTTCAGAAACTTCGAAAAAAGGCTTCTTGTTGAAAAAAAATTCAGCAGATATCTTATTTATGCTATTGGCGAAATTATACTTTTAGTTATTGGAATTTTAATTGCTTTACAAATAAACAACTATAACGAAAGGCGAAAGGATAGAATTAAAGAACAAATTGTCCTTAAAAATTTAAGGGAAGATTTTTTGGCTAATCAACAAATCATTGATAGAACCTTAGCTGTTCACCAATATCATTTGAATGAACTACGTCTTTATCTAAAACATCTTGGTCCTAATGTTCCAGCTCTGACAGATTCGATCTATGACTTTGATGTTTCTGACTATGGTACTTTAAATTTAAACAACGCTACATTACAGGCAGTTATCAATTCCGATTTATTGGGAATAATACAAAATGAACTTCTTAAAAAGAAACTTTCAACTTATCCAAGTGCATTTGCCTATTATAAAGAATTTGAAGACGTTAATAGAGATATCGTCATAAATAAGCACCGTGCTTTAGGAGAAAAATATACCTCTATTCTAAGGCTCGACACCTCATTACTAGATATAGCTGAACCACATAAATCAGATTTTCTAGGTTGGGCTAGAGATCCGCAACATCAAAACAATACAGTGAATAGAATTACCATAATTAGAAATAAATTGATTCCTGCACTTATTGAAGTGCAAACAAAAAATAATGAAATATTAAAACTCTTAGAAAGGGAGATCAAGGATAAATAACAAAAGCTCAATAACTGTTCATCGCAAACAGACGGCAGCGTTAGAAGGAAAATAATTAACTTGACCAAAAAAAGAAAATCTAAGCCACAGAAGACGGCTAAGCAGACAAGTTTGCATCCCCTCCCCTGTCTGCCGAAAGCTAATCGAAAGCGTTGTGCAACAATCAAAATGGGAAAAGAGAATACATTCAAAACAAAAACCGGATTCTGTCACGTACTTCCTGACGCAATTGTTTTGACGAGAGACGGAATTGTTGGAAATGTGTCCGGAGCGACCGTCGGGAACCACCTCGCAAAAATCCTGATACTTTACGGAATAATTACTATTGGACTTTTCTACTTTGCTTTTGAAGCCTTTCAAAACCAAAAGGCCTTACAACCAATTCTATTTGGAATAATAGGTTTATATCTGATCTACGGCATCGTCAATAGCCTGAACAACTCAGCAACTCCAATTATAGAACGACAGAGAATTAAAGATGTGAGATTCAAAAAAGCGGTCAAAGGATTGACTCGTTCGAGATTTGAAGTAATGTTCGAAGACGAAAGCGGAAAAATAAAAAAGCGACTGATCATGCTTCCGGGCTCAATGACTGACGGACAAAAGGAAACAGAAAAAGCGGTTGAAATCTTGAGGCTAGAACAACTATTAAAAGATTAGTCAAAATTTAAAGATGAAACGAATTCTTTCTTTTTTAATTGTTGGTGTCCTCATTACCGTCGCATATTATATCCTGGGAATATTCCTTGCAGAAGTTCAATGATGCAGAATCTTCAGCTATTGAGTTGGTGTATATTTTGTTTGATCATATGGTTCAGGACTAATCAAAGGTGGCTTTTTTCTCCGTCACATTCTTGTATCGGGGCCGCGTGCCGTTGTAGCCAACCCTGGAATTGAGATCTGGTTACTAAAACCAATCGGTTTAGCCTCAGTCAAACAATAAACCAAAAACTCCGCCTATTATAGCTTCAGAAAAATTAGAAGCTCCATGAGGATTAAAAGAATCCCGCACCCGGTAACTATCGTCTTCATCTAACAACAAAGACCTGTTGCGTAAAAGCGTCTTATTTTCTGTAAAGGAATCATTTCCTAAGAACAGAGTAGTAAAAAAATTAGACTTAGGCCTAAACTGAGTGGTGGAACTGCTGTAGGTATATCCCTCACCACTAGCCGAATATACATCGTACAGATTGGTTGTGCCGTTGTATAAAACCAGGTTTGAGGTTTGTGAAGTCGTATTGAAGTTTTGAAGCAAATTTGGCTGCTCTTTATTAGAAAAACCGGGATCATAAAGATTAAGGTTCAGCCCCTCCGCAATTTCTAAAGAATCCTTTGTCTGCCCATAAAACGGAACAGTCAGGCAAAGGAAGAAAGTTAGAACCAGTGATTTCATGGTTTTCATATTATAGTTTTAATTAAAAAGAGCCGGTTAAAAATACTAATTTTAAGATAAAGGCCATTTATTATAGATCGTATATGCTGGAATATATCATCATCTGCCTAATTGCACTCCTGGCATCGGGACTTACCTTCTTTTCGGGCTTCGGGCTGGGAACCATTCTTCTGCCGGTTTTCGCCCTTTTCTTTCCGGTGGAGCTTTCGGTGGCGCTGGTGGCCATCGTTCATTTCCTGAATAACCTGTTCAAGTTAAGCCTGATTGGGAAAAAAGCCAGCAAACAGGTACTGCTCAAATTTGGTTCAACGGCTATAATCGCTGCCTTTGCGGGAGCTTACCTGCTCACCCTGCTTTCTGAGACCGGGTCGCTTTTAACCTATACCCTTTCCGGACGCGAATTTGAGGTCACGCCGCTAAAGCTGGTCATCGCTTTTCTCCTCTTTGTTTTTGCACTTTTGGATTTAGTGCCCAAACTGGTGAAGCTGAACTTTGACCGAAGATACCTGCCCCTGGGCGGCGCCTTGAGCGGATTCTTCGGCGGACTTTCGGGGCACCAGGGAGCTTTGAGAACTGCCTTCCTCATCAGGGCCGGCCTTTCCAAAGAAGCCTTCATAGGAACAGGTATTGCCATTTCAGTTTTGATTGATATTTCAAGGCTCGCGGTTTACTCTACAGACATTCTAAAGACCAGGGACCAGATCGATTACAACCTGCTGCTTGCCGCCACGCTTTCTGCCTTTGTGGGCGCCGTTATTGGCAACAAGTTGCTGAGAAAGATCACTATTGAAAAGCTGCACCTGGCGGTGGGTACTATGCTTCTTGTTTTTTCCCTGCTGCTTGGCCTGGGGATCGTTTAGAGCTATTGAAAATCTTTTATATATGCTGCGGAAGCCGTTGAGCAGCTCTTAATAAATAATTCCTTAACTTCAATGACTTACACATCCATCTGATTTTTAGTAAAAAGGATAAAAATTCAAGATATGGCGGTTGAAAGAGGTCCCAAAAGTCTGCATGAGCATAATAAGTCCCTTCTGTATTCCAACCGGCCAAAATTCAAAGACAATCTGCGGGAGAACATTTATGTTGACAGGATCCGCACCGATGGCGTCACCTTTGAAAAAATAGAAAAAGAACAGCTGGAAAAAGTCATTGCACAGATTAGAAGAAATGCAAAGAAGAAGCTGTTAAGAGAGTATAAAATTTTTACTGTATCTATTTTTATCACTGCTTTTATCCTGCTCTTCTTAGAAAATTACCTTGAGCAAGTATTCTGACCGAAGCAGAGCAAGGCCAGCAAGGCGGTCTGCTCCCTTTTCAGCTGTTCATCCATTTTTCATGACCTCTCAAAAATGGCATTTTTGACACTCTTTCTACGGAAGCTTTTCGCTTTTTCCGGTGCTCTTTAACAAAAAAATGATAGCTTTATTAAACTTCAGCATCATTAAAATCTAAGGAATGGCCGAAGAAAAAATGAATTTCCAGGCGACCTGGTCCATGGCCGTTGGCGGCATGGTGGGCGGCGGGATCTTTTCGGTTTTAGGGGTGATCATTGAAACCGCCGGGCAATGGGCCTGGCTGAGTTTCCTGATTGCCGGGCTCACCGCCCTCATCTCGACCCACAGCTACAGTAAGCTTTCCATCAAGTACAGCGAAGGCGGCGGGGCCTTTATTTTCCTGCGGAAGATCAACCACGCTGGTTTTGCGGGCAGCCTTTCCTGGATCCTCATCCTGGGCTACATCCTTACCCTCTCGGTTTACGCCTTTACCTTTGGGCATTACGTCGCCCATGTGCTCAACATGGGCAGCTGGTTGCCGCGCGTACTCGCCCTGGTGATCATCGTCCTGCTCGCGGGGGTGAACCTGCAGGGCGTGGGTAATTCTTCAAAACTGGAGATCATCACCGTTTACGGAAAAGTCCTGGTGCTCCTGGCCCTGGCTGTCTTCGGCATTTTTCAATGGAATCCTGAAATGTTCACCCGCGGGGTTCAGCCGAAGCCCTGGGACATGGCGATCATTGGCGCAGGAACCATCTTTATGGCTTATGAAGGTTTTCAGTTATTGTCTTATGATTACAACGACCTCAAACGCCCAAACAGGACCTTGCCCAGGGCGACAGGCTGGGCAGTGATCTCTGTTATTATCATTTATATCTCGGTTGCCGTGGGAGTTACCATGATCGTGGGGGCAGAAACCCTGGTCAAAAATAAGGAAGTGGCCCTGTCCATAGCCGGACAACAGCTTTGGGGCACGGCCGGCCTGATCATAGTGACCATTGCAGCCGCCTTCTCCACTGCTTCGGCCATCAATGCCACCCTCTTCTCCACTTCCCGCCTCATGGAAAACATAGCAGAGAAAAAAGATCTGCCTCATTTATTCGTAAAGGAGAACAGGCATCACATTCCCATGTACGCCATTTGGAGCATTGCGGGAGTGGCAATTTTGCTTGCGATAGCAGGCAATTTGTCCAGCCTTGTCGATGCCGCCAGTATCGTTTTCCTGTTCACCTTTGGCACCGTCAACTGGATCGCTTTTCAGCAAAAAGTGGAGCGACGATGGCTCTGCCTGCTGGGAGCCGTGTTTTGCGGCTGTGCCATAATTTTTGACATCATCATCAAAGTTCAGGAAAAACCGGTAACGATCATCGGGCTTATCTCCTTCTCCCTCCTCATTTTTCTCTTCAGGCCTGTATTGCTAAAAAGGATGAATGGAAAAGATTAAAGATTCGAAATGCAGGGGCTCTAAAAATGTCATTTCTGGAGGGTGATTCTTTTCCCTAAGAAGAATATTCTTACACCCTTTTTCAGATTTCTTCTGTAACATTAGTTACAATGCGAGGTAACAAAGGTTACTGACCTGAGCGCCCTTACAGGGTACTTTTGCTTCATCAAAATATAAATAGATGAAGAGAACAAAAAACCTTTTTCTACTGCCTGTCTTGTTTTTTACCTGGTTGCTTCCTGCCCAGGAAAAGGTAACCATCAGTAAACAAGATGTGCTGGAACGGGTACAGGAGAACAATAGCCGGGTGAAGATATCCCAACAGGATCTTTTGGCCGCCCGGGCACAATACCGGCAGACCAATGCGGTCTTTTTACCAAACGTGAGCCTTTCACATACCGGGATGACCACCAACAATCCTTTGATGGCCTTTGGTTCAAAGCTTAACCAGGAGATCGTTACTCAAAGTGACTTTGATCCTGCACGGCTTAACGATCCCGGACGGATAGACAACTTTGCCACCAAAATAGAAGTAAAACAACCCCTTATCAACCTGGATGGCTTTTATCAACGTGCTGCGGCAAAGGACAGGATGCAGGCCACAGCGCTGCAAAGCCTGCGCACAGATGATCACATGAAACTGGAGACCGAGAAGGCCTACATGCAACTGCAACTTGCCCACAAAGCTGTAAAGGTGCTGGAGCAGGCTTTGGAAACCGCAAAGGCCAACCTAAGTCTGGCCGAGAACAACTTTAAACAGGGTTACCTGCAAAAGGCCGATGTACTTTCGGTTGAAGTGCGTGTGACCGAGGTGAATAACCAGTTGCGTGCTGCACAAAGCAATGTGAAGAATGCCAGCGATTATCTCATGTTCCTTATGAGCGATCCCATTGATGTGATCCTTATCCCAAAAGATTCGCTGCAGGTGGAGGTAAAACAGGCATTTAATGCCGGACTCTCAAAAGACCGTGCAGACATTCAGGCAATGGAACTTGCCGCCGAAGCCAGGAAAAACATGTATAGAGCAGATAAAATGGCCTTTTTGCCAAGACTGAATGCCTTTGGAAGCTATGAGCTTTATGATGATAAGATCTTGACCGGAGACGCTAACGGCTATATGGCAGGAGTGGCGCTCACCTGGGATCTTTTCGACGGAAGCAAACGCTTCGGAAAAGTACAACAAACCAAAGCTGAATTTAAAAAAGCAGAACTGCAATATGAACAGCACCTGCAACAGAGTCAGCTGGAGTTGAACAAAGCACATAGAGACCTGCAGGATGCCGAAAACAAGCTGGAGCTTACCAGGATGGCCATGGAACAGTCAAAGGAGGCGCTGCGCATAAGGAATAACCGCTATGAGCAGGGGCTGGAAAAAACTACCGACCTGTTGATGGCCGAGACAAAATTTTCTGAAAAACAGCTGGAATATTATCAAACTGTATATGAATATAACTATGCACTGGCCTATTTGGACTTTTTGACTGCCGGTTTTGAAGCAAAAAATTAACAAATCCCAAGCTCCAAATTCCAGAAATGTAAGCTCAATTAAAGCTAACAACGAACAATAGACAAAAACAATGAACACTATCAACATGAAAAGAACCATATATACACTTACAGTTGCCGCTTTAGGGCTGTTTGCGACGGCCTGCGGCAGTGACGAGAAGAAAGAGGCCGCCAATGATATGCCGGCAGTGCCTGTGCAGGTGGAGACACCTGCTGGTGCCGGCGAGCGTTTTCTTACCGCCAGCGGTAAGATAGAAGCGGCCAACAGCGCCAACCTCAGCACACGAATGATGGGTTATGTCGATGACATTCACGTAAAGGTGGGAGACAAGGTCAACAAAGGCCAGCTTTTGATCTCCATCAACAACACCGACCTGCAGGCGAAGAATGCCCAGGTGAATGCCGGGATCACCGAAGCTGAAGCCGCTTTCCAAAATGCGAAAAAAGACAACGAGCGTTTCAAGACACTTTACGAGCAGGAATCTGCTTCTCAAAAGGAAATGGATGACCAGACCGCCCGGTACGAAATGGCTAAAGCCAGGCTTGAGGCTGCAAAGCAAATGAAGAACGAAGTTGCTTCCCAGTTCGCGTATGTGAACATTAGAGCGCCTTTCAGCGGAGTCATTACCAATAAATTTGCCGAAGAAGGCACCATGGCCAATCCCGGGCAGCCGCTTTTGGCTATGGAGTCTCCGGGGAATTACGAGGTTACCGCCCGTGTGCCCGAGTCTGACATCTCCCGTATCAAAACCGGAACAGACGTGGAGGTAATCATTAAGTCTATCGGCAAGACAGTGCCGGGAACAGTGACCGAAGTAAGTACTTCGGCAAGAAATACCGGCGGTCAATACCTGGTTAAGGTAAACCTGGAAGAGACCGATGCCGATGTGCTTTCGGGAATGTATGCCAGCGTGCGTTTTCCAATTGAGAAGCAGGAGAATGCCTCACAGGCAGTAATG
>JBAVJB010000081.1:0-13986 GCA_049687495.1 Salinimicrobium sp.
GAAGTCACGGCAAGCCCTGCAACAAACAGCAGGCTCATCAATAGGGGTTTGTTCATATAATATGGGTTTAGATCAGTCTTAACGGATAAAATTCCTAAAACTGTATCAATTAAAGTTTTCTGCTCAAAATGATTCATCAATTATGCCAAAGAACAAGAAATACGAAGTTTAACGCTGTGATCTTCAGCTGAAAAAGCAAAATCCAGCAAGCATAAAAAACTTCAAAACATGACCTTTAGCATTTTTTAAGCTACAGGTAATCAGTATATTCCGAAGTTAAATTCCCAAAGATGAAAAAGCCGATAAGCATAGCTGCCGCCCTCCTGCTCCTTTTAGGTTGTAAACAAAACGAACCTGTTGAAATGTTACCTGTTGCAGAGATGGAGATAATGGCTGTACAGGAACATGCCGGCCAAAAGCTGCTGGAACAGTACTGCTACGCCTGCCACAGCCCTTCTGCGCCTATGGATAAAATGCTGGCACCGCCGATGGCCGCCGTCAAAGCGCATTATTTGCTGAATGAGCCTTCTAAAGAGGAATTTGTGGAACAGATCACTGCTTATGTTGCAGCTCCTTCAAAAGAGGCCTCGAAAATGCCCGGCGCGATCAATAAATTTGGACTCATGCCCCAGCAAAATTTCCCTCCTGAAGCAGTGGAGAAAATAGCGGCATATCTTTACGAGTACAAAATTGAAGAGCCGGAATGGTTCTCTGATCATTTTAATGCCGGCCCGGGAAAGGGAATGTACGGGCAGCAGGGAAAACAGGGACAGAAGATGAAAAGCACCGGCCAAACCTACCGGGAACGTGGCGTGGAAATAGCAATGGCTGCCGAAAAGCACCTGGGACAGCAGCTTATGAAGCAGCTCCGGGAGAAAAACACCATAGACGCACTGCAGTATTGCAATGAAAATGCGCTCCCGCTCACTAAAGAGGTAGCCCTTAAGGAAGGGGCAAGCATACAAAGAGTTTCTGACAAGAACAGGAACCCGAAAAATCTTGCCAGCAAAAAAGAAAAGATCCTTATCAACCAGTTTCGCAGGGATATTGCCTGGGGCCATCAACCCGAGCCTGTAGTTATTGATGAAGAAGACTCCGTGCGTTTCTATTATCCTCTGGTCACCAACGAGCTTTGCCTGCAATGCCACGGCCGCGTTCAGGATATGGACCCTAAGGTGCAGCAAAAGGTGTTGCAGCTATACCCGCAGGACAAAGCGGTGGGTTATTCAGAAAACCAGGTGAGAGGCCTTTGGAAGATAGGAATTCCCAAGCCTAAACAGGATTAAAAGGCCAAAAGTATACCTCTCAAAAATGTCATTCTTTAGAGGTGTTAAATTCTGAAATAAAAATTCCAAGATGATTTAAATCATGATTTATAGGTTTCCCCCTTTATAATTTTGCCGCAGTTTAAATCTTTATGTCATGAAGATCTCCCAGATCATTACGCTGCTCTTCGCGATCATTATTATAGGCAGCATCGAAACCTCAAAAAGAGATTCCCGTTCAACGGCAGAAGGGAAAAATGCTCAAAAGGAACAGCTCAGCGGGCCGCAATCAAACAGCGGACAAGAGCTAAATTAAAATTCAGTCTTCTCAAAAACAGAGATAAAATTGGTCACTTTTGAAAGGAATATGTCCAATATTTCCTGCGGAATTACATCCCCTCCAAAAGCCTCCTCACCTATTTAAGTTAATTCCCCGCTTCCTGACCATGGTCATAAAAAAAAGACAGAGAGGTCCATAATTTTGGCAGGTAATCATGAACATCATGCCCAATGTTTTCAAAAGCCTGCGAGTACGCGATTAGAGCGACTATTTTTATAGCCTCTGAATCTGAAAAAGGCAGAAGAGCCAGCCTGAAAGATATAGCAAGAGAGATAGATTCCCCCGAAGCTTTTACAGCGAAAACGCTGCAAAAGCTCAGCAGGAGTGGGATCATCACTTCCACAAAAGGCGCCCACGGCGGTTTTAACATAGAACCGGAAAGAATGCCGCAGATCAAGGTGTCTGAGATCGTTATCGCCATAGACGGCGACACGGTTTACAGGCGCTGTAGCCTCGGCTTACATTCCTGTTCTGAAGATCACCCCTGCCCTTTCCACTCCAAGTTCAAGCCGGTACGGCAGGAACTGCAAGAGATCGTGGAAAATACCAGTTTGCAAGACCTTACCTCGGGATTGATTTCCGGAGAGACATTTCTTAAAGTATAACCTTCAAAAATAGCGTTTTTGGCAACCCTTACACTTAAGACACAAGATCATAAGAAAGCCCTGCAGGAGCAGGTACTGCAGTTAAAGAAACAAAAGAACGCCGTCATCCTGGCCCATTATTACCAGGAGCCCGAGATACAGGAAATAGCCGATTTTATTGGCGACAGCCTGGAGCTGGCAAAAAAAGCGGCCCAAACCACCGCCGATAAGATCGTTTTTGCCGGGGTGCATTTCATGGCCGAGACCGCTAAGATCCTTAACCCCTCAAAAAAGGTACTTTTGCCCGACCTTAAGGCCGGCTGCTCTTTGGCAGACAGCTGTCCTCCAGATGCTTTCAGGGAACTAAAAGCCAAATACCCCAACCATGTGGTAGTGACCTACATCAATTGTTCTGCAGAGATCAAAACCCTGAGCGACATTGTTTGCACTTCTTCCAATGCCGAAAGGATCATCAATTCCATTCCGAAGGAAAAACCTGTCATTTTCGCGCCTGACAAGAACCTGGGAAGATACCTGATGGAAAAGACCGGCCGCGAAATGTTGCTGTGGGACGGCGCCTGTATCGTGCATGAAGCCTTTTCGCTGGATAAGCTGCTGGAGATTTACAAGCAGCATCCTTCGGCCATGATCATCGCGCACCCCGAATCTGAAGCTCATGTCTTGAAAGTGGCAAATTACGTCGGTTCCACTTCGGGCATGCTTAATTATGTAAAGAACAGCGGGCATGACACCTTTATAGTAGCTACCGAAGCCGGGATCCTGCACCAGATGCAAAAAGACGTGCCCGGCAAGAACCTTATTCCCGCGCCCGCAAAAGAAGACAATACCTGTGCCTGCAGTGAATGTGCCTTTATGAAGATGAACACGCTGCAAAAACTGTATGACTGCCTCAAAAATGAAACTCCCGAGGTGGTCCTGGAGCCGGAGCTTATGCAACAGGCTCTGAAACCAATTCAAAGAATGCTTGAAATCTCGTAGAATGAAAACCGATATATTGGTCATAGGATCGGGCGTAGCCGGTATAAGCTTCGCTTTAAAGGTCGCCGAAGCCCGGCCAGATGCGCAGATCGTGATCCTCACGAAAAGCAACAACGATGTCTGCAACACCAGCCATGCCCAGGGGGGCATTGCGGTGGTGCTGGACCGCGGAAAAGACAGTTTTGAACAACATGTGCAGGACACGATGAAGGCAGGAAAAGGCCTCAGCGATCCCGAAGTGGTGGAAATGGTGGTCTCACAGGCACCGGACAGGCTGGTGGAGCTCCTGGAATGGGGCACACTTTTCGACTCCAACAGCAAGGGCGAATTTGAACTGGGCCTCGAAGGCGGCCACTCCCAAAGACGCATTGTTCACCACCGCGACCTTACGGGAAAAGAACTGGAAAGAAAGCTGCTGAAGAAAGCGGCTTCCATGAAGAATATCACTTTTTACGATCATTATTTCGTGATCGACCTGTTGCTGAAGGAAAATGCTAATGAAAAAAGCTGCATAGGAGTTTCTGCCCTTGACCGGCACAACGACCGGCAGATCAATATCTCTTCAAAAATTACCTTTTTGGCCAGCGGTGGCAGCGGCGTGGTCTTTCAAAACACCACGAATCCTTCTGTGGCAACGGGAGACGGCGTGGCCATGGCCAATCGTGCAGGAGCTGAAATCAGCAACATGAACTTCGTGCAGTTCCACCCCACGGCGCTTTATGAGGAGGACAAGCATCCTCTTTTTCTCATTTCTGAAGCTGTACGCGGGTTTGGAGCCTACGTGGTGAACCAGAACGGCAACCGTTTCCTGTTCAAGACAGATATGAGAGGAGAACTGGCCACCCGCGATATCGTTTCTGAAGCTATCGTCAACGAGCTGAAGCTTTCCGGCGAAAGATCGGTTTTTCTGGATTGCCGCCATCTGGATTTTGAAGCATTTCAGAATGAATTTCCTACGATAGTCGCCTACTGCCGAAGCATAGGCATAGATGTAAGGAGCGACCTTATTCCCATTGTACCTGCTGCACACTACCAATGCGGCGGCATAGATGTGGACCTGCAGGCAAAAACTTCTCTTGACAACCTCTATGCTTCGGGAGAATGTGCGCATACAGGGCTACACGGTGCAAACCGTTTGGCCTCCAATTCGCTATTGGAAGCCCTGGTTTATTCTCACCAGGCTTATCTTGCAGTGGTCAAAGAACTGGATGAGATTCCCGAACCCGAACTTCAGCAGCAAAAGGAACTGCTTAATTTTGAACAGGAAGCCGATGATGATATCATTCATAGCCTTAGAACGCGCCTGAATGACCTCATGACCTACGGCCTCATCTATGTCTCGGGAAAAAGGCAGAAAAAGGAGGCGCTGGAACAGTTGCAGGAACTCAAGGAAATGCTGGATTATTACCCTGCCTTCAACACCGGCACCGTTTCTTTTTATGAGCTGCGGAATATGGTGGAGACTGCGATCCTGGTACTGGAACATGCGATCGCCTACGCTTCAAAAAAGAAGCAAAGCCTGCAGGGTCTTTTATAAGGGTATCCAAAAATGCCATTTTTGGATACTAATTTCCAGACTGCTTAAAAGGATTTCGGAAATACCGACAAAAGCAAAGAAGGAAAACAGCTTTTAAAAATTAACCGAATTCCTCCTTTATTTTTCGTTGTTGTAGTATTTCCTGATGTGTCTTTTATAATAGAAGAACCTTCCCAGGCCTACAAGCAGGATCAATGGCGCCACGATCATCAAAAAGTATCCGAGAGTCTGGAGGTTGGCAAACATTTGCAGCTTTAAGATCGCGATCCCCGAGCTTACCAATACGATAAAAGTGCGAAAGTAGGCCAATAAGGTGCGTTCATTGGCCAGTTTTGTGCGGTCTATCGCAAGCCAGTCCCGGGTAATGAGCTCCTTATCTTCCATGAATTATTCTTCCTTAGTTACAGACCAGGCTTTGTATCCGCCTTCAAGGTCAATGATGTTCTCGAATCCTTCAGCCTGTAATTTTTCTGATGCTTTAGCGCTGCGATTTCCGCTTCGGCAGTAAAGGTACACCGGTTTATTCTTGTCGAATTTTTCAGTAAAATTCTGAAGGAAATCATCGGCCAGAAAATCGATGTTCTTAGCGCCTTCAATATGGCCTTCCTTGTATTCTTTGGGAGTTCGCACATCGATAAGCTGCACGTCCTCCTGCTGGATCTCCTTTCCGAAATTTTGTGGTGTAATGACTTTAATAACCGGTTTGGTTTGTGCAAAACCCGCAGTTGTAAAAATGAATAATAGAATGTAGATCAACTTTTTCATAGTCTAAAGATATAAATTTATGCAGTTATTTAATTCTGTTCCAAAAAGGGCAAAAACTGCACCACTATTTTGGAAAGACGTGTTGATAAATCGCCATGAAATGAGAGAAACTGCCCAACAGCACAAAAAGGTGGAAGATGGCGTGATTGTATTTGATGCGGCTAATGTTGTAAAGAATGGCTCCCAGGGTATAGAAGAATCCGCCCGCAAAAAGCCACCAGAGCCCTGCACTGGACAGGTTTTCGATCAAAGGTTTAATGGCAAAAATGATCACCCAGCCCATGCCCACGTAGAGCAGTGTACTAAGGATCTTAAAACGGCCGGTAAAGAACAGCTTCAAAATAGTTCCAAAAAAGGCTATTCCCCAGGCCACTCCAAAAATGGTCCACCCCATATCCCCTTTTAAGGTAATCAAAGAAAATGGGGTGTAGGTCGCGGCAATTAAAATGAAAATCGCCACGTGGTCAAAGATCTTGAGCCGGTAACGCCACTTTGGGTCCCGCGCACTGTGATAGAAAGTAGAGGCTGCATAAAGCAGGATCAAACCTACTCCAAAAACAGCAAAACTAAGGCTCAACCTCATGCTGTCATAGCGACTGGCCCTTACCAGCAGCAGCACGAGGGCCAGCAGGCTAAAGCCAAGACCGGCACCGTGGGAAAGCACGTTCCAGAATTCTTCTTTTGGAGGATAATATTTTATGGAGTCGCGGTCTTTCATACGGAAGGTAAAAATAAGCAACTATTGTATTTCCACCTTACATAAAATGAAAGAAAAAGAGGACAAAAAGCTTTAGGAAATAGGCCGCAAAGCAGTTAAAGTTATTATTAAATCGACCAAATGCCTGATTTTTAGGATGAAATACATGATTGTTTACAATATTTGTGTACATTAGCCGTTCAATTAGTTCGCTAACCGCCTTAATTATGGATTTGATCATTAGCCTGGTGGCCCTGGATGTCATCGCCTCAAAATTCCTTAGAAGTTATATCGGCACCTACCGTCCGCAGGGGGTGAGATCTGTATTTCAAAGGCTTTTCAGCCGGTTAGGAGTTGAAAATGATGTGTGGCTGTCCTTCTTCGCCACCGTTTTTGTTACAGGTGCAGGCGTTTACCTGCTGGAGCACTTCTACTTCGGTTTTGCTTATCAGTTGTTGTTCATTGTCACCGGTTTCTTTACTACCGTGCTCAATCTTGGAGCGGCTCACAGCACTTACTTCGGAAGAGAAAATTTCGTGACCGAGAAACTGCTGAAGTCCCGCTAGTTCTCAAATCCGGTGTAGAATACCCCTCAAAAATGCCATTTTTGGCACCCTATTTTTTTCTTCCTTTTCCCGAAATTTCCGGGGGAAAATACCCATTTTAGAAGCTGTTGAAGCTGTTTATCTTCAAGAGAAAATTCATTCCACTTATTTATGCAGATCGCTCATGATCCCACTCCTGCAGCGCATTCTTTGCGACAGGAAGTGAAAGAGCAGGCCGTTATAAAATTATGGCTTGACTCCTATGATGACCTCTTTTCAGATTTTGATCCCCGGCCCTATTCGCAAAGGTCGGTTTCAGATGATTTCATCGGCCAGGCCAAGAAAGTGGCTCGTGATCACCTGGAAAAGGCAGGTTCCCTCCTGCTCCTGCTTCCCGAAACAGAAAGAAAACAGGAGCAGGAGACCGCCATCTCCAAACGCCTCCACTCTTTTTTCAATCACTCACGGGACCTGATAAAAGCAGATGTAAAACGGATCAGGAAAAGGGCCTTCAGCTTTCTCCTTGCCGGGGTCTTCTTCATGCTGCTGGCGGGTTACATCTCTTATTTAGAACCGTCACAGTTCTATGTGCACATCATCCTGGTGCTTTTTGAACCTGCAGGCTGGTTCCTTTTCTGGACCGGACTTGATCACCTGTTCAGCGATTCAGGCAAGACCAAAAAAGAGCTACAGTTCTTCAGGCAAATGTCTGCTGCAGAGATCAGGTTTGGGGCATATTGAAATAAGCCGCTGCCCTGCCAGATATAGATCACTGCGGTTCGTGATTTGAGACAGCTGCCCTGCTCGAAAATTCAATTTTCCCAATGCTTCGGAATTTCGTATTCTTGGAGTTCCGAAAATTCAGCCTGTTGCACTTCAGAAAAAGCAGGCACAAAAAAACCTACACATTGAAATGAACATAAAAAAGAAACTTATCCTCCTTTCCTGTCTTTGGATCTCTGCACAGGAGCTGGCCGTTGGTCAGGAAATAAAATCTCCCAACGGAGAACTGGAAATGGAGTTCTCCCTGCAGGATAATGGGATACCCACTTACGAATTGTCTTACAAAGACCGGGAGGTGATCAAAGAAAGCAGCCTGGGGCTTGAACTGAAGAAGCAGGAAAACCTGACAGAGAATTTTGAAGTTGAAGAGTTTGAAACCTCAGAATTTGACGGAACCTGGAAACCTGTTTGGGGTGAAGTAGACGAGATACGTAACCATTACAATGAAATGGCTGTTAGCCTGGAGCAGCAGGAGACCGGGCATAAGATGATCATCAGGTTCCGGCTGTTCAATGACGGGCTTGGCTTTAGGTATGAATTTCCGCAGCAGGAGAACATGGGGCACATGATCGTGCAAAATGAACAGACAGAATTTGCCATGACCGGAGATCATACCGCCTTCTGGATCCCCGGAGATTACGGCACCCAGGAATATGACTATAACGAATCCAGACTCTCGGAGATCAACGAGATCAATGAATCATATAAAGCCGGAGACTCCTGGTCGATTAGATTTTCGCCACATGCCGTGCAAACCGCGCTGATGATGAAGACCGATGACGGCCTTTACATCAACCTTCATGAAGCCGCTCTTAAAGATTATTCGGCTATGCACTTGCTGTATGATGAAGACGAGAAAACCTTCACCTCTGCCCTTACTCCTGATGTGGAAGGAAACATGGCGTATTTGGTGACTCCGGCGCAAACGCCCTGGAGAACCATCATGGTTAGTGATGATGCTACCGATATTCTGTCGTCAAAGATCACCTATAATCTCAACGAGCCTTCTAAAATCAACGATACCTCCTGGATCAAACCGATGAAATATATCGGCGTTTGGTGGGAAATGATCACCGGGAAAAGCTCCTGGGATTACACCAGCGATTTTAAGGCCGTAAAACTTGGCGAGACAGATTATGAAAATGCCACACCTCATGGCCGCCATGGTGCCACCACTAAAAATGTAAAAAAATACATCGATTTTGCCGCCGAACATGGTTTTGACGGCGTACTCGTGGAAGGCTGGAACATTGGCTGGGAAGACTGGATAGGTCATAAAAAAGATTATGTCTTTGATTTTGTTACTCCTTATCCCGATTTCGACCTGGAAGAGATCAGGGATTACGCAAAAAGCAAAGGCGTGGAGATGATCATGCACCACGAGACCTCTTCTTCGGTAAGAAACTATGAGCGCCACATGGATGAGGCTTACCAATTCATGAAAGACAATGGCTACAACGCTGTAAAAAGCGGATATGTGGGAGATATTCTTCCGCGGGGAGAAAACCACTACAGTCAATGGCTGGTTGACCATTATCTATATGCGGTGAAAAAAGCTGCGGAATATCAGATCATGGTAAACGCTCATGAGGCCGTACGGCCTACAGGGCTCGCCCGTACCTGGCCGAACCTTATCGCCAATGAATCGGCAAGGGGAACAGAATTTCAGGCTTTTGGAGGCTCAAAACCTAATCATGTGACGGTGCTGCCGTTCACTCGCCTCCTCGGCGGGCCTATGGATTATACTCCCGGGATCTTCGAGATGGACATCAGCAAAGTGAACCCCGACAACACTTCTCATGTCAACAGCACTCTGGCAAATCAGCTCGCTTTGTATGTGACCATGTACAGTCCGCTGCAGATGGCGGCCGACCTGCCGGAGAACTACATGAAATTTCCGGATGCTTTTCAGTTCATCAAAGACGTACCGGTTGATTGGAGTGAGAGCATTTATTTAGAAGCAGAACCGGGTAACTATATTACAGTCGCGCGCAAGGACAAGAATAGCAACGACTGGTATGTTGGGAATGTTAACGGCGAAACTCCAAGAACCACAAAGATCTCTTTTGATTTTCTGAATAAAGACAAAACCTATATCGCCACCGTTTATGCCGATGCTAAAGATGCGCACTACAAGACCAATCCGCAGGCATACAGGATCAAAAAGTACAGGGTGAACAGCAAATCAAAGCTGAAGCAGTTCTCTGCTCCCGGTGGAGGGTTCGCCATCAGCATTAAACAAGCTGAAAAGAATGAGGCGAAAGGCCTGAAAAAGCTTTAAGAAGATGATCTTCTAATAAAAAACCTTCCGCCTCTGTCGGGAGGTTTTTTTGTTTCCCCACTAAAGAGGTGGAGACTGAGTTTCAGGAACTGAGGTTTCAAAAATGGCATTTTTTTGTACTTTTGGGCAACTTTGCCTCATATGCACCAAAAGTCTCTTAATCTCCGGCATTACCCGCTTTTAATCCTGCTTTGTCTGTGTAGCATGAACAGCTATTCGCAAGAGGAGGAGCTATTGGAAGAGCTTAAGGCCACTATAGCAAAAGCGCCACAATACGATGCAGTTAAGCTAAACAAGATCGACAGCCTGAGACAGGAACTTCAAATCACATCTTCGGAAGCATTAAAAGACCGCTACAGGCTCAACCATCAATTGCTGCAGGAATTCAAGGTATTCAATCAGGACTCTGCCTTTGTTTACGGGCTGCAAACAAGGAAAATGGCCGAGCAGCTGGACAGCCTTCCGCTAATTGCAGAAGCAGTCGTCGACCTGGCCGACGTAAGTGTCGCCGCCGGCATGTACAAGGAAACCCTGGATTATCTCAACACGCTGGATCCGCAGGAAATTCCGGAGAACTTAAGGTCCCTTTATTTTGGCCTTTTAGGAAGGGTATACAGCGAAATGGCCGAGTACAGCAACCTTGACTATTTTTCAAAGAACTATAATCGTCTTGCCGCTGAATACCGGGGAAAGGCGCTAAACCTGACAGATCCCGGAACATTCTTCCATTCCTTTCTAAATGCCTTTATCACCTACACCCGCGGCGAAAAAGATTTGGCATTAAAAGAATTTCAGGATCTTCTCTCACAAGATCTTGCTCCCCGCGAAAAGGCGCTGGTACATTACCTCTTAGGTGATATTTACGAACAAAAGGGGGAGCCTGAAAAAGCCATTGCGCATTTTGCCGAAGCCTCCATCATTGATGTAAAGACTTCCACAAAAGAGACCCTTGCGATCATTCGCCTGTCTGAACTTCTCTTTGAAACCGGGGACACCAGGAATGCTTCAGTTTTTATTCAGAAAGCCAACGCCGATGCCGCCTTTTACGGGGCACAACACCGCAAGATCCAGGTGGGAGCGATCTTGCCGCTCATTGAAGAATCAGTGATCAAAAGGATCGAGGAACAAAGGCAGCGGCTCTATACTCAAAACATTATTGTTTCCCTGCTCCTCCTGTTCGTGATGGCTCTTGCCGTAGTTATTTATCTACAGGTTCGAAAATTAAAGAGGGCCAGAAAAGCCATTTTAGAGGCCCATGAAAATCTGCAGCTGGTGAACGCAGAGCTTAGCCGGGTGAATAACGAAATCCAATTTAAAAATTCCGAATTGAATCAGCTTAACAGCAAACTTCTGGAGGCTAATAAGATCAAGGAGGAATATATTGGCTTCTTTTTCACACACGACGCAGATATCTTTGAAAAATTTAGAGAGTTTAAATCCAAAATCGAGACGGATCTGAAGGAGGATAAAATCGACAAGGCCAAATTTACTCTCAACAACTACGACCTTAAGAAAGAAAAAGAAAAACTGCTGAAGAATTTTGATGAAGCTTTCATAAAGCTGTTCCCGAACTTTATAAAAGAATTCAATTCCCTGCTTAAACCCGAAGAACAAATTCAGCTAAAAAACGGGCAGCTGCTCAACAAGGAACTTCGAATTTTCGCTCTAATGAGGCTGGGAATAAATCACAACGAAGTAATTGCTCAAATCCTGGGCTACTCCGTAAATTCCATCTACGCTTATAAGACCAAGATCAGGAAAAAATCCCTTCTTGACAAGCAGGATTTTGACCAGCAATTGGTAGAAAATACCACTCTTAGGCTGTAGAAAAGAGTCTTTTTCAGCAATATTTTCTATATACTTTTTACCGGAAAATTGCAGTTAAATAATTCATTTATAGCGTTTTAAATAACTAAAACCTTTCCATATTTCTATACGTTTTTTCTACAACGTTGTAGTAGCTATAATAATCTGCAAATTTGAAGTGTCGTATTCTGCGTCACAGGAATATGAGTTATCATTTTTGTCCACTAAAACAATTATTAAATGCAAAACAACACGCTCATGAGTGCTTTAAAAAAAGCAGGAACAGGATTCCTGATGTTGCTTTTTTTAAGTTTCTCTTTAGTTACTCAGGCTCAGGATAGCCGGCTCACCGTCAGGGGAAAAGTATTTGACGACACAGGAATGCCGCTTCCCGGAGCGAGTATTGTGGAGGAAGGTACTACCAACGGGGTGGTAACCGACTTTGACGGAAACTTTGAGATCAAGGTTTCCAGCCCGGCTGCCGAACTCAGTATCAGCTACCTAGGCTATCAAAGCCAGACAGTACAGGCCACAGATCAATTTCTGGAGATCAAATTATTACCTGACACCGCTGCCCTTGAGGAAGTAGTGATCATCGGGTACGGGGAATCCAGGCAAAAAGATCTTACCGGATCCATTTCCGCAGTTGACCTGGACGACCTTCAGAAGCAACCTGCCGCTAACATTGGAGATGCGCTGCAGGGCCGTGCCGCAGGGGTTCGCGTGATCACTTCAGGCCAACCGGGTGCCAACCCTACCATCAGGATCAGGGGTACAGGAACCATCAACAACAACGATCCATTGGTCGTGGTTGATGGAGTACCATTAAATGGAGGCCTTAACCAGGTGAACATGAACGATGTGGCTTCGATGCAAGTATTAAAAGATGCTTCAGCTACAGCCATTTACGGGGCGCGAGGTGCAAACGGGGTCGTGATCATTACCACCAAAAGAGGAGACAAAAGTGCAGGCGGACAATTGAACGTCGAAGCTTTTTCAGCCATCCAGACCACTACAGACAATATTAATGTGCTAAACGCACAACAGTTTGCCACGCTCAACAACGAGATGCTGGTGAATGCCGGCTATACTCCTAACCCTGCTTTTGCAGATCCAATAGCTCTTGGAAGAGGAACTGACTGGCTCGACGCTTTCTTTACTGAAGGTAAACAGAACAGCCTTACCATGTCTTACAGCAATTCGGGTGAAAAGACCAACCTTTACACCTCTTTGAACGTGTTTGACCAGGATGGAGTTGTGCTCAACACAAATTATACCCGCTATATCCTTCAGTTCAACAGCGATACTGAAATTTCTGACAACATCAGATTCGGTAACAGTTTAAAACTGAACCATGACATTAAAGAGAACGGCGAAACCAACATTCAGAATGCGCTGCTTTCTTTGCCTACGCAGCCTATCTTCCGCGAAAATGGAAATTACTCAGGGCCGATCGGGCAGCCAATCTATTCAGGAGATGTTGAAAACCCAATTGGAAAAGCGAATATTGTAGACAATTCTACAAAAGGATACAACATCCAGGGTTCGATCTTTGGTGAAATCGACCTTTTTGACAAGCTTACTTTCAAGAGTTTTGGTGGCGCCGAAGCCAACTTCTGGTACGGCCGCACCTGGGCACCTGCTTACAGCTGGGATGCCGACGTGCAACCAGATGCTTACCTGTCTGAAAATTCAAATCGAAGCATTACCCTGCTTTGGGACAACACGCTTACCTATAAGAAGGAATTCGAAGACTTCAGCAGCATTACCGGTGTTGTTGGTACCAGTGCGCAAGAGAACGAATTCAAGTTCATGAGCGGTTCGATTCAGAACTTTCCAAGTGAACTTACCCAGCAGCTCAGCAACGGGATCGACCAGACCGTTTTGAACGGAAGTGGTTCTGAATGGGCACTTTTCTCATATTTCGCAAGGATTCAGGGAGATTATCAGGACAAGTACTATTTGACGGCTACTGTGCGTCGCGACGGTTCTTCCCGCTTTGGGGAAGGCAATAAATACGGGACTTTTCCTTCTGCTTCCGCAGCCTGGAGGATCTCTGAAGAAGACTTTTTTGAAGAATCCAATGTCGTTCAGGATCTTAAGTTGAGACTTGGTTATGGGATAACAGGTAACCAGGAAATTGGGAACTACTCCTTCTCCTCTGCCTACAATACCAACCTATATAACTTCAACGGTAATTTCGTAACTGCGGCGGTACCAACAGTATTGCCAAACAGGAATGTGAAGTGGGAATCCCAGGAGCAGTACAACATCGGGGTGGACGCGAGTCTCTTTGGAAGAGCTGTTGATGTTACTGTCGACCTCTATCGCAAGGACACCAAAGACATGCTGGTTCCACAATCGGTACCGGTAACTTCAGGATA
>JBAVJB010000082.1:0-5224 GCA_049687495.1 Salinimicrobium sp.
CTCATCGATGAGGCAGGAATTGACCTGGTCTTTGGCCATTCTTCACACCATCCTCTGGGAATTGAGGTATATAAGAACAAATTGATCCTCTATGGCGCCGGAGATTTCTTCAATGACTATGAAGGAATTTCGGGGCAGGAAGAATACAGGGGGGAGTTAGGCCTGATGTATTTTCCTGAATTGGATTTGGACACAGGAGACTTGATAAGCCTGCGACTTGTGCCGATGGAGATCAAGAAATTCAGTTTGAATTATGCTGAAGAGCAAGATTTGGAATGGCTGCAGACGGTGCTAAGCCGGGAAGGGCAGCAGTTCGGCACCCGCCTGGAACGTTCAACTGAAGACAGTCTTCAGTTGGAATGGTGAAATTCTATTCCTCGGGATCAAGCCTGAGCGAAAGGTTCCAAAAATGACATTTTAGGAACCTCTTAAAACTACCAAATCCCGCGGTTAGCGGGATTTGAAGTTTTATAGTGTACCGTTTGCGGCCACCCAGGCAAACTGGTGTGGGTCTTGTGGCACCTTGATCCTTTCAGCGATACGGCTCATTCTATTTGGTAGTTTCATGAGGTAATCACGTGCCTTTTCAGCTTTATCTGAAAGGTTATTGATCTTATCGATCTCCCAGAAACTGTTCAGTTTTTCAAGGATCTCAATATAATCCTGTGTAGTATAAACTCCCAGTCTTTGTGCGGCATTAGAGAAATTTTCGAATGCTTCTCCAATTCCCTGCCCTGATTCTCTTAGAAACTGGGCCGGCATGACGATCTTTTTCTTCATCATATCCTCAAACGCCAGCATCATCTCGCTAGGATCATACTCAAAAATGGTCTTGACAAATTCCCTGTAGGCAAGGTGGTGGCGCATCTCGTCTCCTGCAATAATGTTGCACATTTTGGCGAGCATCTTATTGCCTTTTTTCCTTGCCAGCTGCCCAACTCTCTTGTGAGAGATATTGGTCGCCAACTCCTGGAAACTGGTATAAATAAAGTTGCGGTAGGGATCCCTTCCGGTTCCAATGTCGAAACCGTCGTTGATTAGGTATTGAGTGGTCTTTTCGATCTCCTTCATGTCAACCCTTCCGGAGAGATAAAGATATTTATTGAGGGTATCACCGTGGCGGTTTTCTTCCCCGGTCCAGTGCCTGATCCATTTTGCCCAGCCGTTCTGTTTTCCTTTCATTTGACCGTGTTGCTCGACACCTTCCATGTCCATTAACCAGGACTCATAGGTTGGAAGAGCTTCTTCGGTCACCATATCGGCTACCAGCACTACCCAAAAATCATATCCCAATTCCTTGGCTTCCTCACGAATTTGAGTCACTTCTTCAAAAAAGTTCTCGTTCTGAGAATTAGGTAGAAGGTCTGTTGGCTGCCATATTTCTTCCACTGGGATAAGGTATTTATCCACAAAATCGTCTATAGATTTCTCTACAGTCTTCATTACTTCCAATCTAATGTTCTCTAAAGCCATATATTAATATCTAATGTGTCTTTTAAAGGTTCAATAATTGAACCGTTTCACTAGTTTAATCTACAAAGATAATAAGATAAAAAAAGAAGCCTGATAAAACTGTCTTAATTTCTACCGTTCTCGTCGGGGTACAGGCGGTATACCTCGTCACTTTGAAAAACCTCCTTGCTCTCCACGTCGATCATACTAAGTTTACCCATAAAAGCAGCCCCGGTATCCAGGTTGTAAACATTGGCCATTTTCACCGGTTTTGACCGACCAATGCGGGTGACGGGAGTGTGGCCAAGAAAGATCTCTTTAAAGATCTCAAGCCTTTTCGGGTACTTTTTATCTCCGGGTTTAAGCTTTGGGTTAAGGCTCATCGCCATTTCCCAGAGCGTGCGGTCCCAATAGAATGGTGTGGGCGTATATTCCTGTTCCGGGCCCTTTAGGTTGGTGAAGCCTGCGTGAACAAAGAGACGGTTGTCTTTATCAACGTAGTAATTGAACATTTGATCAAAGAATTCGATATGTTCGTTTATTTCTTCATCGGTAAATTGCCTGTAAGCATCAATACTGGACTGGCCGCCGTGCTGCAGCCACTTATCATTTTGCTCCCCGGTCTTCAACCACCTGTGGGCAAGGTCATCGTGATTGCCGCGCAAAAAGATGCAGGTGTTTTGCCGTGAAAGTTCAATGAGATAGGTTACCACATTGGCAGAATCGCTCCAGCCGTCAACATAATCTCCCAGGAAGATCAATTGATCTTCGGGAGTGACATTGCCTCTTTCAAGTACCTGTAGCAAGGCCTTGAGCCCTCCATGAATATCTCCTAATGCCAAAATTCGGCCCATGCTAATTGTATTTTACCTTCCGCAGGATGCGCAGACTGTCTTTATACTGCTGATAGATCCTGCTGCTGTAGTTCTTTAATTCTTTTCTTGCTGCCTCCAGCCGCTCTATGCTGTCTCCAAATCCATTGAAATAACAGAGTAAGTAAGTCGTGGGCAGGTTGTACAGGTCATTTTCTTCATGTGGCGTGAGCTGCTGCCCCTGCCTTAGCTTGTTGATCAAAGCATTGTTGATGTTGTAAATATGGTGCAGCGTCTTCTTTTCAAACTGCGGCGGCTTAAAGATCACATTGCTGTTCATTTCATAAGTGGCGTTGTCCCTGAACAGGATCTCCACTTCTTCCAGCGGATAATACTTGTACTGCTCGTTAAGCCCCAGCCGCACAAATTCTACTATGGAAAAACTGTCTTCAGAAATATCGATCTTCACCTCGTCCAGTTCAGAGTAGAACAGCTTTACCTGTTCATTGATCAATGCAATGTCTACCCTCGAATAGTAAGTGCCCTGGGTTACCGTCTTCTTTTTCCCCGACCAACAGACCACAAAATATTCCTTGAACACCTTGTATTTAGGGTCAATATCTTCATGCTTGTTGAAGAAATCGAACACCCCATCCAGGGTCATTTCAATGTTGTTTTGAGAATGTGCCTCTATAGAGGCGACCATTTCCCTGTTCTTGTTCTTTAAACCGTTACCAAAAGTGGTGGAAATGCTAATACTGCCTTCCCTGTAAAAAACCGTGCCCGCAGGATACTTCCAAATGTTCTTTCGTAAAGAACACACCTGCCCGTGAGTAGGCCTGATGCTTACCAGTCCCACTACCAGGTCCTCGCTAAGGTGCGGGAAAGGAATGTTCTCATAAGACACGAGCGGCGGATGTTCTAAATAAGCGTTGATAAGGTTTTGAATCTTGCTGTCATCAAAAAAATCCACTCCTTTTATGGCATTATCCTCATCTTCCACGCCTATGACCATATAAGAATTGTTCTCGGGGTTGGAGTTGGCGAGGGCACAAATATGTTTCAGGAATTTGGCCTTTCCTTCCTTGTCGCCAAGGTTGATCTGCCTCTTTTTATCATAGAAGCTGTTCTCGCTGTTGTGCGCAAGCAGGTTCTTTATGAGTAGGCGTTTATTGATCATGGAAAATGGCCTTTTTCGCTATTCTTTATGCAGGATGGTTGAGCTGGCCTGGTCTGTAGGCAGGATCAACAAGTCTGCGATATTCACGTGCGCCGGCCTGGTCACCATGAACCTGATGACATCTGCAATATCCTGGGGTTTCAACGGTTCATAACCCTGGTAAACGCTTTTGGCGCGTTCGCTGTCGCCTTTGAACCTCACTTCGCTAAAGCCGGTTTCCACCAGTCCCGGGTTGATCGCACCAACCCTAATGCCCTTACCGTTTAGATCAATGCGCATACCTTTATTTATTGCGTCTACCGCATGTTTACTGGCGCTGTAAACATTTCCGTTAGGGTAGACCTCTTTGCCCGCAATAGATCCAATGTTGATGATGTGGCCTTTTTTTCTTTCCACCATCTGCGGAATAATTGCCTTGCTCACGTAAAGCAGACCTTTGACGTTGATGTCTATCATCGCGTCCCAGTCATCCAGGCTGCCCGATTGAATGGGGTCCAGGCCGTGGGCATTACCTGCATTATTGACCAGCACATCTATATTCTTGAATTCCTTCGGAAGGCTTTGAATGGCCTTATTCACCTCGTCCCGGTTTCTTACATCAAATGTAAGACTGTGTATTTTTACCTTTTTTTGAAGGTCTTGTTGCAGTTCGTCCAGGGCGTCTTTTCTTCTTCCGCAGATGATTAAGTTAAAGCCCTCATCGGCAAGTGCAATGGCTGTTGCTTTACCAATTCCGCTGCTGGCGCCCGTGATCAATGCTGTTTTACTCATAATAATGTTCTTGTTTTATAATTGCTTCGGAAATTTTTCCCTGTCTTCTCTTATTAATGTGGTATGAAATGCTTTAACTGCCGCGTCTATGGCTTGCAGCTCGTTGCCCTTCAAAACAGGATGGAAATGTGACGGATGCTGCAGCAGCCACGCCAGCAAAAACTGCTGCGGCGTAAGACTGTATTTTTCTGCCATTTCCCTCAGCTCATCTCCCGCTTCCATAGTATCCAAAAATAGCATTTCTGTAATGTCTTCTTTTGAAGGCCTGTCAAGGTTCAGCAATTTTACGGCGGCAGGAGAATATTTCCATGGAGAAAAGGTGGCATTTACTTCGATGTTTTCAGGAAGATCCTTTTCCTCCAGCTTTTTTTCAAAGATCCCGGTCTCCATGATCTTGCCCTGCGACCTTAGCCGCTCTACTGCCGGCAAAACAGTTTCATAAGAGGAAGAAATATCGATGAGCAACAGGTCAAGATAGTCGGTTTTTAAATTGAGGAGCAGTTCTTCAACCTTTGATATGATCGCATCGCTGTCCAAACCGGTTTCCCTTATTCCGCCGATTAGCTGAATTTCATCCCTGCTTAAGCCGCTTTCACTTAAAGCAGTTCCCAGGGAATCTTTTGGAGTTACAACAAATTCCGAAGTGTCAATAAAGAATGACGTGATATCTTTCTCGACACAATGGTGAAAAAGGTGAATTTTTCCTCCCTTTGGTTTGTGCTCCCACAGCTCGAGATCCCAGATAAGTCGGGAATATGAATTCTTTTGCCTCATTTTTTAAAAGTAAGGAACAATTCTTTTTTTACTGAAGGGCTGTTGTTAAAGCAGCTACAGGTAAAGTTAAAAAAAGTTAAATGTCGTTCATCGATAAATTAAAACCATTCGTCCGCCGTTATCCATTGAAAACCTAAAAAAACCATTTTATGAAAAAGTATCAGTTATTTGTTTTGCTTTTTGCCCTAACTGCGGGATTTGTGAGCTGCAGTAAAGACGATGACTCGGGTTCTTC
>JBAVJB010000083.1:0-45339 GCA_049687495.1 Salinimicrobium sp.
TTTGATGGTGGTGCCTCCAGGAATCGAACCAGGGACACAAGGATTTTCAGTCCTTTGCTCTACCAACTGAGCTAAGGCACCAGTGCTTCAAGCATGCCTACCTTGTTGTGGTAAGCGGGTGCAAATATAGATTCAAATTTCATATCTCCCAAAGGTTTTTGAAAAAAAATGCTTTTGTACTTTTGCTTTTCTAGATCTCCCGTATGAACCTCATTATTGATGTTGGAAATTCGTTTGCAAAACTTGCTGTTTTTCAGAAGAATGAATTGTTGCTCGTTCAAAGGGCAGAGAAAATAGCGCTCGAAAATAAAATTTTTCAGCTCTCTCAAAAATTTCCGCAGATCAAGGCAGTGATCTCCTCCAATGTTTCCAAAACCCAATTTTCCCTGCCTGCTGACCTCTCAAAAAGGGCAAAATTCATCGGTCTTTCCGCAGAGACCAAACTGCCATTCAGCAACCTTTACAGTACTCCGGCAACTTTGGGAAATGACCGCAAAGCTTTGGCTGCGGCGGCTGCAAAGCAATATCCGCGGGAAAATGTGCTGGTGATCGATGCCGGCACCTGCATCACCTACGACTTTAAGAACGATAAAAATGAATATTTGGGCGGCGCAATTTCTCCCGGTTTGAAAATGCGGTTTAAGGCCTTAAATACGTTTACAGCAAATTTGCCGTTAATAGAACAACAGGAGCAGCTGCAGCTGCTTGGCGACAGTACGGTTAATTCAATAAATTCGGGAGTTGTTTATGGTTTTTTGAAGGAAGTGGATGGAATTTTTGAGGAGTATAAAAGTCGGCATCCTAAATTAAAGACAATAATTACAGGCGGGGATGCCGAATTCTTGTCTGTAAACTTAAAAAATAGCATATTTGCCAACTCCAACTTCTTGTTGGAAGGTTTGAACTACATTCTCGAATTTAATATTAGTCAATGACAAAACGATTAATTCTAATCGTATTCATTTTGTTTTCAGTGATTACGACCGCTCAGGAGCGCACTTCCTCCCCATATTCTTTCTACGGCATAGGGATGAATAAATTTAGAGGAACCGTGGAGAACAGGTCAATGGGAGGTCTTAGCATCTTTACCGACAGTATTCACGTCAATCTACGCAACCCCGCAGCTTATGGTAGCTTAAAGCTTACCAACTACAGCCTTGGGGCGAGCAACACCTCCATAAAAATGGAATCTGACAATGCCTCGGGCAGCAATAATACCACCTCGCTGGATTACCTGGCTATTGGTATTCCTGCCGGCAAGTTTGGGTTTGGTTTTGGGGTTTTGCCTTACACTGCTGTAGGCTACAATATTGTGGATATCGATGAAGAGGCAGGTACTGCCGGAAGATATTCCGGAAAAGGAGGCGTCAACAAGGTCTTCCTTTCGGGTGGTATCGCCATTAACGACAATATTTCCCTTGGGGTTGACCTTAACTATAACTTCGGAAATATTCAGAACAAGAACATTTTTGTGCGTGAAGGCCTGCAGTTTGGAAGTCGTGAGATCAACAGATCTGACTTAAGCGGGTTTTCTTACAAGCTTGGCCTTGACTATCAGCGTATGCTGAAGGAGAACCTAAAATTCCATTTTGGAGCCTACTATACGCCTGAAGTTAAACTCTCTTCAGAAAACAAGAGAGAGCTCGCGACCATTATTTACTCACCAACCGGGCAGGACCTTACTGTGGAAGCCCGTGATATTGAGGTGCCAAACACAGATATGACGCTGCCGTCAAGCCTTACTGTAGGTACGGGGCTTGGTGCTCCGCGTAAATGGTTTGTGGGGCTGGAATACACGAACACTGCTGCAGCCGACTTTAGCAACCGTTCCTTCGCTGCTGAAGGTGCAACTTATAACAGCTCTGCCAAATATAGGGTGGGTGGTTACTACATCCCGGATTATAACTCGCTTACCAGCTATTTTAGCCGTATTGTGTACCGTGGTGGATTCAGGATGGAAGAAACCGGTCTTAGTATAGATGGAGAGGCCATTGACGAGTTTGGCATATCTTTTGGATTAGGATTACCAGCAGGAGGAATGTTGACCAATATCAATCTAGGCTTTGAGTATGGACAGCGCGGTACCAAAAACGCAGGTTTGATCCAGGAAAACTTTTTCACCGGCATGATAAGTCTCTCGCTTAACGACAAGTGGTTTATCAAAAGAAAATTTGAATAGATAACTAATAGGATTAAAACTTAAACTATGAAAACCAAAGTAATATTATTTCTTTCCGGGTTACTTCTAGGTACTGGGGCGCTGCAGGCGCAGGCCAATCAGGAGTGTGCTACTACAGCCTCTCTTGCTTATAGTGATGCCAAGGCAAAAAACTATGATGCCGCTTACCCAAGGATCCAGAGCTTAAGGAAAGATTGCCCTACATATAGCATCGTTACTTATCAATATGGTGAGCGTGTTCTAAAGGATAAACTTGAGAAAGCGCCAGATGCTGACAAAAAAGCTATCGCAGAAGATCTTATCGACCTTTACAAGGAACGTCTTCAGTATTTCCCTGCAAAGACCGAAGAAGGAGAAGTTCTTGTAGACATCGCCCAGGTGAAGTATGATAACAAGATCGGTACTACCGAGGAGCAATATGATGCTTTTGATAAAGCCTTTCAGAAAGACAAAGAAGGATTTAATGCCAAGTCGCTTTATACTTACTTCTATCTTTTAGTAGAGCTTCAGGATGCCGGTAAAAAAGACCTTCAGGATGTATTCGAAAAGTATGACGTTGTTATTGCTGAAGTAGAAACTGACGAGAACCAGATGGCCGAAGGTCTTCAGAAATTGCTTGAAAAGCAGGAAGCCGGAGAGGAACTTACTGCTAAAGAGAAATCAAGGTTGAACGCTTACGAAGTGAACCTTAAAGCATACAGTTCAGTAAAAGGAAGTATTGACGCTAAGCTTGGACAAAGAGCAGATTGTGATAACCTTATCCCATTGTACAGCAAAGACTTTGAAGCTAACAAGTCTAACGTGGAGTGGTTGAAAAGAGCTGCCGGAAGAATGTCTTCTAAAGACTGTACCGAAGATCCTTTGTTCTTCAAGTTGGTTGAAGCTTTGCATAAAGCTGAACCATCAGCCAAATCTGCACTTTATTTAGGACAGTTGGCCGATGCTAAAGGTGAATCATCTAAAGCGCTTGAGTACTATAACCAGTCTGCCGAGTTGGAGACAAATGCTTCAGACAAAGCAACTGTTTACAACAAGATCGCTCATAACTATAAAGAAAAAGGCCAGTTTGGCCAGGCAAGAAACTACTATAGAAAAGCTATCAACGCGAAGCCTTCTTTTGGTAGAGCTTACCTACAGATCGCTAACATGATCGCGCAGAGCGCCAACAACTGTGGTAACACTGCCTTTGAAAAGAGAGCCGTGTACTGGTTGGCTGCAGACTACGCAGCAAGAGCCGGAAGGGTAGATCCTTCTATCGCCAGCACTGCTAATGAGACCGCAGCTGCATACCGCGGAAGAGCTCCACAACGTTCTGATATTTTCCAGCAGGACATGCAGGGAAAAACCATCAACATTGGATGTTGGATAGGAGAAAGCGTACGCGTACCTAACTTGTAGTATGAAATTCACATACCGGAATATTTATCTAAGCATTGTCACAATACTATTTGTGACAATGCTTTTTTCTTGTGAAGGCAACCTGAAGGATGTGCGGGCCATGGAAGTGCCCGAAGATGCACCGCAGGCCATTGGCACGGGTATCAACCTGAAGTATACAGATTCCGGGAAAGTTGTCGCTACTCTAAAAAGCGAAAAAATGAGGGATTTCTCCAATAAGGAGTTTCCTTACCGCGAGTTCCCTGACGGCCTGCAGGTAGAATTCTTTGACGAGGAGAAAAAGAACACTGTCACTGCCGATTATGGCGTGATCTACGCCGAGACCGGCCTTATTGATCTGCAGGGAAATGTAGTGGTGGTCACCAGCGACAGTACTATTCTCAATGCGAGTCAGCTGTATTGGGACCAGGGCAATAACTGGGTCTTCACAGATAAGCCTAACACCATCAAGTTCAAGAATGGAGCCCTTAACGAAGGCCAGGGCTTTGATAGTAATCAGGAATTCAGTAATTTCCGATCTCGCTCCAACATTGGGGTGCAGATCATTGAAGAAGAAAAGAAATGATAAAATTTTCTAAGTTTTTTGAGATCGCATATTTAGCGGCTGCAGCCTTTTTTCTTTATGAAGGCATCAGGATGTGGGGCCTTGACAGGTCACAGTCCTACCTTTTTCTTTTCTTTGCGGCCATAGGGATCTTCATGTTCTTCTTTAGAAGGCATTTTAGGCGCAAGTACCAAAACCGCGATAAGTAAGCATGGCCTACGAACTCATAATCATTTTTTGTTCCCTGCTGCTTTCGGCATTTTTTTCGGGAATGGAGATCGCTTATGTTTCGGCTAACAAGATACATGTCGAGATCGAGAAAAAGCAGAACGATTTTCTCGCCAAGATCCTTACCCGTTTAACTCGCAAACCCTCAAAATTTATCGCGACCATGCTCGTGGGTAACAACATTGCCCTGGTGGTCTATGGTTTTTTCATGGGAGATCTACTGGTAGAATGGATCGCCTCAATGCATCTCGAAAATGCCATCTTACACTACCTTTTCGTCGACCTGAGCCTGCTCACCCAAACGGTGATTTCCACGCTCATTATTCTGTTGACTGCGGAATTTTTACCCAAGGTGTTTTTCCAGATCTATGCCAATACCCTGCTGAAGTTTTTTGCGCTGCCGGCCTACCTGTTCTATGTGCTGTTCAGTTTTATCTCTTCTTTCGTGATCTGGATCTCAGATTTTGTGCTGAAGCGTTTCTTTAAGACCGAAGGTGACGAGGTGCAGCTCGCGTTCACAAAAGTGGAGCTGGGTAACTACATCAATGAGCAGATGGAGAAGGTCGAGGAAGACCAGGAAGTAGATACCGAAATTCAGATCTTTCAAAATGCTTTGGAATTTTCCGAAGTAAAATCACGCGAGGTGATGATCCCCCGCACCGAAATTGTCGCAGCCGATCTTAACACAGATCCGCGGGAGCTGGTAGAGACCTTTACCGCAACCGGGCTTTCAAAAGTGCTGGTTTACAAGGAGAATATTGATGACATCATTGGTTATATCCACTCTTTTGAGCTGTTCAAGAAGCCGGCAACCCTAAAGTCGATCCTTCTGCCGGTGGTTTTTGTACCCGAAACCATGTTGGTAAAAGACGTGCTCAACATATTGATCAAGAAACGTAAAAGTATTGCCGTGGTGATCGATGAATATGGTGGCACCAGCGGTATGATGACCGTTGAGGATATCGTGGAAGAGCTGTTTGGCGAGATCGAAGATGAACATGACCCGGTAGTGCTTATCGAGGAAAAACTTGATGATGACAGGTACTTATTCTCGGCCAGGCTGGAGGTTGATTACATCAACGAAGCTTTCAAACTAAACATTCCTATCGGGGAGAATTACGAAACTCTCGGCGGCTATATTCTTGATCATACCGAAGAAATTCCTCCAAAAGACGGCATCGTTCAGATTGACGACTTTTCATTCCATATCAGGGAAGTTTCCAATACCAAGATCGAACTGGTGGAATTACGAATAAAACCTCAGGAATAATTTTAAGATTTTCCTCACATTTTGCGGATTTATAGTTTTTTAATATCTCCAAAAACGTTATTTTCGCCCCCTGTATTTTAGAATTAACAACATTAAAAATGGCAGTATTAAATAAAATTAGGCAACGTTCAGTTTTCCTGATCGCTATTATCGCCCTCGCGCTCTTCTCTTTTGTATTAGCCGACGTGATAAGGAACAAAAGCAGGTTTTCAACAAAATCTGCAAACACCTTAGCCACCATCAACGGCCAGGATATTGACCGTGAAGAATTCGCGCGCCAGGTAGAGGCTTACAAGCAAAACATGGGCCCAAACGCGTCATCCGGGCAGGCGATGAACATGGTTTGGAACCTAAGATTGCGTCAGGCCCTATTGGAGGAGCAGTTCGATGAACTGGGAATTCGCGTTGAAGAAGCTCAGGTGAAGAACATGGTTGCCAGGCAAATGTCCAATAACCCTAACTTCCTTAACGAAGCCGGGATGTTTGACGAGAACAAGCTTAAAGAATATGTTGCCACAATAAAAGCAACTTCTCCACAGGCTTACCAGCAGTGGTTGGATTTCGAAAACAATGTAGCAAAGTCTGCAAGGGAGCAGATCTATTTCAATATGGTGAGAGCAGGGGTTACTGCCACACTTCTTGAAGGAGAGCAGGTATATCGTTTTGCCAACGATAATGTTGACTTGGAATTTGTGAACGTTCCTTTTACCTCAATTCCTGATGCTGAAGTTGAAGTTTCAAAATCTGAAATTAAAGATTATATCGAGGAGCATTCAGAGCAGTTCCAATCTGAAGCTACCCGCGATATCCAGTATGTGAAATACACCGAGTCTGCTTCTATAGAAGATGAGGCTGAAGTTAAGGCCGAGATCGGCGGATTGCTTGAGAACAAAGTTGAATACAACGCTGTGACCAAAGCCAATGATTCTTTGCCCGGCTTCGGAAGCACTTCAGATTACGAGTCTTTCGTAAACGAGAATTCCGACGAAAAATATGCTGACATGTTCGTTTTCAAAAGCGACTTGCCTAAAGAACATGCCGATGCGCTTTTCAACCTTTCTAAAGGGGAAACTTACGGCCCATACAAAGACAACGGTTATTACAAGATCTCAAGAATGGTAGCTACAGAGCAGATCCCTGATTCTGCTAAGGCAAGACACATTCTTATCGCTTTCCAGGGTTCTCCTGTAGGGCAAAATGTGACCCGTACAAAACAAGAAGCAAAAAAACTGGCAGACAGCCTTGCTTCCGCAGTAAAAAGCAACAAAGACAAATTTGAGAGCCTTGCTTCTGAATTTTCTGCCGATACTTCTAATAAAGAAGAAGCAGGAGAATTGGGATGGTTCACGCCCGGGACTATGGTTCCTGCGTTCAATGACTTCGTGTTCCAGAACAACGAGGGCAGCATTGGAGTTGTGGAAACTCAATTTGGTTATCATGTGATCGAGATCGAAGATCAAACAGATAAGCAAAAAGCTGTTAAACTTGCGACTGTAAGCCGTGAGATTGAGCCTTCAGAAAAATCGCTGAACAACCTTTTTGCCGATGTTACCAAGTTTGAACTTGCTGCAAGGGATGCCGATTTTACTGAACTTGCTCAGGAAAACAACCTGCAGGTGCGTCCTGTAAAAGAGATCGGGGAGATGGAAGAAAATATCCCCGGGGTTGGTGCCCAAAGAAGAATTGTACAATGGGCTTTCAACGAGGATACCGAAAATGGAGACATCAAAAGATTTGACGTGTCTGATGGATATGTTGTTGCCCAGGTGACCGGCATCAACAAAAAAGGATTGAAATCTGTTGAAGCTGCGTCTTCAACTGTAATTCCTATCCTTCAAAAAGAGAAGAAAGCTGAAATGATCAAAGAAAAGATCTCAGGAAATTCTCTTGAAGAGATCGCGAAGAACAACAGCGCCTCTGTAAGCACTGCCAATGCCGTGAATCGTAACAGCCCAGTACTTCCGGGTGTTGGTAACGAGCCTTTCGTTGTTGGAGCTGCCTTTGGATTGCCAGAAGGACAGGTTAGCCAGCCGCTTACCGGTCAAAAAGGTGTTTTTGTGATCAAAGTTCTTAAGAAGACGCAGGCGCCTAAGATGGAATCTTACCGTCCTTACTCCACCCGTGAGACTTCTGCAAGAAGAGCAACAGTGAACAACGAAGTGTTTGAAGCTCTTAAAGAGTCAGCTGATATTGAAGATAACCGCGCCAGGTTCTACTAGTAGAATTTGACAACAGGATACAAAAAAAGCCCTTCACTTGAAGGGCTTTCTTTTTTGCCATTTTTGAGGCTTTACAAGATCATGTCTTTGTAATCGACAATCGTATTATAGCCTTTATTCCTAAAATACTCTTTTTGTTCTTCGCCACCGGTGGCAAGCACAAAATCGCCGCCCCAGCCGCCAAGGCTTTTGATGGCTCCGCTATAATCAGGGAAGAGCTCATTTTTCACCTTTTTGAGGCCTGTGACCTGTGAAATCACATTTTCGTGAATTTCCAGTAAAAGCTTGAATTCAGAAAAATCTGTACAGGTGATGATCTTATGGGTCAAAGAAGAGATCTTTTCAACCTGTGTATGCAGGTCCTCGTGGTTTTGCTCACGATATTTTTTAATGGAATCCCGGCTGTTCTGCTTCCTGTTGAGATGAACAAAGAATAGTTGGTCCTTGAAATCGGGGTCAAAAGAGGTAGAAAGTATGCTTTGGTTCTCGCCATGCAATTCATAGGTCACGGGATGGCCTTCCAGGGCGACTGCGACGTCATAACCGCTTCCGCCGAAGGTTTTGTCCAGGAGTTTAAAAGCATCGATCTCCAGCCATTTTGCGAGGTTTGCGATCAAAGTCGAGGAAGTTCCCAGGCCCCAGTCAAGTGGGAAGTCGGCTTTTGTGATGATTTGGTAGCCTTTTTCTTCGGAAAAGAGTTCCGGCTTCATTCCTGCTGCGGAATGAAGTGTCAAAAATAGCATTTTTGACACCTTTTCATTTTTAGAGTCTGGCTGAAAATCTTCAGGTTTGGTATTTAAGATCTCCTTTAGCTGAAATTGCTCTTCAAACCAAACCTGGTCTTCATGATCAAAGCTCTTCCAGTGAATTTCTTTCTCTTCAATTGTTTCCACCTCCAGGCTCTGCCCAAATTTCGTGGGCAATGCCAGTGCGGTAGCGCCGTCAAGTACCACATATTCGCCGGTGATCAACAATTTTCCGTGGCTGTAGAATTTTTGCATTAGTTTCTTATCAGGTTCAACTGTTCTTCTACCGCGCTATGGGAGACATTGTGTTTTTTGAAATGCTGCACCAAAACCTCTTTTTCGGCAGGTGTTGCTTTAAGTTGGTTGAGGATGTTCATGAGGTGCATTTTCATATGCCCCTGCTGAATTCCTGTGGTGATGAGCGATTTTACGGCGGCAAAATTCTGCGCAAGTCCGGCGACAGCCACGATCTTCATCAGCTCTTCGGCTGAAGGTTTTTGCAGGATCTCTAAGGCTATACGCGACAATGGATGCAAACCGGTCAATCCGCCTACTGTTCCTAAAGCCAGCGGGATCTCCATCCAGAACCTGAATTCCCCGTGCCTTACATCGGCATGGGTAAGGCTGGTGTAGCTGCCATCTTTTGAAGCATAGGCGTGAATACCTGCCTCGATCGCTCTAAAATCATTTCCGGTGGCCAGCACCACGGCGTCAATGCCGTTCATGATGCCTTTGTTGTGGGTTACTGCCCTAAAAGGTTCACCTTCGGCTATTTTAATCGCCCTCACGAACTTTCCGGCGAAAGCTTCGCCACTCATGCCATGGTCTTCCAGTTCTTCTACAGGGCAGGAAACTTCGGCTCTCACGATACATTCGGGCACATAATTGGATAAAATGCTCATCACGATCTCGATCTCCTTTTCTGAAGCATCAAAAGCCTCGTGCTTTTCGGCCGCGTCTTTAAAAGTTTCAGCAAAACGCTCCAGGCAGGAATTGATGAAGTTCGCGCCCATAGAATCTTTGGTCTCAAAGGTGCAGTGCAGCTGGTAGTAATCGTTAAGAACATCGGTCTTGTCCCTCAATTCAATGTTTTTGACCCCGCCGCCGCGCTTCTCCATGTTGTGGGTTAGCGGTGCAGCAGCCTCGAGGAGTTCGGGTTTTATCTTGCTGAAGAAGTTCCGGAGCTTTTCCTTGCTTCCGGAATACATGAAATGCACCTGACCTATTTTTTGAGTGCCCAACACTTCAGCCTTAAAACCGCCGCGCTTGCCCCAGAATTTGGCTGCCTTGCTGGCTGCCGCGATCACAGAGCTCTCTTCAATGGCCATGGGAATCGCATATCTAAAACCGTTGATTAGGAAGTTTGGCGCCAGGCCAAACGGCAAATAGTAGTTGGAAAGCGTATTTTCGGTAAACTCTTCGTGCAGCTGCTGCAAACTGGCATCGGCATTCCAATACTGCCTGAGTACGCCGGCTGCGCCTTTAGAGTCTTTTAAATAAGTGGAGCTAAGCCACTTGATCTTTTCTTCTTTTTTAAGTTTTGAAAAGCCTGAAATAGGTTCGATCATCATTAGCATTTTGGACTGTCAAAGATACAACTGTTCAAAATTCTGGCACACGAATGCGGGTTTTCTATGCTGCTGGTTTTCAAGCTGCTAATATTTTGGTCTTTTTGAAGCCCTGGCCGATGCTTTTTTGTTTTAACATCTCATTAGGATTTAACAGGCAAAAACCTGTTTTTTAGCCGAATTTTTATTAAACTTGGCAATCACTTTTTAAGCACAAAGAATGAAATTACCCTATAGGCTTCTTGCCTTCTTTTTGACGGCAAGTACTTTACTCTCTGCGCAACAAAAAGAAATCACACTCGAAAAAATCTGGAATGGAACTTTCCGTCAGGAGTATATGCAGTCGCTGCAGTCGCTCAACAACGGAAAAGAGTATGTGGTTCTTAACTTTGACCGCGACAGCAAAACTTCAAGTATAGACGTTTATTCCTACGACACCGGGGAGAAAAGCCGAACCATGTTGAGCAGCAATGAACTTGACGGGATCGACTATTTCGGCGATTTCGAGTTTAGCGACAATGAAAGCAAACTCGTCCTGGGAACTAACATTGAGCCTATTTACAGGCATTCCACCCGCGGTATCTTCTACGTATATGACCTGGAGAACAAAACGCTTCAGAAGATCACAGATGAACCCATTCAGGAACCAACGCTTTCGCCAAATGGTGAAAAAGTGGCTTTTGTGAAGGATAACAACCTGTATGTAAAAGACCTTTCTTCCGAAGAGATCACCCAGATCACTACAGACGGGGAAAAAAACAGGATCATCAACGGGATCACAGATTGGGTGTACGAAGAGGAATTCTCTTTTGTGCAGGCTTACGAGTGGAACAAAACAGGAGAAAAGATCGCATTTTTGAAGTTCGATGAATCTGAAGTGCCAGAATTCACCATGGATATTTTTGGACAGGATCTTTATCCCACAACTACAACGTTCAAGTACCCAAAGGCGGGCGAGAAAAATTCTGAAGTATCACTGCATGTGTATGACCTCTCAAAAAAGGCAATTTCAGATGTTGATCTGGGAGACTATTCAGATTTCTACATTCCCCGGATCAAGTGGACTAACCAGGACAATGTGCTGAGCGCGCAGGTGTTGAACCGCCACCAGAACGTGCTGGATCTTATTTTTGTTGATACTAAAGCTAATTCGGCTAAAGTTGTGCTCAACGAGACCGATGAGGCTTACGTAGATGTGACCGATAATCTGACATTTTTGAAGGACAACTCCTTCATCTGGACCAGCGAAAAAGATGGTTGGAACCATATTTACCACTACAGCAAAAGCGGGAAACTGCTCAACCAGGTGACCGAAGGGCTTTGGGACGTGACCAGCTACTACGGCTTTGATGCTAAAACCGACAGGATCTTTTTCCAGAGTACCGAGAACGGTAGCATCAACCGTGATGTTTATTCCATCAAGCCCAACGGGAAAGGTAAAAAACGTTTAACCGAAAAAGTAGGGCAGAACAGCGCCGATTTTAGCGCAGACTATACCTACTTTATCAACAGTTTTACCAGCGCCACCACGCCTTACGAGTTTACTTTGCACCTTGCCAAAAACGGCAAAAAGCTAAGGGACATTAAGAATAACAAGAAATTGCTGGAGCAGATCGCCGAGTATGAATTTTCTCCTAAGGAGTTTTCGACCCTTGCGGTGAACGGGAATGACCTTAACATGTGGATGATCAAACCTCCAAAGTTTGATCCTTCCCTGCAATACCCGCTCTTTATCGTTCAATATTCCGGGCCGGGTTCGCAAACCGTTTCTAACAGCTTCTACAGTAGCAACGACTATTGGTTCGAAATGTTGGCCAATAAAGGCTACATCGTGGCTGCTATCGATCCACGCGGAACAGGATACAAAGGGGCAGATTTCAAAAAAGTAACCCAGTATGAACTGGGAAAATACGAGGTAGAAGACCTCATCCAGGCTGCAAAACAGCTTGGGGAGCGCGATTACATTGACAGTGAGAACATTGGGATCTGGGGCTGGAGCTATGGTGGATTCATGGCTTCAAATGCCATTTTGAAAGGGAATGATGTTTTCTCTATGGCGATTGCCGTTGCACCCGTGACCAGCTGGAGGTTCTATGACTCGGTTTATACTGAACGTTATATGACCACTCCGCAGGAGAATCCTACAGGATATGATGAGAATTCCCCGCTTAACCATGTTGAAAAATTAAAAGGAGATTTCCTTATCGTGCATGGAACAGGAGACGACAATGTGCATGTTCAAAATTCCATGAGAATGATAGAAGCTTTGATCCAGGCCAACAAGCAGTTCGACTGGGCGATCTATCCTGACAAAAATCATGGTATTTACGGCGGAAACACCCGTTTGCACCTGTTCACGCTTATGACCAATTTTATCGAAGATCATTTACAAGTTAAACCTAACACTAAATCATCCCTATAATGGCAACATCTGCTACAGCGCCTACTAAAAAAGAGCTTTTCGGGCATCCGGTAGGACTTTATATTCTATTTTTTACTGAAATGTGGGAGCGCTTCTCCTACTATGGTATGCGCGCCATCCTGGTGCTGTATCTTGTTAGCGCCACCACCGGCGGCAATGCCGGCCTTGGCTGGTCCGGCGCCGAAGCAATTGCGCTTTACGGCTGGTACACCATGCTGGTGTACGTAGCCTCGATTCCGGGAGGGATCATCGCAGATAAACTGCTTGGTCAAAAGAAAACGGTTCTCGTTGGAGGCATCGTCCTTGTGGCGGGACACGGTATTCTTGCGGTGGAAGAGATGTGGGCCTTCTATTCGGGTCTTGCTCTTATTATCGCCGGGGTTGGGATGCTGAAGCCTAACATTTCCACTATGGTGGGTGGCCTCTATAAAGAAGGCGACATTAGAAGAGATAAAGGATTTACCATTTTCTACATCGGGATCAACCTTGGAGCTTTCCTTTCCAGTTTGATCGTTGGATACGTGGGAGAAGAAATAGGCTGGCACTGGGGCTTCGGGCTTGCAGGTATTGCCATGGCCTTTGGTTTGATCGTGTACCTGTGGGGACAAAAATACTTAGCCAATGTTGGAAACCTGCTGTCTAAAGAAGAGCAGGATGAAGGAGCATCTTTTGGAGACCTTTTCAGCGACCTGTTCAAATCACCGCTGCAGTTGGTGATCTCGGCCGCTCTTATGATATTTTCCATCTATTGGTTGATCTTTGAATCGCTGCCCTACGGGCTGCTGTTCATCTTCCTTACATTGGTTACGGCAATGATGCTTATGGTATACAAAGACCTTACCTCCCAAGTTATGAAAGACAGGTATGTTGTGATGCTGTTGTCTTTTATTCTCGTGATCGTGTTCTGGGGAGCCTTTGAACAGGCCGGTGGATTGATGAACATTTACGCTCTTGAGAAAACAAACAGGACCCTAGGCTTTACGCTTCCGCTCATTGGGGACACAGTACCGGCCACCTGGTTCCAGTCGCTTAACGCCATGTTCATTATTCTTTTTGGAGTTGCTGTGGCCAACTTCTGGGCGAAGAGAAAACTGCACAACAAGGAGGCTTCCTCTTTGTTTAAAATGGCAACAGGGGTGATCATCATGGGGCTTGGTTTCATCTTTATGGCCATGGCTGCAAACGAATATCAGCCTGGTTTTGAAAAATCGGCAATGTACTGGTTGGTGTTGGCCTATTTGCTGCACACGATTGGAGAGCTCTGTTCTTCACCTGTTGCACTTTCATTTATCACAAAACTGGCGCCTGCAAAATACGCCTCACTTATGATGGGGGTTTACTTCGCCGCTACCGGACTAGGAAATAAAGTTGCCGGTATTATTGGAGAGGTTTCTCAAAGCGAGCCTATCAATATTGAACTTTCAGCTTCACCCGAAGCAGTTCAGCCTTTCCTTAAACAGAATGACAGCGCACTTATCAAGAATGAAGACTTCAGGATCAATGCTTTGGTCTATCCTGAAAATGGAGAATTTGAAGCAGTTGGTGTGACCAATGAACAATCTGTTCTGGATGTCATTTCATTTGAGAATCCCGAGAAGAGACAGGAGATCATGGATGTTCTTCAGGAGGAAGAGGTTAATTCAGAAAATCCTTACCACGTGGCTCTTGAATTCAAAATGGATGAGGAGACTAATGATTATACCGGAGTATTCCTGATCGAGGAAGTTCAAACTGACAGGGAATTCATCACTTTTATTTCGATCACCATCTTTACCGCGGTGTTCGGCTTTATCGTGATCCTGTTGCTTAAACCACTTAAACGACTTACTCACGGAGTGGAAGACCAGGAAAAAGAGCTTCCGCAGCAGGAGAAATTTGAATTGGGAGATGAAGATATAGTTGATAAAGAAGAATATAAACACAAAAAATAATGGCAACTGTAGCTACCACAGAAAATCCTGATTTTTTTAAGACAAAAGTCCTTGGCCATCCGGCGGGACTTTTTGTTCTTTTCTTTACCGAAATGTGGGAGCGCTTCTCATTCTACGGAATGCGGGTGCTGCTGGTGAACTTCCTTACCATGGCCATCGTGGGGGTTGACAATCCCGGCTGGGGCTGGTCAATGGAGAACGCCGGCGCCCTTTTTGGGACTTATGCAGGTTTGCTTTATCTAACGCCAATAGCGGGTGGTATAATTGCCGATAAATTGATTGGTTATCGCTGGGCTGTGGTTGTTGGTGCGGGTATTATGACTCTGGGCCACATATCGATGGCCGTGGAAACCGAATTCTCCCTCTACTTTGGGCTTGGCCTTTTGGTGGTAGGAACAGGTTTCTTTAAACCGAATATTACCTCTATCATTTCTGAAATGTATGACGGCAAGCCGGACAAAAAAGACGGCGCCTACACCATCTTTTATATGGGTGTAAATGCCGGGGCTTTCTTTGGAATGATGCTTTGCGGCTATCTGGCCGAAAGAGTGGGCTGGAGCTGGGGCTTTGGTCTTGCAGGGGTATTCATGTTCCTTGGGACGCTGCAATTCTGGTTGGCTAAACCTTTGTTCGGAAATGTAGGTGGCGTGCCCGATAAGGAGAAACAGGCAAAAGAAATTGAAGAGGAGGAAAGGACTGGTATAAAGAACCATAAGCACAATCCTTTTACCATGCTTGACAAGATCTTGATCCTGGTTACTTCGGTGATTGGTTTTCTGTATCTCATTAATGATCCGGTCTCAAAGATCGCAGATCTCAACCTGCTGCCGGTAGTTTTACCGTTTGACCTGGGTGGAGAAGCTGTTTCAGGTCCTATAGGTTTTGCGCTCATCGCGCTTGTTCTGTTCCTGGTGCTTGTGATCTCGAGGATTTCAAGGTATGCCCCTATCGTACGGGATCGTATGATAGCCGTGATCATTTTTGCCTTCTTTACGGTCTTCTTCTTTATGGCATTTGAGCAGGGGGCGAGTTCGCTTATCGTTTTTGCACGTGACTCTGTTGACAGGGAGCTGGTAGGAACGGCGGCGACTGCTTTTAATGTGGTGAACGCCTTGCTTACCGTAGTGCCTTTGATGGTGATCACTTACGTGCTCTTCCTCTTATGGCGACAAACCTATCAGAAAGTATTAGGCTCTAATGTGGTTCTTGTAATATGTTTCAGTCTTATCTGGGGTATTGTGATCTGGATGCTGGCCCGTGAATTTTCCGGAGAGATTACAGAGATCACCGTGTCCTGGTTTAGTATCCTGAATTCATTCTTTATCATTGTCTTTGCCTCTTTCTTCTCAAAATGGTGGGAAAGCAAGTACAATCCTTCCGCAGCATGGAAATACAGCTTTGGTTTGATCCTTTTGGGACTTGGTTTTGGATTGCTGGCATTTGGTTCCAGCGGCATTGCCGAAGGTGCCAAAGTGAGTATGATCTGGTTGATCCTGGCTTATCTCTTCCATACCCTGGGAGAACTTTGCCTTTCGCCGCTTGGGCTTTCTTACGTGAGTAAGCTGGTGCCGGCGCGAATGATCGCCTTCATGTTCGGGATGTGGTATTTGGCCATTGCCATTGGTAATAAACTCGCAGGATCCCTGGGAGGTATTATCGAGAAGGTAACAGAGCAATACGACCTTTCTACCTTTTTCCTTATCTTTACGGTCATCCCGATTGGAGCGGGAATCTTGGTAGGATTGCTTAATCCTTTGCTGAAAAAGCTCATGCACGGGATCAAATAAGCGCTCCAAAAATGATATTTTTGAACGCCCTCTTTTACAGGGGGCGTTTTTTATATCTTCGGAATAATTGTTGTCAATGAAAGACCTATGAAAAAACTGCTGTTAAGTGTATTTTTTGTCGCCTTTGCCGGCAGCCTTGCGCAGGCGCAGGAGATAAAATGGATGAGCATGAACCAAGCCCTGGAGGCGCAGCAAAAGAAGCCAAAAAAGATCTTTATGGATGCCTATACCGATTGGTGTGGCCCCTGTAAATTGCTCGAGAAGAATACTTTTTCAAACAAGGACGTGGCCAAGTACGTTAACAAGCACTATTATCCCGTTAAATTCAATGCCGAAGGCACCGATACTATCACCTACAAAGAAAAGGTCTTTAGAAATGACAATTTCATCCCCAACAAGCGTGGCCGCAACAATCCACATGATTTTGCACGTGCCATTGGAGTAAGGGCTTATCCCAGTCTTGTATTTTTTGATGAAGAGGGCAATCTCATAGGTCCAATTCCGGGTTACAGGACCCCAGAGGAGCTGGAGGTTTTTCTAAAGTTGTTCTCAGGTGAAGATTACAAAACCATCACCAGCCAGGAAGCTTACCAGGAGTACGCCCGTAATTTTGAGCACGAGTTCGAGACTTCGGAATAAAATTCACTCCATCACAAAAGCCCCTTTTTCGAAGGTGTTGAAAAAAGGAATTTCATAAAGTTTCGCGGTATTTTGCCAGCGCTGCACATAGCTGCGGTAGTTACTGCCGTCGGCGATGATCTGCCGGGGCTGCAGCTCTTTTATCACCCGCTCCAGGTTGATCTTTGGGGAACCTGATAGTAGCACGTAGGGTTTCTGCCGAAGATATTGCGGGTAAATACCGCTGCTGTCTATTACAAGCAGCAGCTTCCCGTGTTCCAGGTAAATGTTTTTTAAAGGTTTTTTCCTGATGCGTTGCAGATCTTCCCCTATCCTGAAGTTCTTAAGCCATATCGGTTCTTCGTAATCATCGGTCTCCTGAAAGAGCACTAAATATTCCCCTTTTTGAACCCCTATGAATGTCTGTTTTGAATTATGAAATACCAGCAGCTGTTCCTTTGTTTCTGAAGCTTTAGAAATATACCATAGCTGCAGCAGGATCACTGCGGAAAGTGCCATGAGCAACCTGCGATAGCTGAAGGAGTAGAGCAGGAAACCGAGCGCGATGATCAACAGGTAAAAAGCAAGAACCTCGACACTGCTGAAGGAGATGTCTTTGAAGAGGAATTGCTCCTGTTGTGACGCCCAGGCAACAAAGTCGTTCAGGAGGTGGAGCGCACCTCCAAAAGTTGCGGACAGGAACTGCGGCAGAAGATCGAGCAGGGCAAGCAGAATGACCAGAATTCCGAAGCCGAGCAGGATACCCAGCAATGGCAGGATCACAAGATTAGAGAGGAAGAACAGGCCCGGGAACTGGTGAAAGTAGAGGAGGCTGAGCGGCAGCACCGCTGCCTGTGCGGCAATGCTCCCTGTGAAAATGCCCCATAGTACCTTTAAAATTTTATTGCTCGGGCGCCAGAGCTTGTAAAGTGGCGGCTGCAGCAGGAGGATTCCCAGCACGGCCAGGTAGCTTAATTGAAAACCAACTTCAAAAACCCACTGCGGTTTTATAAGGAGCAGAAAGAGCAGCGAGACAAAGACAGAGATCAAATTACTGCTGCGCCTCTTCAGTTGCATTCCCACCGCCAAAAAGCTGAACATGCTCACGGCTCTCACCACAGACGGAGACAAACCCGAAAGCACAGCAAAAGCCCAGAGCAGTAGGATCACGAAAAAAGCCTTTAGAATTTTGCCATTTTTGAAGCGATCCAGTGGCGAGAACAGCCAATTGAGAAGGAGTAAAATAATTCCCACGTGCAGCCCCGAAACCGCGAGGATGTGAATGACTCCGGCTGCAGCATAATTGTTATAGACCTCGGCAGAAATATCCTGTTTTTGCCCCAGCAACAGTGCCTGTACCGTAGCCAGTTCATCTCCCGAAAAGCCGTTTCTCTGCAGTTTTTGTACGATCTTTTTCCTACTGTCGGCGGCCAGGCTTTCCATGTCTTGTTTTCTTTTCGGGAGTAGCTGGAATGTGCCGGGTTTGAGCTGTGCCTGCCGCAGTACATTTCTTCTGGCCATGAAGCTTTGGTAATTGAATTGATGCGGATTTTTTGGCCCCGGAATTTCCTGCAGTTCTGTTTGAAGCAAGATCTGCTGACCTTCCAAAAATGACATTTTTGAGCTCTCTTTGGGAAGCAGGAGCAGCAGTTTACCTTCAGCCGGAGAGTGATCTAAGTGCTGCACTTCGGCAACGGCTTTTTCAGAAAAAAGATCGGGTTTTAGTACCTGCGTGACTTCGGCAAGCAGTAGAGGACCGGTACTCTCTGTGTTTTCCGAAGAGATCTGTTGAATAAAATGCTTCGGCTGATTTTCGGGCTTGTGCAGGCACGCTATGAGGACGCCCATTCCGAAGAAAAGGAGATAGGAGCACATTCCGAAGAAAATACCTTCAGAAAACAGCTTTTTTGAAGTCCAATAAGCTGTGAGAAATAAAGTTAACAGCACAAGCAGGCTCAAAAATGTCATTTCGAGCGGAAGTTCCAAAAGACTTCCGCAGATGACGCCGCAAAGCAGCAGCAATGTGAGCTTAATGATCGGGCTTATGCGTTTCATAACCAGGTGAATACCTAAGATATGAATTTACAGGATACGCCGCGCCATTACAAAATGTTGTTGCCAGTAATTTTCGTCCAGACTGGAGATGATCACGCCCCTGGAGGTGGTGGAGTGGATGAAAAAGATCTTGTCTTCTTCGAGTTCCACGACCATGCCCACGTGGCTGATGACATTTTTCTTTCTTCCGGTCTCGAAGAACACCAGGTCTCCCGGAGAAACTTTATCGAGTGAAAGTTTTTCGCCAAGCTGGGCCATGGCACGGGAAGAATGTGGTAGAACCACATCCTTGAGCAGAAAAACCGAATAGACAAGGCCGGAACAGTCCATTCCTGCGCTGCTGGTGCCGCCGTATTTATAGGCGGTGCCAATGAAATCTTTGGCGGTAGCTATAAGGTCGAAACCGGGGCTATCTTCTTCAGAAATGACTTCGGCTTCCTCATACTCTGTAACTTCAGGCTCTTCTGAGGTTCCCGCGATTTCTTCATTTACAACTGCTTCGGGAGCAGCAGAGAATCTGGTTTTATGAGCCCCACAGGAAATGAGCAGGAGCGGCATTAGAAGCAGGAGCAATCTTTTCATGTGCTATTCCGCAGCAATAGATTCGTAGATGAGGCGGGCGGTCTTTTCACTGGCGCCGGTGCCACCCAGCTTTTTCTCCAGTTCATAGTAGTCTGAAAAAAGCTTTTTTCGGTGCTCTTCAGAAAGTATTTTTTGAAGCTCCTTTTTCAGGTTCTTCTTGTTAAAGTCGCGCTGAATGAGCTCTTTCACAACCTCACGGTTCATAATAAGATTGACGAGGGAGATGTAGTCAAGCTTGATGATGCGCTTAGCGATCTCATAAGAGATGAAACTGCCTTTGTAGCAAACCACTTCGGGCACCTTAAAGAGCGCTGTTTCCAATGTGGCCGTTCCCGAAGTGACCAGCGCGGCATTGGCGAGGCTAAGAACGTCATAGGTCCTGTTCATCACCAGGTGCACATTCTTCTTTTTGATGAATTGAGCGTAAAACTCGGGTTCCTGGCTTGGGGCGCCGGCAATGACAAACTGGTAATTCTTGAAATCATCGGTAATGCTTAGCATGATCTCCAGCATTTTGGAGATCTCCTGCTTTCGGCTTCCCGGCAGCAATGCGATGACAGGACGTTCGTCCAGTTGAAATTCGGCTTTAAAAGCTTTGGCATCTACAGGAGGGCGATTCGCAATGGCATCGATCAACGGGTGACCCACAAAATTGACCTTATAGGCGTGTTTGTCTTCGTAGAATTCTTTTTCAAATGGCAGGATGACGTACATCTCGTCAATATCCCGCTGAATATCCTTGATACGATTTTCTTTCCAGGCCCAGATCTGCGGAGAGATGTAAAAATGGGTTTTAAACCCTTCTTTTCTTGCCCATTTTGCAATGCGCAGGTTGAAGCCCGGGTAATCGACAAAAATGATCACATCTGGCTCATAGCTTTTGATATCCTGTTTACAGAAAGAAATATTGCCGAGAATGGTCTTTAGGTTCATAATGACTTCGGCAAAGCCCATAAACGCGAGGTCGCGGTAATGCTTCACCGGCTTTCCCCCATGTTGCGCCATAAGATCGCCGCCCCAAAACCTGAAGTCGGCCGAAGGATCTACTTTTTTAAGTGCCTTCATCAGGTTGGCCGCGTGCAAATCTCCCGATGCTTCTCCTGCAATTAGATAGTACTTCATTAGATGACGACAAACTTTAGAACAGCGATGACCAGGGCAGCTAAAATGGAGGCGAGCAAGACGCCGCGTGCCCTGTAGATCTGTTTTTGATTTAAGAAATAGAAGAACGGCAAGAAATTCAAAATTGCACCCGCGGTGATAAGCGTTCCTAAAAACTCATTTATCAATGCTTCTTCAAGCGTGTCGTAAAGGGAAATGTCTGAAAAAATTAAAACATAAAGCGCGGTCCCAACAAGGTTGGAAAAGATTCCCGTAAAAAAGCCGATGAGGATCTCTTTTTTAATCATTCAGGTCCCAGGAGTTTAGGTCGCCCAGGAATTGGTGGGCAGTAAGATCAAACTGTATTGGCACCACAGAAACATAACCCTTCGAAAGTGCATATTCATCGCTGTCTTCGCCTTTGTCTTCATTGACGAACTTACCCGTAAGCCAGTAATAATCGCGGCCCTGCGGGTTCGTTCTCTTGTCGAATTCCTCCTCCCAGCGCGCATTGGCCTGCCGGCAGACTTTTATTCCCTTAATTTCTGATTCAGCCAAATTTGGAAGATTCACATTTAGCACGACCCCTTTTGGTAGACCGTGCTTAAGCACCTGTCTGGTGATCTTCTTCACGAACTTTTTTGACGGTTCAAAATCGGCATTTAAAGAATAATCCAGCAAGGAAAAACCAATAGCAGGAATGCCTTCTATACCAGCTTCTACCGCGGCGCTCATGGTGCCGCTATAGATCACATTGATAGAGGAGTTGGAGCCATGGTTAATCCCGCTCACACAAAGATCTGGCTTGCGATGCAGGATCTCCTGGGTCGCGATCTTTACACAATCGGCTGGAGTGCCGGAGCAGCTAAATTCCTTGTGTTTGTAGGTTTCCTTCACGGTCACCTGGTCGCAGAACAGCGTATCGCTAATGGTGATCGCGTGCCCCATCCCGCTTTGAGGGCTATCGGGGGCTACCACTATGACCTCTCCCAGCTGCTTCATTACTTCAATTAAAGCCCTTATTCCGGGAGCGGTGATGCCATCGTCATTGGTCACCAATATTAGCGGTTTGTTTTGAGACATTTGTGAAAATTTTATGGATGCTAAAATAAATTAATTTCCTGAGGAAAACATTATATTCGTAGTTTAACAATTAGCTTGCAACCCTGCAAACGTGGCACAGTTTTTAATGTATATAGGGAGAAAATAATGATGAAAATACGTAGCATAATGAGAAGGAATTATAAATTACTGGTACTGCTGTTGCTTTTTGCCGCAGCCTCCTGCAGCTTTACGACCAAGACCTTTAATGATCCCAATAAGGACAAGACTTTGATCGAATTGATCGCTTACGTGCTTAAGAACGGGCATTATGACGCGAAGGACATTAATGATTCCTTTTCTGAAGAGGTATACAAGGATTATCTGGATGGGGTAGATCCCTTGAAAAGGTACTTCTATGCCGGTGATATTAAGGACTTCGACCAATATAAGGACCAGATCGATGATCAGATCAAGAATAGTGAGATCAGCTTTTTTGACCTTACTCATGAAAGGCTGATGCTTAGAATGGGCGAAGCTCAACAGATGTACAAAGAGATCCTTTCCAAACCATTTGACTTCAACCAAAAAGAAATCCTTAACACAGATTACGATAAACAAGACTATGCTACGTCTAAAGAAGAAATGAGAGAACGTTGGAGAAAACAGCTTAAGTTTTCTACCATTGCCAATTTCTATGATAAAAAGAAAGAACAGGAACGTGAGCTTGAGAACAACCCTGATTACGAGGTAAAATCTGATGCCGAGCTTGAAAAAGAGGCTCGTGAGCTTACCGAAAGTTCTTTAGATGAATACTTTGATTTTACTGACGATATGGAACGTAAAGACTGGTTCTCCATCTACGTGAATTCAATTGTAGAAGAATTTGATCCGCACACCTTCTATTTTGCACCTCAGGACAAAGATCGCTTCGATATGGCGATGAGCGGAAAGCTTGAAGGTATCGGTGCCCGACTTCAAAAGAAGAATGACAATGTAAAAATTGTGGAAGTGATTTCCGGGGGGCCTGCCTGGAGAGGAGAGCAAGTGGAAGTTGGGGACGAGATCCTCAAAGTGAAGCAGGAAGACGAGAAAGAAGCTGTGAGTGTTGTGGGAATGAGACTTGACGATGCGGTAGGCCTTATCAAAGGCCCAAAAGGTACAGAAGTTACCTTAACCCTTAGAAAAGTTGACGGTACCATAAAAGATGTGAAGATCACGCGTGATGTGGTAGAGATCGAAGAAACTTACGCTAAAGCTGCAACCGTTAAAAAAGACGAGCATCTTTATGGTGTGATCAACCTGCCAAAGTTCTACTTCGATATGGAAGATTACTCGCAAAGAAACGCGGCTTCAGATGTGAAGAAAGAGATCATCCGCCTTAAAAAAGAAGGTATGGACGGGCTTGTGATCGACCTTAGGAACAACGGCGGTGGTTCTTTAAAAACCGTTGTTGATATTGCCGGGCTCTTTATTAAAGAAGGACCTATTGTGCAGGTAAAATCCAAGCTTGAAGGTCAGGAAGTATTGAAAGACAGAGACCCTTCTATTGTATGGGACGGGCCGCTGGTAATTCTTGTGAATGAACTTTCGGCTTCGGCGTCAGAGATACTGGCCGCAGCAATGCAGGATTATAAAAGAGCAGTGATCATAGGTAGTAAGCAAACTTATGGTAAAGGAACCGTGCAAAACGTACTGGACCTTAACCGTTGGGTGCGCAACAGCGATTTTGGAGACCTCGGTGCTTTAAAGATCACAACCCAAAAATTCTACAGGGTGAACGGTGGTTCTACCCAGCTTGAGGGAGTGAAGAGTGATGTGGTTGTGCCGGACAGATATTCTTTCATCGACATAGGGGAAAAAGACCAGGAGAATCCGCTGCCTTGGGATCAGATCGAACCTGCAGATTACAAGGTGTGGGACGGTTACATCGACTTTGAGGAGGCTCTTGAGCACAGCAAAAAAAGAATGGCAGCTAACCAGCATATCGCTTTGATCCAGGAAAATGCCGAATGGATCAGAGACCAGAGAAATAACTTCACTTTCCCGCTAAACTATGACGAGTATAGCCAGGAAATGGAGCAGAATGAAAAACAGGCTGAGAAGTTCAATAAGATCTCTGAATACAAATCAAATCTTACTTTCGAATCTTTGCCTTACGAGCAGGAGATGTTCACTGTAGATACTGTTTTAGCTGAAAAAAGGCAAAGATGGCACGAGAACCTTACCAGCGACCTCTATATGGAAGAGGCAGTAAATGTGCTGGAAGATATGAAAATGAACAACATCAAGAAATCTGAAGTAGCCCAGATCAAGAACTAAGGCTTAAGATCAAGAATAGAAGAAACCTTCTGCGAGAGCAGGAGGTTTTTTTATGTCTGAAGGATTCCATATTCAAGTTTAAGATTCAAGATCAGGCACTGTTAAAAATGTCATTTTTGGAACCCCTTCTGAAGAATTTTTTTAGCTATAGGTCCACTGATGTTTTTTGGGAATACGCGAGATGCTCTGCGTTCTTTGGGCGAAAAAGAGGAGTCTTAAAAATGCCTTTTTTGGCACCTGTTTTAGAATGCCTGTTTATTGATAACTGTTAATTGTTCAATGAGATTACCAGAACGACATACGGTCTGCATCCAGCTTGATAAAGATAAAAAGCAGAATTGTAAAGCCCCACAATCCTGAGCCACCGTAGCTGAAGAAGGGCAGTGGGATCCCTACCGTTGGCAGTACGCCTATAACCATTCCTATGTTGACAAAGAAGTGAATGAACAGTATTCCCGCCAGGCTATAGCCGTACACGCGATTGAACTGCGATTTCTGCCGTTCTGCGAGGTGAATGATGCGCAGCATAAGGAACACGAACAGAAAGACTACTAGGGCGCTGCCTACAAAGCCCCATTCTTCTCCTACGGTGCTAAAAATATAATCTGTGTGCTGCTCAGGGACGAAGTTTCCTTTGGTCTGGGTTCCTTCGGTCCAGCCTTTTCCAAACCAGCTTCCGCTGCCAATGGCGATCTCGCTTTGGTTGGTGTTATAACCAATTCCGCGGTTGTCCACCTCTTTCCCCAAAACAATATTGAACCGGTCCCGGTGTCGCTGTTCAAAGACGTTCTGAAAAATATAATCTACTGAAAAACTCAGTGCTATAACCATGATCAGGATACTCAGGTAAGCAATAGCGCCCGGCCTTTTCTTTTTTCTGAAGAAATACAGAAGTATTATAACCAGGGCAGCACCCCCCGAAACCCACCAGGGGCTAAACAGCAGGGTAAGCACAAAGACCAGCACGCCCGAGGCGCCTGTGATCAAATAAACGCCTGAAAGTCCTTCCCTGTAGAGCGGAAAGAAAAAGGCGGCATAAACCATGGCACTTCCCGCATCGGGCTGTGGTAATATAATAAGCGCCGGGAGGGCAATGATGAGGAACGCCTTGAACTGGTCGCCCAGGTTCTTAATGTTGGTTTGAATATCCCCGATGTACTTCGACAGCGCCAGGGCAGTCGCGACCTTGGCAAATTCCGCAGGCTGCAGCGTAAAGCCGCCTATCGCGTACCAGGAGGTGGCGCCGTTGATAGTCTTTCCGAAGAAAAAGAGCCCGAGGATCGATATGAGAGAAACAATATAGATGACACTGGCAAAGCGTTCATAGAACTTCGCCTCGAGCGAAAGCAGGATCACGATAAGCAGCAGGCTAAGCATGATCCACAGCATTTGTTTTCCGTAGATCTGGTCCAGGTCAAAGAACGAAGTCGCGGTGTCGTCAAGCGAAGCGGAGTAGATGTTTACCCAGCCGATCGCCACCAATAAAAAATAAATCAATATGCTGACCCAATCGAATTGGGATATGGTTTTGGACATTCCTACTGGTTAATTTTAAAGGGTTCGCCGCTGTAGGGTTTCGCGTATTCTTCTTCCAGGCTATGGGTCATGATCCAGTCTTCCATGTCTTTCCTGGTGATCTCCCCTTTGATGTATTTCTCGATCATGAGGCCGGCAATTCGACCGGCATAACGTCCTCCCCAATAGCCGTTCTCCACAAATACCGCCAAAGCGATCTTTGGGTTGTCTACAGGAGCGAAGGCGATAAAGATGGAATGGTCTGTAAGCTGAACCCGTTTTCCGTTAATCTTGGTAAAGTTCTCGGCTGTTCCCGTCTTTCCGGCTATTTCTATACCGGGAATTTGTAAGGCAGAGGCTGTACCCATTTTATACACCTGGTGCATCCCTTCTACTACCGGCTCGAAATTCTGCGGATCAATAGTGGTCATTTTCTTTTCAGTGAACTCCTCGTTCTGGATCGGGCTGCCTTCAATTTCCTTTAAAATATGAGGGGTATAGAACCAGCCGCGATTAGCAATAGCAGCCGTCATGTTTGCCAGCTGAATAGGCGTCATCAAAACCTCTCCCTGCCCGATAGCATTTGAAATGGTAGCCGTAGCAAACCATTTATAAGTAGGATAGTTATAGATGTTGTTGTAATATTCGGAAGTAGGGATCTTTCCCGGCCTTCCGGTAGAGAGGTCAGATCCTAAATAGTCTCCCAGCCCGAAGCTTCGTAAATGTGCTGCCCAGGCATCTACTCCTTCTTGCGGAGTAGGGTATTTTTCGATGATCCTTCGGTAGACATTGGCGAAGTAGGCGTTGCATGACTGCGCAATTCCCGGAATCATGCTCAAAGGACTGGCATGGGCGTGACAGCCCAGTTTACGGCCTCTTCCGTAGTAATAACCATGCTGACAAACGAAACGATCCTGGGTTGTAACCACTCCTTCCTGAAGCCCAATAAGGGCATTGATGGTTTTGAAAGGCGAACCGGGAGGGTATTCTGCCTGTAGGCCGCGATCAAATAATGGTTTACTGATAGAATCCAGCCAGAGCTTTGTGAAATTTTCAGACCTTTTCCTACCTACAAGATCGGCAGGATCATAGTTGGGAGCGGTTACCATTGCAAGGATCTCTCCTGAAGAAGGCTCAATGGCAATAATTCCGCCGCGCTTGTTCTCCATAAGTTTTTCACCGTAAGCCTGAAGTTCGGCATCAATGGTAATGGTAAGATCTTTTCCCTTTTTTGGAAGGGTGTCATAAATGCCATTTTTGTAAGGCCCTATGTCGCGGTTGAACCTGTCCTTCTGAATATATTTTACACCTTTTACGCCTCTCAATAACTCTTCGTAGTAGCCCTCGACGCCCTGGCGGCCAATAAGGTCTCCAGAGAGGTAGTAAGGATTCTCGTTGACGATACGCTGGTTAACTTCGGCTATATAGCCAAGTACATTTGCGCCATGTTGGGTATAATAATCTCTAAGGCTACGCTTCTGAATATAAAAGCCTTCATATTTTCTCATTTTCTCCTGCAGGTAGGCATACTCGCTCTTGGTAAGCTGCGGCACCACTACCGAAGGTAGCCGGGGAGAATAGATCTTTGCTTTATCAAGACGGGTTGCTAACTGCTCGGGAGTCAGACTTAGAATTTTACAAAATTCGGTGGTGTCAAAAGGCTTCAGGTTTCGTGGGATCACCATCACGTCATAAGACGGCTGGTTAGAAACCAAAAGTTCCCCATTACGGTCAAAGATGAAACCCCGCTGCGGATAATCATAAACCACTTTGATGGCGTTATTTTCTGATCGGCCTTCAAAGGAGTCATCCAGGATCTGTAAATAGAATAACCGGGCCAGAAACATAAGACCGGTGGTAATGATAATGATATAGAGTAAAATTCTTCTCATCTGGTTTTCCGGTTAAATAATGATAGCGATAGAAAGACCAGGATTATTGTAAACAAGCCCGAAAAAAGTGTCTTTTTAAGGAGTAGCAAGAAGTGTGCAAAATTGAAGAATTCCAGTAAAAACAGTACGAAATGGTGCACGAATACAATTAGCGCCACGTAGCTTATTCTCGATCCAATTTGGGTATTTGAAAACCGAACGGTTTGATAATCGTAACTCACCCCAAAAGAAAATCTTAAGATCATCGGCCTTATGTAAGCCACTACCAAACAGGCTGCAGCATTGATCCCGCCGCTGTCTTCAAAAATGTCCACGCCCAGCCCAAGCAGGAATGCGAGGAAAAGAAAAAGGCTTTGATTGGCATTAAAAGGGTAGAGGATGAGGAAAAGCACATAAAGGTATGGGTTGATATAACCCAAAAAGTTAATGTTGTTGAGCAGCAGTACCTGCAGCAACAGCAAAACTATGAACCTGAGCGTATTTGAAATGATCACATTATTCATCTTCCGTCAGGTTTTGCAGTTCCTCAATAGCTTCCTTTTCGTTGTTGCCTATCACATAAACATACCCAATGTTCGTCATGTCATTGAACAGGCTGATATTGATGGTATAGTAGCTTTCGCTTTGATCCAGCGTGTAATCTTTAACGGTTCCTATCGGCAGGCCTTTAGGAAAAATAAGGGACCTTCCTCCGGTAATGATGCTGTCGCCCTTTTCTACAGGAGCGATAGCCGGCACATCTATAAGCTGTACAGTGTTGGGATCATCTCCATTCCAGATAAGCGTTCCAAAGTGATTGGATTTTTTCAGCTGGGCATTGATCTTGGAATTCGAGTTTAAAATAGAGATGACCGTGGAATACTTAGGGGAAACATTTTCTACGATCCCCACGATTCCCCTGCTTGTTACTACCCCCATGTCAGGCTCGATTCCCGACTTAGCACCTCTCTTTAGGGTAAGGTAGTTGTTGCGGTTAGCGTAGTTGTTATTGATCACTTCGGCAGCCTGAAAGCTGTAATGGCCTTCAAAATTTATGGTGTCTTTATAGTCCCTTAACTTGCTTGTGTCTTCTATTGCTGCCAACCTGGTGCGTAAACGTTCGTTCTCTTCCAGCAGGCGTTTGTTGTATTCTTCAAGATTGAAATAGGCATTGATATCGCTGGTGTAGCTGTAGATGCCCCCACTAAGGAAATTAGCCGAACTTATGAACTTGCTTCTTTGGTAAGAATGATACTGGATCGTCAAAAACAGTGAAAAGCCGAGCAGCAATAAGAATAAAATATTGTTCTTATTGCGAATAAGAAAATTTATTATTTGCTGCATAAGCTACTCCTACTTTATCAAGATGCCCTTGTAACGGTTAAGCGTTTTTAGGGTGATTCCTGTTCCGCGTACAACAGCCCGTAGCGGATCTTCTGCAATGTAAACCGGAAGGTCTGTCTTTTGTGATAATCTTTTATCAAGGCCGCGTAGCATGGAACCACCACCGGCAAGATAGATCCCGGTATTGTAGATATCGGCGGCAAGCTCGGGTGGAGTCTGAGAAAGGGTCTCCATCACCGCATCTTCGATCCTCAAGATAGATTTGTCAAGGGCCTTGGCGATCTCGCGATAAGAGATGTTCACCTGTTTTGGTTTTCCCGTAAGCAGGTCACGCCCCTGAACATTCATTTCATCTGGCGGTACCTCAAGATCTTCGGTAGCAGCACCAATCTGGATCTTTATTTTTTCCGCAGTACGCTCCCCAACATAAAGGTTGTGTTGCGTACGCATATAGTATACGATGTCATTGGTGAACACGTCTCCGGCGATCTTTACAGATTTGTCGCAAACAATACCTCCAAGTGCGATCACCGCGATCTCGGTTGTTCCACCCCCTATGTCCACGATCATGTTCCCTTTAGGTTGCATGATGTCAACCCCAATACCAATGGCAGCAGCCATAGGTTCGTGGATAAGGTAAACCTCTTTTCCGTTCACCCTTTCTGCACTTTCCTTTACGGCACGCATCTCCACCTCGGTAATTCCTGAAGGGATACAGATCACCATTCTAAGGGCCGGAGTGAACATCTTCTTTTTTAGTGCCGGAATTTCCTTGATGAACATGGTGAGCATTTTCTCACTCGCATCAAAGTCGGCAATTACCCCGTCCTTCAAAGGCCTGATGGTCTTGATATTCTCATGGGTTTTTCCCTGCATCATCGCGGCTTCTTTTCCCACTGCGATGATCTTTCCTGTGGTTCTATGACGGGCCACAATAGACGGACTGTCAACCACAACTTTGTCGTTGTGGATGATAAGGGTGTTTGCAGTTCCTAAATCTATAGCTATTTCTTCAGTGAGAAAATCGAAAAATCCCATGCGTAATGTAGATTATATTGAGGTTTGGTAAATGTAATAAAATTAATGTTTAAAATGCCTTGTGCCGGTCATCACCATGGCAAGATTATTTTCGTTGCAATAGTCAATGCTTAGCTGGTCTTTTATAGAACCGCCGGGCTGGATCACGCTGCTTATTCCTGCTTTATCTGCTATCTCCACACAGTCTGGGAAAGGGAAGAAAGCGTCGCTGGCCATAGCGGCTCCTCTAAGGTCAAAATCAAATGATCTTGCCTTGTCGATACTTTGCCTCAAGGCGTCAACCCTGGAGGTTTGGCCTGTACCGCTCGCTAAGAGTTGGTGATCTTTTACCAGGACAATGGTATTTGATTTGGTGTGCTTGCAAATTTTGGATGCAAACAACAAATCAGATAACTCATCCTCTGAAGGTTTATTGTTGGTAACAAAAGTTAAATCTTCGCTAGTATCGGTTTTAAGATCTTTGTCCTGGACGAGTACTCCATTTAGGCAGGTTCTTACCTGCTGTTTAGGTAGCTCCAATTGTTTCTGAACCAAAAGCACCCTGTTCTTTTTACCTTTTAGGATCTCCAGCCCTTCTTCGGAATATGATGGTGCGATCACCACTTCACAGAACAACTGATGTATCTCCTCGGCAGTTGCTTTGTCGATCTCGGTATTGCTGATGAGGATTCCGCCGAAAGCCGAAACCGGGTCTCCTGCTAACGCGTCTTTATAGGCCTCTAAAATAGTATTTCTTTGAGCCATTCCGCAGGCATTATTGTGCTTCAAAATAGCAAAAGTTGGAGCTTCTCCCTGGAACTCGGTCATGAGGTTCACTGCGGCATCAACATCTAAGAGGTTGTTGTATGAAAGCTCTTTTCCATGCAGCTTATCGAATATCGCGTCAAAGCTCCCGTAAAAATGCCCTTTTTGATGGGGATTCTCCCCGTATCTTAACTCCATTCCGCCGGAGTAGCTTTCTTTAAAAGCCGTCTCGTCTTCGTTAAAGTAGTTGAAAATGGCAGTATCGTAATGAGAGGAGATATTGAAAGCTTTTGCTGCAAAACGTTTTCTGTCCTTCAGGCTTGTCGCGCCTTTTCCTTCAGAAATAATATTGAGGAACTCAGCGTAATCCTGCATTGAAGAAACACAAAGCACATCTTTAAAATTCTTGGCGGCAGCACGAATCAGGGAAATACCTCCAATATCGATCTTTTCGATAATATCTTCTTCTAAAGCTCCCGAAGCTACCGTTTTCTCAAACGGGTAAAGGTCAACGATCACAATGTCAAGCTGCGGAATTTCATACTGCTTCAGCTCGGCCTCGTCCTGGGTATTTCCACTGCGGTTAAGAATGCCTCCAAATACTTTTGGGTGCAGGGTCTTTACGCGGCCGCCAAGAATAGATGGGTATGAAGTGACATCCTCCACCGGTACCACATTGGTCCCAAGATCTTTGATGAATTTTTCAGTTCCGCCGGTTGAGTAGATCGTGATCCCCAGCTCGTCCAGCTTTCTCACTACCGGCTCCAGGCCGTCCTTGTGAAATACTGAAATTAAAGCTGTTTTAGCCGATTTTAAGTCGCTCATTGTGTTGGTTTTGTTGAGGTTGCAAAAGTAATTAATTCGGCATAAAATATAAATCTGCAGCAGGTTATTTGTAATTTTATTTTGTAACGAAAAAGCCGGGCTGACGTCTTATGATGAAAGGGTTGTAAAATCTGGCCTTCTAGAACTATGCTAATATATTTAAGGGTACTTAAGGAAAGCTTCTATTTCGCGATCAACGCGCTCAAGAATAATAAGTTAAGAACCATGCTCTCCCTTTTGGGGGTGACCATCGGGATCTTTTCTATCATTGCCGTGCTCGCGGCAGTAGATTCGCTGGAGAAAGAGATCAAGGGCAGCCTGAGCTCTCTTGACAACAGCACCCTAATCGTTACCCGTTTTTCCTTTGGTCCTACAGAGATCCCGCAATGGAAGAGGGAGCAGTTTCCCGATGTCTCCTATGAAGAATATGACTATTTAAGCCGCAGTTTGCCCGATGCCGAGGCGGTTTCCTACGTGCTCAATGTACCCAGCGAATCGATCAAGTACAATGAAAACACCGCTACCAATGTTGGAATAGGGGCGGTTTCTTCGGAATATTATGACATTGAAGCGCTTCAGATCGAAGAAGGAAGATTTTTTACTAAGGCCGAATCTGTACGCGCCGCCCCCGTCATTGTGCTGGGGCACGATGTTGCCGAAACGCTTTTTGAAGGCTTTGATCCCATGGGAAAACAGGTGAGGCTTTACGGTCGAAGGTTTACCGTGATTGGGGTTTTGGAAAAAATGGGTTCTAATCTCTTCGGAAATAGTCACGACTCGAACGCTTTTCTTCCTGTGAACGCCGTTCGCCGAATATACGGAACCAACAACCGCGGCACTTTTCCGCAGATCGTGATCAAACCCGATGAAGATGTTGACGATGCCGAATTTGTGGCCATGGTCACCCAACACCTTAGAAGTATCAGGGGGCTCAAAACCGAAGAAGTGAGCAACTTTTTCGTGAACCAGCTGCAGGGCCTCGCAGACTTTATTGATAACATGACGAGCCAGATGAATTTTATAGGCCTTATCATCAGTGGGTTTTCCCTGTTGGTGGGCGGCTTTGGAATTGCGAATATCATGTTCGTGAGCGTAAAAGAGCGGACTAACCTAATCGGTATCCAGAAATCTCTGGGAGCCAAGAACAGGTTTATCCTTTTCCAGTTCCTTTTTGAAGCCGTCATTCTGGCGATCATCGGCGGGCTTATAGGGCTCTTCCTCGTGTGGCTGGTGTCAATTATTTTGTCTCAGTTTACCGGTGACTTCCAGTTCATTCTTTCTCCCTGGAACATGTTCGTGGGAACGGCAGTTTCAGCGATCATAGGGCTTGTTTCAGGAATAATTCCGGCGGTTTCGGCTTCGCGGCTTGATCCCGTTGAGGCGATCAGGACCGGGATGTAATCTTAAAAACCGCTTTTATGAAAGAAATTCTAAACATGTTCTTTATCTTTTTTTGTGTGGCTACTCTAACCGCTCAAAAATTTGATACACAAAAAATGGACAACCTTTTTGCTGCTATTGAAGAAAATAAAAAAGGAATGGGAAGTTTTTCCGTTTTTCAGAATGGAGAAGAGGTCTACCAAAATTCCATTGGTTACGCCGATCTTCAGCAGAAAATCAAAGCCGGCGCCGACACCAAATACCGAATTGGTTCCATTTCCAAGACCTTTACCGCTTCCATGATCATGCAACTTGTGGAGGAAGGAAAACTGCAGCTCAATACAAAGTTGTCAAAATTCTATCCCGAAATGCCTAATGCCGAAAGTATTGATATTGAAGATCTATTGCGGCACCAGAGCGGGTTGTTTAATTTCACCAGTGAATTAGGATATCCCGCCTACATGGAGGAGGCTAAGACGAAACAGGAGATGCTGGAGATCTTTAAGTCCCTAAAACCGGTTTTTGAACCGGGTGCCAAAAATGAGTATTCCAACACCAATTATGTATTGCTGAGTTTTATTGCTGAAGATGTGACAGGAAAAAGTTTCTCCAAATTGCTGCAGGATAGAATCGTAAAGCCGCTGGGCCTCAAAAAAACCTATTACGGAAGCAAGATCAATACAGCTGATTTTGAAGCACAGTCTTACAAGAAAGAAAAAGACTGGGTTTTGAATACCGAAACAGACCTTAGTATTCCAAAAGGTGCCGGGGGAGTGGTCTCCACTCCAAAAGAGCTCAACCAGTTCTTCACAGCCCTTTTTAGCGGCAAAGTGGTGAAACCCGAAAGCCTCGAAAAAATGAAGGACTTGAAAAATGGTTACGGAATGGGATTATTTTCGTACCCATTGAATGATAAAGTACTTTATGGCCACACCGGTGGAATTGACGGGTTTGGATCGATGGCAATATATGACCCCGAAACTGAACTGGCTGCTGCCTATATATCCAATGCGATAGCAATGCCGGTTGGGGATATCATGGCCGGGGCTTTAAGTATTTCCTTCGGAATGGATTACGACATTCCCGAATTGAAAAGCCTGGAATTATCTGCTGAAGAACTTCAAAAGTTTACCGGAAACTATACCAGCCAAAGTTTTCCCCTGGATATTAGAATTTTTGAAAAGAACGGAATTTTAATGGTTCAAGCCACAGGGCAGTCTTCATTCCCATTGGAGGCATATGAACCTAACAAATTTGAATTCGCCCGCGCCGGCTTAAAGCTCGAATTTACTGCCGAAGAAGGCAAGATGCTAATGATGCAAAATGGGGTCTCATACCAATTCAATCTTGAATAGATAAAAGAAACACCAAAACAGAAGAGGTTCCAAAAATGACATTTTTGGAACCTCTTCTGTTTTGGTCCTGGTATGATCTAAAGGATCTCTGCCACCTTCTCATTTACGAATTCAAGAAAACGCTCGTCTTCTTCGGTAAAAGGATCGGGAATGTTGGAATCAATGTCGATCTGCCCAATATTTTCCCCATTTTTGAACAAAGGCACCACGATTTCAGCTTTTACATGTATGCTGCAGGCAATGTAATTGTCTTGTGCACCCACATCGGGCACCACGAAGTTCTGGTTAGAAACTGCAACCTGTCCGCAGATGCCTTTTCCGAAGGGGATAATAATATGATCTGTAGGTGCGCCCGCGTAAGGCCCTAGTTTTAGTTCATTTTTGTCACCGTTCTTGAAGTAGAAACCTACCCAGGTGTAATAATCAACTTCGGCTTTTAGCAATTCACATACCTCTTTTAAACGCAGGTCTACGGAAGCTTTTTCCTCCTTTAGGATATTTTCAACTTTAGATTTTAAGTTCTGAAGAGACATATTTTCAAAATTTTGAACAAAAGTATTCAAAAATAAAGCGATGTAATGCTTTTTAAATTCAATACTTTTGAAAAAATCTCCTGCACAAATTGTTTCAACTGGTTCAGAAATATGCAGCGGTGATCCGCTTTATTTTTACCTTTTTAGGCACCTATCTCCTGTTGGTATTTTTGTACAATTTGTACCTGCAAAATTTTTCTTCGGAAGCTTATTATCCCGACTATCTTACTCATTTGGTAGCCCTGCAAAGTGAGGCTGTAGTGTCTGCTTTTGGCTATGATGCCAGCGTGGTTCCCGGTATTCCCGAAGCGACCATGCATCTTACGGTTAATGGGAAATTCGTGGCGCGTATCATTGAAGGCTGCAATGCCGCCAGTATTATTATTTTATTTGTGTCTTTTATGCTCGCCTTCTTCGGAAGACTAAGGGCAACGCTGCTCTACATCCTGGCCGGGGTGGTGATCATTTATGCGACCAATGTAGCACGAATCGCGCTGATGGCGATTGGGATCTATGAATACCCGATGAAGGCATATTTCTTACATTCGGTGGCATTTCCGTTGGTGATCTACGGCGCCGTGTTTTTACTCTGGCTGCTGTGGATAAGGATCTATACCAATCAAATTAAAACATGAAGCCCTGGCTCAAAATATCTATAATTTTACTTCTGGTTGGCCTGCTGGCGCTGGTAAGGATGTATGAGTATTCCTTTTTCTACGATCCTTTCATGTACTTTTTTGAAGTAGATTTTAAGGATGAGCTCGACATTCCCGCCTGGATGTTCTTCAATGTTTTTTTGAGGTTCCTTGTGAATACGTTTATTTCTCTTCTTATTCTATACGTAGCTTTTCGAAGCAAAGGTATTATAAAGTTTGCGGGAATTATCTATGTGGGTTTTTTCCTGGTGCTGTTCCCGTTGTTCATTTATCTTATGAGTCATATCCATACAGATAATTACTTGCCAGCCTTTTATGTGCGGCGTTTTCTGGCGCATCCCGTGTTGGTCTTGATCCTGTTGCCGGCGTTCTATTACTACAGGTTGCAAAGGAAGATCACAGAAACAAACTCTTAGAGTGACATTCTCTTCGGAAGTTTTGAAAATGGAAGAATGACAGCCTATTTAAATTGATTTGTATCACAGAAAGGCAGATCCATTTTAGGATTTCTTCTGCTTTTCAGAAAAATACCTATTTTTGTAGTTGATGAAAAAGGTTTTGCAGAAATCGGCATCTTCTTTAATGGCACTTTTAGTGCTGTTTTCCACCATGTCCTTTACCGTAGATAAACATTTCTGCGGAACGATGCTGGTGGACCAGGCTGTGTTTTCTGAAGCCCAGTCCTGTGGCATGGATCACTCTGATGCAATGTCGGGAGATGATGGCTGTAAAGATCAAAAGGTTTCCGTAGAAGGACAAAAGGATCTAAAAATGTCATTTTTTGATCTTGATCTGCACCAGCAGGTCTTCCTTGCCTCCTTTACCTATTCTTATGTTGAGCTTTTTGAAGAGCTGCCACAGCAGGCCGTTCCTTTTTCAGATTATTCCCCGCCTTTACTCGTCTACGACATCCATTTGCTGGACGAGACCTTCCTTATTTGATTATTAAGTTTTTAGAATAATTCAACCTGACCAAAATTACGGTTGGGTCTTCGGGTTCTTATACCCGGGCTTTTTCTAATTACTTAAATTCTTTCTAATGCTAAACAAAGGCATAAAGTTTCTTATAGAAAACAAACTGGTCGCTGTCCTGCTATTGATCCTTTTTGTGGGATGGGGAATAGTTACCGCTCCTTTCAACTGGGAAACGGGTATTCTTCCTACAGATCCCGTTGCTGTTGATGCTATCCCGGATATTGGTGAAAATCAACAGATCGTTTTTACCAAATGGCCGGGCAGGTCGCCACAGGATATCGAAGACCAGATCACTTATCCGCTAACGACCTCTCTACTCGGGGTTCCCGGGGTCAAAACGATCCGGAGCTCTTCCATGTTCGGTTTTTCGAGCATTTATATCATTTTTGAAGAGGATGTCGAATTTTACTGGAGCCGTAGCCGGATCCTCGAAAAACTGAATTCCTTACCGGCCAATTTATTGCCTGAAGGGGTGAGCCCTACTTTGGGACCGGATGCTACCGGGCTTGGCCAGATCTTCTGGTACACGCTCGAAGGCCGCGACAAAGACGGAAATGTTGCCGGTGGTTGGGACCTTCATGAATTGCGAAGCATTCAGGATTACTACGTAAAATATGCTCTTTCTGGAGCCAGCGGGGTTTCTGAAGTTGCCTCCATTGGTGGCTACGTGCAGGAGTATCAGATCGATGTGAATCCCGAACTGATGCGTCAGTACAATATTGGCCTTAAGGAAGTGGTCACGGCTGTGAAGGAAAGTAACCGCGACATAGGGGCGCAGACTTTGGAGATCAACCGGGCAGAATACCTGGTGCGCGGCCTGGGATACGTCAAGTCTATTGAGGATATTGAGAATGCAGTGGTGACTTCCGAAGATTTTACCTCCATTCGAATAAAAGACATAGCCAATGTCTCTTTAGGCCCTGCACAAAGAAGGGGAATTCTTGATAAAGAAGGTGCTGAGGTGGTAGGGGGAGTAGTGGTAGCAAGATATGGTGCCAATCCACTTGAGGTGATCAATAATGTGAAGGACGAGATCGCCGCGATAAGTGGTGGACTTCCTTCTAAAGAATTGAGCGACGGACGCACTTCACAAGTCACTATTGTGCCATTCTATGACAGGACAGAATTGATCCATGAAACCCTGGGGACATTAAATGAGGCCCTGGGCTTTGAGATCCTTATTACAGTTCTGGTCATCATCGTGATGGTGTATAACCTTAGGGCTTCCGTGCTTATCTCTGGCCTGTTACCTGTTGCGGTGCTCATGGTGTTTATTTCGATGAAGCTGTTTGGTGTTCCTGCGAACATTGTGGCGCTATCAGGTATCGCTATTGCTATTGGGACCATGGTAGATGTTGGGGTGATATTATCAGAAAATATACTTCGGCATCTCGACGAACACGGGCAGGATGAAAATGGAAATAAGTTGTCGATCAATACCATAGTTTACAATGCTACTTCCGAAGTTTCAGGAGCTATCCTGACCGCGGTACTTACCACCATTATCAGTTTCATTCCTGTGTTTACCATGATAGGTGCAGAAGGGAAGCTTTTCCGCCCGCTGGCCTTTACAAAGACCATGGCACTTACCGCTTCTCTCGTGGTTGCCCTGTTTTTAATTCCGCCGTTTGCGGCTACCTTCTTTAAAAAGCGAACTGCAAGAACCAGCGTAGGCCTTGGAGTGAATACATTCCTCATAATAGCCGGAATTACTTCTCTGGTTTTTGGATACTTTACAGGAATTATAGCGGTGGCTTACGGGACTACAGGTATTTTACTTCTTAGAAAAAGGATCACTCCAAAAATATCTAACCTTATAAATATTTTTATCTCAGCCTTTGCCATTGTGTATTTGCTGGCAGAGTACTGGAGGCCGCTTGGTTTCGACAGGAGCGTATTCATGAACTTCCTGTTCGTGGGATTGATCTCTTTTGGACTGCTGGGGATTTTTACCCTTTTTAGAAGGTATTATACCCGCATTCTTGGCTGGGCTTTAGATAACAAAATGCTGTTCCTTACTATTCCCGCCGTTATTGTCATTATTGGCTTTTTGATCATGCGGAATACCGGCAAAGAATTTATGCCTTCGCTGAATGAAGGTTCCTTTTTGCTAATGCCTACGTCGCTGCCTCATGCAGGGGTCGAAGAGAACAAAAGAGTTGTCCAGCAACTGGATATGGCCGTTGCGAGTATTCCCGAGGTGCAAACTGTGGTTGGAAAAGCAGGCCGTACAGAATCTGCCCTGGATCCCGCGCCTATTTCTATGTACGAAAATATCATTCAGTACAAATCTGAATATATGCTGAATGAAGAAAGGGAACCACAACGTTACCGCGTCAATGAAGATGGCTTCTTTATCCTGAAAAATGGGAAACTGGCATTAAATCCCAATACTGAAGTGGAGGATGTAGAAAAATATGAAGGCACCCTTGTCAAAGATCCTTTGAAGGTTAATCGGGGGCAGTTGATCCCTGATGAAGATGGAGAATACTTCAGGAACTGGAGACCAACTTTTGATTCTCCCGATGATATCTGGAATGAAATAGTAAAAGTCACAAAATTACCCGGAGTGACTTCAGCGCCAAAATTGCAGCCTATAGAAACCCGCCTGGTCATGCTGCAAACCGGGATGCGTGCACCTATGGGAATAAAGGTAAAAGGACCGAGCCTAAAGACCATAGAAGCTTTTGGGTTGAAGCTGGGAGATATTCTAAAAGAAGCTGAAGGCGTGAAAGACCAAGCTGTTTTTGCTGACAGGATCGTTGGTAAGCCTTATCTCCTCATCGATATAAAAAGAGAACGTCTTGCCCGCTACGGGATTGCAGTTGAAGATGTGCAGCAAGTGCTGGAAGTGGCTGTTGGGGGAATGGTGATCTCCCAGACAGTGGAAGGACGGGAACGCTACGGCATGAGGGTTCGTTATCCCAGAGAACTTCGTTCCAGTCCTGAAGATATCAAAAATATTTATGTGCCGGTAGAAGGTGGTACTCCTGTACCGCTGGGAGAGCTTGTGGATGTTCGATATGAGCAGGGCCCGCAGGTGATCAAGAGTGAAGACACCTTCCTGGTGGGATACGTGCTCTTTGATAAAATAGATGGTTATGCAGAAGTAGATGTGGTTGAATATGCACAGGATCTTATTAAGGTAAAGATCGAGTCGGGGGAATTGAGCGTTCCCGACGGAGTTACTTATAGATTCACCGGGACTTATGAAAACCAGCTGCGGGCGGAGAAGACACTATCAGTCGTTGTTCCTTTGTCCTTATTGATCATCTTTTTGATCCTTTACTTCCAGTTCAAGTCGGTCTCTACTTCCCTGATGGTGTTTTCGGGGATAGCCGTTGCTTTCGCGGGTGGATTTTTACTCATCTGGCTTTACGGGCAGGACTGGTTTATGAACTTTAATTTCTTCGGAGAAAACCTGCGGGATCTCTTCCAGATGCATACTATTAATTTAAGTGTGGCAGTCTGGGTCGGGTTCATCGCCCTGTTTGGTATAGCAACAGATGACGGGGTGGTCATGGCCACCTATCTCACACAATCCTTTGCTCGCAATGTGACGGAAACTAAAGACCAAATAAGGGCTTCTGTGATTGAAGCAGGGGAGAAAAGGATACGACCCTGTTTGATGACCACTGCAACTACAATTTTGGCTTTACTGCCTGTACTTACCTCCACCGGCCGGGGAAGCGACATCATGATTCCCATGGCAATACCAAGTTTTGGTGGAATGTTGATCGCATTAATGACCCTGTTCGTGGTTCCGGTGCTGTTTAGCTGGCGGAAAGAATCGCAGTTAAAGAATAGAAAAACCCAATAAAGAATGGAAATGATAACAACAGCCGGAAGGCAAAAGTTTCTGTCGAAAAGAATTTGGCCTCTATTTTTCCTTTTTTTGATCTCGGTTACTCCCGAAGTATTGGGGCAGCAACTCGAAACCTACATCCGGGAAGCAGAGCAGAATAACCCTGAAGTTCAGGCTTACGAACTGCGTCACGATTTCGCTACAGAAAAGATCAATGAGGTCAATACGCTTCCTGATACAGAATTCAGTGCCGGTTATTTTGTAAGTGAACCCGAGACAAGAACAGGGGCTCAAAGAGCCCGTTTTTCAGTGAGGCAAATGATTCCGTGGTTTGGAACTATTACTGCCAGAGAAAACTATGCTACCTCCATGGCCGACGCCGAATATGTAGAAGTGGCGATGGCTAAACGAAAACTGGCCCTTTCTGTAGCTCAATCCTATTACCGCCTGTATTCCATGAAAGCCGGGCAGCAGGTGATTGGAGAGAACATTGAACTGCTTGATGCATATCACGAGCTGGCCCTTAATTCTCTTGAAGTGGGCAGTGCTTCGGCAGTAGATGTACTTCGGCTTCAAATGAGGCAAAATGAGTTGGCACGGCAAAAGCAAACCCTGGAGCAGGATTTCGAGGCTGAAAAAGTGAATTTCAACAACCTTTTGAACCGTGGGGAAGAGATGGATATAATGCTAGTTGATTCCATGGCAATTCCGCAGGAAGAAATCATTGAAGATCTGGAAGTAGCAGAAGTACATCCGGAATTGTTGAGGTTCGACCGCATGTTTGAATCTGTTTCAGAAGCTGAATTGCTCAACCGAAAAGAAGCCCTTCCGAAGCTGGGATTCGGAGTGGATTATATTCCAGTGGCAGAGCGAACAGACATGGGGGTTGACGAAAATGGAAAGGATATCCTTATGCCTATGGTATCGGTCTCTATTCCAATCTTTAACAATAAGTTCAGGTCGGTAACCCGGCAGAATGAGATAAGACAAAAAGAAATCCAGGCGCAACGGGATGATCGGCTCAACAAGCTCGAAACCCTTCTTGCCGCCACGCTCAACAGCCGGACATCAGCAAAGATCACCGCCGAAACTTTTCTGCGGAATATTGAGCAGGCAAAAGATGCCGAGGAGATCCTGCTGCGAAGCTATGAAACTGGAACTATAGACTTTAACGACGTGCTGGACGTGCAGGAGTTACAGCTCAAGTTCCAGACCGGCTTGATCGAAGCCGTGAAAAATTATTACCAGCAAACGGCTGTGGTAAATTATTTGACGAATTAATCTTCACACCAATAAGATGAAAAAAATACTCATATACATAGGAATCCTTGCTGCCGGCCTTCTTTTAGGTTACTGGCTGTTCAATTCTTCTGAAGGAAAAAATGAAGTTGAACACGAACATTCCGAAGAAACAAATCAAATGTGGACCTGTTCTATGCATCCGCAGATCATGCAACCCGAACCGGGAGACTGTCCTATCTGTGGAATGGAGCTTATTCCTGCAGAAGCGGGAGCAGACGGTTTGAATGTAGATCAGTTCAAAATGACAGAAAATGCCCTGGCTTTGGCCAACATACAAACCACTACTGTTGGAGGAGGAGAAACAACCGGAAATAACCTGAAACTTTCGGGTAAGATACAGGTGAACGAGGAAGCAAATGCCGTACAGGTGGCCTACTTCGCGGGTAGGATCGAAAAACTTAATGTGAATTTCACGGGTGAAAATGTTAACCGTGGCGAGTTGCTGGCAACCATTTATTCCCCCGAACTGGTAGCAGCTCAGCAGGAATTGCTTACGGCCTCAAAAATGAAAGAAAAACAACCTGCTTTGTACAAGGCGGTAAGAAATAAACTGAAGCTGTGGAAACTTTCAGATAAGCAAATAGACGCTATTGAGGCTTCAGGAGGAGTACGGGAAAATTTTCCGGTTTACGCTACATTAAACGGTACGGTGACCGAAAAACTTGTGCAGGAAGGGGATTATGTGAAGCAGGGACAGCCACTTTACAAAATAGCTAATTTGAACAGCGTCTGGGCCGTCTTTGACGCTTATGAGAACCAGATTAGGAATATTGAAGAGGGGCAGGAGATCAATATTACCACTAATGCCTATCCTGACAGGGAGTTCGAAGCAATTGTTTCCTTTATTGATCCCGTTTTAAATTCTGAAAGAAGAACGGTCATGGTGCGGGCAGAACTGGAGAACAAGAGCGATATCTTCAAACCCGGAATGTTTGTGCAGGGAGAGATAGCAACCTCAGGAGTTACTGGTGAGGAGCAAACCCTCATCATACCTAAGTCAGCAGTGCTCTGGACAGGAGAACGATCCCTGGTATATGTAAAACCGATGCCAACTGAGCCCGTTTTTAAAATGCGGGAAGTGCAATTGGGAAGAGCTTTGGGGGAATTTTACGAGGTGCTTGAAGGCCTGGAGAACGGGGAAGAAATAGTGGTAAACGGGACATTTACCGTTGACGCCGCCGCGCAGTTGCAGGGAAAAAAATCCATGATGAATGCCGGTGAAGGAATGCCCCGGGATCCCGGACAAATGAAGATGCAGCTACCCGCAACTTTCCAGAAAGATTTTACAACCGTACTCAGCACATATTTCGAGCTGAAAGATGCTTTTGTGAATTCAGACGTAGAAGAAGTAAAGACTGCAGCTTATGAAATGCTGCAGGAGGTACAAAGTCTCAAGACAGCTAATCTTGGGGCTATGGAGACCTCTCAGGTAAATCAACTCCAGAAAATGCTGCAGGCAATATTTGAAAATGATGTGCTGGAGAATCAGCGGGATCATTTTGTTGTCCTTTCCAAAATTATGATTGCCTTTACGTCAAATCTGGACGAACTGGAAGCTCCGGTTTTTGTACAGCGGTGTCCTATGGCTAATACTCAAAAGGGTGCAGACTGGATGAGCCTTTCCAAAGAAGTGAGAAATCCATACTATGGAGAAGCTATGATGACTTGTGGAGCAGTAAGCTCGGTATTGAAATAAGAACAAGCTGAAAGAGCAGGGAAAATAGTAAATTGCAAACTAAACTAAACCAAATTAAATTATGAAAGCCCTAAAGATCTTTCTGGTCCTCCTGTTGGTAGGATTCATTATTGTGCAATTTTTTCCCGTGGATAAAAATATTAATACCGATATCGAAGCGGGTGCGGCATTTGAAGCTCATTATAATGTGCCGCCATCTCTTCAGGAAACCTTAAGAGCCTCCTGCTATGACTGTCACAGCAACAACACAACATATCTGTGGTATGATAATATACAACCGGTGCTGTGGTACATTGAGAGCCATATTGAGGATGGTAAACATGACCTTAATTTCGATGAGTTCGATCAATATTCGGCTAAAAAACAGCAGCACAAGCTGGAAGAAATAGCCGAACAGGTAGAGGAAGGGGAAATGCCTTTAAAATCTTATACCCTTACTCACTGGAATGCCAAACTTTCTGAAGATCAAAAAAAGGAATTGGTTAATTTCTTTCAAGATCTGGCCAAAGAAGAGCAACAAAAACTGACTACAATAGAATAAGAAAATAAAAAAAGAAAAGATGAAAAGTATACTAAGAAACGCATTTATGTTCAGCCTTTTTGCAGGAATCCTAAGCTTTGCTTCCTGTGGAGATGAGAAAAAAGAGAATGAGGTTGATGGCGCCTCTGTGCCTATGCAAAATGAGATGCACATGGAGGCAGACGAGATGCAGGAAATGGGCGAAGTAAGAAACGACACCATTGAGGTCAAGAAGAGTGAATTCAAAGATCCAAAAACAGGGATGGTCTTTGCGCGGTACAATCAGGTGAGGATGGCGTTGGTGAGTTCAGATGCTGCCGAAGCTCAAAAAGGCGGACAAAAATTGGTAGAGGCTTTACAGGAAGCAAACGGAAGCACCGAAGCACTGGAGTCTGCCCAAAAAATAGCCCAGTCTGATGATCTTAACGTACAAAGAACCGCTTTTTCTGACCTTTCAAATGCTATGGAAGGTATGATGCGGGGCGCATTGTCTTCAGGAGAGCTTTACAAGCAGTTTTGCCCAATGGCCTTTGAAGGAAAAGGCGGCTACTGGATCTCTTCTTCCGAACTAATTCTGAATCCGTATTACGGTGATAAAATGTTGAAATGCGGTAGCGTAAAAGATACTATAAAATAGCAATTTTAAGAGTGAAGCTCTATATCAAAAATATGGTCTGTGACCGCTGTATCATGATGCTGAAGTCTGTGCTGGAAAAGCACGGACTTCAGTACAATACAGTTATTTTAGGAGAAGTAGAGTTGGTTTCTGGGCTTTCTTCTTCGGAAAAAGCCGCGCTTAATGAGGAGCTTCAAAAGATAGGGTTTGAGATCATTGATGATAAGAAGACCCGGCTCATTGAGACTATCAAAAATACGGTTCTGGAGGTGATAAGGAATCCCGAAGCCGCTCCAAAAATGACATTTTCCGAGTATCTTTCTGAAAAATTTCATCAGGATTATTCGTCCCTGAGCAAACTCTTTTCCGAAGTGCAGGGTATGACCATTGAACAATATGTGATCCTGCAAAAAATAGAAAAAGTCAAAGAATTGCTGGTATACGACGAACTTTCGTTAAGCCAGATCGCGCTGCAGCTCAACTATTCCAGCGTCTCCCACCTAAGCAAGCAGTTTAAGAAAGTCACCGGAATGACTCCTACGCATTTTAAACAGATCAAGGAAAAGAAGAGGATTTCGTTGGACAGGTTTTAAGACCAGGTCAAAATCAATTCCGGAGGTTAGAGTTCTATCTGTATAAGGTAGTGCACACTAATGAACGGCAATCATCAATAACCAACCAAACAATATCAAGATGGATCACAAAAATGAAAAAATGAAAGGCAGTAACTACGGTAAATTTTTCGGAATGCTGGGGTTCTCCTTCATAGCCATGTATATTACCATGTACCTGAATACTTATGAATTTGATCATGTTTATTTTAGTCTAACAAGATTTTATATGACGTGTTTGGGTATTTCTGCAATGGCGGTGATCATGCTATCTTTTATGCTGAACATGTATAAGAACAAAAAAAAGAACATCGGGATATATCTTGGCAGTGCAGTTTTGTTTTTAGCAGCACTTGGCCTGGTAAGGGCGCAGGGACCAGTAATAGGGGATGTTCTTTACATGAAAGCTATGATCCCTCACCATTCCATTGCTATTTTGACGAGTAAAAGAGCAGACCTTAAAGATCCCGAAACCAAAAAATTGGCCAAAGAGATCATCGAGGCGCAGGAGCGGGAGATAGCCCAGATGAAAAAGATCATCT
>JBAVJB010000084.1:0-14889 GCA_049687495.1 Salinimicrobium sp.
TTAATCGTTCAGCTTAAGAACCGCCATAAACGCCTCCTGCGGAATTTCCACGTTTCCTACCTGGCGCATTCTTTTCTTACCTTTTTTCTGCTTTTCAAGCAGCTTACGTTTACGGGAGATATCCCCACCATAACACTTGGCGGTAACGTCTTTTCTAAGCGCTTTTACGGTCTCTCTCGCGATGATCTTAGCACCAATGGCAGCCTGTATAGGAATATCGAATTGCTGTCTCGGGATAAGTTCCTTCAGCTTTTCACACATTTTCTTTCCAATATCATAGGCGTTGTCCACGTGAAGCAAAGCAGAAAGTGCATCTACCACGTTTCCGTTTAGAAGCACATCTACTTTTACAAGTTTTGAAGGACGCATTCCAATTGGCGAATAGTCAAAAGAAGCATAACCTTTTGATACAGTTTTTAAGCGGTCATAGAAATCGAATACGATCTCTGCCAGCGGCATATCAAAAGACAGCTCAACTCTTTCCGGAGTAAGATAGGTTTGATTGGTGATCTGCCCTCTTTTTTCGATACAAAGTGACATTACAGGGCCAACAAAATCGGCTTTGGTAATGATAGTTGCTTTAATAAAAGGCTCCTCTACCCTGTCCAGGCTTGAAGGCTCCGGCAGGTCAGATGGGTTGTTCACAAGGATCACTTCCTCTCTGTTCTTGTGTGTGTAAGCGTGGTAAGAAACGTTAGGAACGGTAGTAATTACCGTCATATCGAATTCCCTTTCTAAACGCTCCTGAATGATCTCGAGGTGCAACATTCCAAGGAACCCACAACGAAAACCAAATCCAAGCGCTGCAGAACTTTCCGGAGTAAACACTAAAGAAGCATCATTAAGCTGCAGTTTCTCCATGGAAGCGCGAAGGTCTTCGTAATCCTCGGTGTCCACAGGATAAATACCCGCGAAAACCATCGGTTTTACGTCCTCAAAGCCGGGAACTGCTTCGGTAGTAGGGTTTTTCGCATCGGTGATGGTATCCCCTACTTTCACCTCTTTGGCTTCTTTAATTCCGGTGATGAGGTATCCCACGTCTCCGGTTTTAATTTCATTCTTAGGCTGCTGCTTCAGTCGCAGCGTTCCAACTTCATCGGCAAAATAATTCTTGTTGGTGGCGACGAACTTAATATTTTGCCCTTTTTTGATGGTACCGTTGATTACCCTGAAATAGGTCTCCACTCCGCGGAAGGGGTTATAAACCGAGTCAAAGATCAAGGCTCTCAAAGGCGCATCCACCTTTCCTGAAGGGGCCGGAATGCGTTCAATAATGGCCGAAAGTATCTCTTCAATTCCCAGGCCCGTCTTTGCACTTGCCGGAATAACATCCGAAGGATCACAACCTAAAAGGTCCACGATATCATCGGTTACTTCTTCGGGATTTGCACTTGGTAAATCCACCTTGTTCAACACGGGAATGATCTCAAGGTCATTCTCTAAAGCCAGGTAAAGGTTTGAAATGGTCTGCGCCTGAATGCTTTGTGCGGCATCTACTACAAGTAGAGCGCCTTCACAAGCGGCAATGGAACGGGAAACCTCGTAAGAGAAATCCACGTGTCCCGGGGTGTCGATGAGGTTCAGCACATATTGCTCTCCTTTATAAGTGTAATCCATCTGGATCGCGTGACTCTTGATAGTAATACCTCTCTCCCGCTCCAGATCCATACTGTCCAGCAACTGCTCCTGCTTCTCCCTGGCCGTCACCGATCCGGTGGAGTCAAGAAGTCTGTCAGCCAGGGTACTTTTTCCGTGGTCAATATGTGCGATTATGCAAAAATTACGAATGTGCTTCATAGAATATTTTAGTCAAAAATTCCCCTTTTTGGGACCTTGTTTAAAAGGTACAAATATAGTCATTTTTAAAGGCCTCTAAAGAATAATTCTTTTGGGCCCGCTGCCGACATTTTCAAGCTTTCCTGCAGTGGTTCATATCTTTAGAAAATGTAAGCAAAGCTGAAATATTTTCTTCCCGGTTTAAGCTTTATTTAGGAAATGTATATCTTGGTTGCAGATTAAAAAACCTGCTTTTAAAGCATTTAAACCCTCCCCCCGGGCTCATGGAAAACTCTCAGCACCGCAGCACTTCGGGCACCAATAGATCTATCATCATTATTGGAGCCCTTTTCTTCATCTTTGGTTTTGTTACCTGGTTAAATTCTGTCTTGATCCCATACCTCAAGATCGCCTGCCAGCTTAACAACTTTCAGTCTTACCTGGTAGTGACTGCTTTTTATATTTCATATCTGGTGATGGCCCTGCCTTCGGCATGGGTGCTGCAAAGAACAGGCTACAAAAAAGGAATGTCTTTGGGTTTGGTCGTTATGGCTGTTGGTTCGCTCATCTTTATCCCGGCGGCTTATTCCAGAACCTATGAACTTTTCCTGCTGGGACTTTTTGTGCAGGGAACCGGACTGGCAATATTGCAAACCGCCGCCAACCCTTATGTTACTGTTCTTGGTCCCATTGAAAGCGCCGCGAAGCGCATTAGCATCATGGGCATTTGTAACAAAGTTGCAGGCGTGCTGGCGCCAATAGTTCTTGGAGCGATACTTTTTAATGCTTCCGAAGATATTTCGGCAATCATTGAAGGCTTGAGCGGCGTTGAAAAGATAGCTGCTCTTGATGAGCTGGCGCAGCGGGTAATTACTCCATATCTTGTCATGATGGGGGTGCTTCTTGTTTTAGCCGGCCTGGTTTATTTTTCTTCTCTGCCCGAAGTTGACGCCGATGCAGAGGATGAGGAAGTGGCAAAATCAAATGTGAACAAGACGAGTATTTTCCAGTTTCCGCATTTGTTCTTGGGAACTTTGGCCTTGTTCCTTTACGTGGGAGTTGAAGTGATCGCGGGCGATACGGTCATCAGTTATGCAAACCAGGCGCATGGAATTGCGCTGAATGACGCAAAATTCTTTGCCAGTATTACCCTAACAGCAATGATCGTTGGCTACATTATCGGGATCTTTACCATTCCGAAGTATATCAAGCAGGAGAATGCGCTAAAGGTCTCGGCCATCTTAGGAATGATCTTTGGCCTGGCTGCCATTTTCAGCGACGGCTTTATTTCGGTACTTTTCATTTCGCTGCTGGGTCTGGCAAATGCAATGGTGTGGCCGGCGATCTGGCCAATGGCTTTGGCGGGGCTGGGAAGATTCACAAAAGTAGGCTCTTCTTTTCTTATCATGGCCATCGCTGGTGGCGCGGTGATTCCGCCCATCTACGGCTACCTGGTTGACATTGTTAATCCGCAGCAGGCCTACTGGATCCTGATTCCCTGCTACCTCTACATTTTGTATTTTGCAACTAAAGGTTACAAGGTAAAATCTTAGCTATGAAAGAAAAGACGACAGAACAGCCTTCCCTCTACGACCATCTGGAATTGATGAATACTGGGGAGATCCTGAAAAATATTAATGCCGAAGATAAGAAAGTGCCTTTAGCGGTCGAAAAAGCCATTCCGCAGATAGAAGAGGTGGTAGATCGCATCGTGGAGCAGATAGGCACACATAACGGCCGGCTCTTCTATATTGGTGCCGGCACCAGCGGTAGACTTGGCGTGCTTGATGCTTCGGAATGTCCCCCGACTTTTGGTGTTTCAGATAACGTGATCATTGGCCTCATCGCCGGTGGTGACGGCGCTTTGAGAAAAGCCGTTGAAAATGCTGAAGACGACGAACAGCAGGCCTGGAAAGACCTTCAGGAAAAGAACATTACAAAAAACGATGTGCTTATTGGTATTGCAGCTTCGGGAACGACGCCTTACGTGATCGGGGGGATCAAAACGGCACGCGAAAATGGCCTTTTTACCGCCTGTATCACCAACAACGCTGGCTCACCTCTGAGCGAAGCTTCCGAAGTTCCTATTGAAGTAGTGGTAGGCCCCGAATTTGTGACCGGAAGTACCCGCATGAAATCGGGCACCGCTCAAAAATTGGTGCTAAACATGATCTCCACGGCAGTAATGGTGCGGCTTGGACGCATTAAAGGCAACAAAATGGTCGACATGCAGCTGTCAAACAAAAAGCTGGTGAGCCGCGGCGAATTGATGCTGATGGAAGAGCTGCACATCTCTGAACATCTTGCCAAAACTCTGCTTTCGGAATACAAGAGCGTAAGAAAAGTGCTCGAGGTTTTTAAAAACAAAGCTTCGGAAGAATAACCCCTCAAAAATGCCGTTTTTGAATAGCTTTAAAAAAGAAATGATGAATCTAAGAAATAATGCTTTTCTGCTTTTTACAGGCCTCAGTCTTTTTACTGCCTGTAATTCCGAAGAAGAAAAACAGGAAGAGATCAATAAGGCCGAACCCGTGATTGAACAGGTTCGGGAGGAATTCGCACCCGATAAACGCGTGGCGCTGTTCAATGTGACCGGCGAAGAAACCGATGGCACTTATGTGGTCAAGGGTGAATCCAATTTGCCCGGGGCCGTGGAAACTTTACGCCAAAGGTTGAGGGATTCTGAAGTAAAATTTGTTGACAGCGTTCAGATGCTGCCCGGCCATGAACTTGGCGGCAAGACTAAAGCTTTGGTGCGAACTTCTGTCGCGAACATCAGGTCCAACAAAGGCCATTCTTCTGAACTTGCCACCCAGGCCACTTTGGGCACTCCGTTGAATGTGCTCAAGCATGAAGGCGACTGGTACCTGGTGCAAACACCCGATAATTATATCGCATGGGTGGATCACGGCGGAATTACTCCGATGTCCGAAAAAGAATTTACCGATTGGAAAGCCGCTGAAAAAGTGATCTTTTTAAAAGCTTTTGGGCTGGCTTACGCGAGTGCTTCGGAAGGAGCAGAGATCGTTTCAGACGTGGTTGCCGGCGATATCTTTGTGCTAAAGGGTTCCAAAAATGGCTTTTTTGAGGTGCAATATCCAGATGGAAGAGTTGGTTTCCTGAAGCAAAAGGAAGCAGAAAAATATGAGAAATGGCTAAAGTCACGCGACCTTTCCGAAGAAGAACTGGTAGCCACCTCAAAGCAGCTCATGGGTTTACCATACCTGTGGGGCGGCACTTCGGCCAAAGGTGTGGACTGCAGCGGATTTACAAAAACCATCTATTTCATGAACGGGATGGTTATTCCGCGGGACGCATCGCAACAGGTGCACACCGGGAAACTTGTTGATTCCACCAAAAACTGGGACAAGCTTAAGCGTGGCGACCTGTTGTTCTTTGGAACGCCCGCTACCGATTCTACTAAAGAACGCGTGGTGCACGTGGGTATGTGGATCGGTGACAACAAGTTCATTCATTCTTCGGGCAATGTTCACATTAGCAGCATGGACAAAAATGCCGAAGATTTTGACGAGTTCAATAACAATCGTTACCTGCGAACCAAACGCCTGGTTGGCCAGGAAGATGAGAATCTGCAGCTGCTTTCGAAGCGCGATTTCTTCAGCAGTATCAAAGATAGCCTTCCAAAAAAGTAATTTTTAGCCTCTTTTTTCCCGATGAAACACCTGTCTATTTTCCCCTTTTTGAGCCTGATGTTGTTCTCTTTCTTCGGAAGCGCACAGGAATTGCAGCCCCAACCTGAATTCCTGCAGTACCGCAATAGCACCTGGGTGGATTCCCTTATGAACAAGCTCACCCTGGAGGAGAAGATAGGCCAGCTCATCATGGTCGCGGCTTATTCCAACAAAGGCGAAAAACACAAAGAGGAGATCCTGAAGCTTATCGAGGAGCAAAAAATTGGCGGCCTTATCTTTTTCCAGGGGGATCCTGAAACTCAGGTGGAATTGATGAACGAATATCAAGAGGCCTCAAAACTGCCGCTTTTGGGAGCCATTGATGCCGAATGGGGCCTGGGGATGCGGCTTGACAACACCATAAGTTTTCCGTTTCAAATGACTTTGGGAGCCATTCAGGATAATGAACTTTTATATAAAATGGGAGTTGAAGTTGGCCGGCAGGTGAAGCGGGCGGGCCTACAGGTGAATTTTGCACCGGTGGTAGATGTGAACAACAATCCGGAGAACCCGGTGATCAATTTCCGCAGCTTTGGAGAAGATAAAGAAAACGTTGCTCAAAAAGCCATTGCGTATATGCAGGGCATGCAGGATCAGCACGTTTTGACCACCGCAAAACATTTTCCCGGCCATGGCGATACGGGAACAGATTCTCACCTGGCGCTGCCGCAAATCAACCATTCTTTGGCCAGGCTGGATTCGCTGGAGCTGTACCCCTTCAGGAAGATGATAGAGGCGGGAGTAGGCGGCATGATGGTCGCGCATCTTAACATTCCCGCGCTGGATTCCACCGGCGTTCCTTCAACGCTTTCCAGGGCGATCATTACAGATCTACTGAAGGAAAAATTGAATTTTCAAGGCCTTATCGTAACCGATGCCATGAACATGAAAGGTGTAACCATGGGGCATTTGCCCGGCGTGGTTGACAAAGACGCCCTGGTGGCAGGTAATGACCTGCTGGAGTTTACCGAAGATGTGCCCAAGACCATTGAAGAGGTGAAAAAAGCCATTTCTGAAGGCCTTATTTCTGAAGCCGACCTGGACCAAAAAGTAAGAAAATTGCTGGCGGTAAAGCAGTGGGTGGGGCTGAAGGATTACCAAGCCACCCCGAAAAAACGCATTTTTAAGGAGCTGAATTCCCCTAAGGCTGAAGCTTTGAATGAAAAGCTCGTTGCAGCTTCAATTACCCTGCTCAAAAATGACAAAGATCTGCTGCCTTTGAAACAGCTGGAAGACCTGAAGATCGCCTCGGTCTCCTTTGGAGCAGAAGAAAAAACCGAGTTTCAAAAGACCCTGTCGCTGTACACCAAAGTCGAACATTTCAGGCTGCCTGTTGACGCAGATTCTTCAGAAATAGCTGAGCTCAAAGAAGAACTTCAGGAGTACAATCTCATTATTGCGGGCGTGCATGACCAGAGCAAATATCCAAGGAACAACCTCAATTTTTCTTCCGAAGTTGTTGATTTCATCAGTGAACTTTCAGCAAAAGAGAACAGGATCATCAGCTTTTTCAAGAATCCGTATGTGCTGGACAAGATCGATAATATCGAAAATGCTTCGGCTTTGATCCTCACTTACCAGGATTCTGAGCTTTCAGAAAAGATGGCTGCAGAGCTCATTTTTGGAGGCATAGGCGCAAGCGGAAAATTACCGGTGAGCGTGGGTGAAAAATTTAGAACAGGCGAGGGGCTGCAGCTTAACGGCGGCATAAGGCTGAGTTATACTGTGCCCGAAGCAGTTGGCATGAATGCCGAAGTGCTTGAAAAAGGCATTGATTCGCTCATGTGGCAGGCGATCAATATGAAAGCCACACCCGGCGGACAAGTGCTGGTGGCAAAGGACCAAAAAGTGGTGTTTTACAAGGCCTATGGAGAGCAGGTGTACTGGGATACCATTCCTGTTGAAAAGACCGATCTCTATGACCTGGCTTCGGTTACCAAGGTTGCTTCGGTCATGCCGGCGCTCATGAAACTGCATGACGAGGGAAAATTTGGGCTTGACCAAACGCTGGCAAACCATCTTCCGAAGTTCAAAAGATCGAACAAAAAAGACATTCCTTATCGTGATATCCTGGCGCACCAGGCGGGTTTTAAACCCTGGATCCCGTTTTGGAAGAACACGCTGCGCAGGAACGGCAGCTACAGGTGGTGGACGATAAAAAAAGATTCTTCGGCGCGCTATCCCATCAGGATCACAGACGAGATGTACCTGCACAGAAATTACCCCAGGAAGATAAGGAAAGCCATAAGGAAATCGCCACTTTTGGAGGAGAAGAAGTACGTGTATTCCGACTTCTTTTTTATCCTCGCGCCAGAAGTGATCAAGAATATTACTGGAGAGGATTTTGCCACTTACCTGCAGGAGAATTTTTACGATCCGCTGGGAGCCACAACGCTTACGTTTAACCCTTCAGAAAAATTTAAAAACAGCAAGATCGTTCCCACAGAGAACGATTTTTTGTTCAGGCACCAGCCTATAAACGGAACGGTGCATGACGAAGGTGCTATCATGCTTGGCGGGATCTCTGGGCATGCAGGGCTTTTTTCCAACGCCAATGATCTTGCCAAGTTGATGCAGATGTACCTTAATGGCGGCAACTATGGCGGTAAAAGGTATATTGAAGAAGGCACTATAAAAGAATTCACCAAAGTACAATTTCCCGAAAATGACAACCGCCGTGCCCTGGGTTTTGATAAACCGGCCTTTGAGTACAAGGGAGTGAACAGCAATACTGCCAAAGACGCTTCCAAAACCAGTTTTGGCCACACCGGTTTTACCGGCACCATGGTATGGATGGACCCTGAAAAAGGCCTTCTGTACATCTTTCTTTCCAACCGCGTTTCTCCCAGCCGTGACAACCACAGGCTTTATGACCTCAACACGAGAACCCAGTTACAGCAGGTACTTTACGACGCGATAGCCGCGGGAGCAGAAGAATAGTTGCAGATTTTTAACTAAACATTAATAAATTTTAAATTATTTTTAGAAGTACTATATTTGTTTGATTTTGTTCGCATTATCAGCCACTAACCAACCAAATCTACATGCTTAAAAGACATTTCCCCCCACTGTTCTTCCTGCTTTTTATTGCCTCATTTTCCGGTTTTGCCCAGCAATCTGTAGAAGGCTCGGTCATAGATGAGCACCGCAATCCTGTGGCATTTGCCAATGTGATCCTGCTCAGCGCAAAAGATTCTACAAGCGTGGTGAAGGGTGCGGTTTCTTCGGAAGAAGGGGTTTATAAGTTTCAGGATATTGAACCTAAAGAGTATTTGCTGAAAGTAAGTTTTGTTGGTTTTGAAGATGCGCTTCGGAAAATAAAGGTGTCAAAAAATGAAGTTTTAAAGCCTGTTATGCTGAAGGAAGCTGCTGCTACTTTAGATGAGGTTTCCATCAACTACAAAACGCCTTCAGTAAAAAGAGAGGTGGACAGGCTGGTATTTAGGGTTGAAAATTCAAGTCTTTCCAGCGGAACTTCCTGGGAGATCCTCAAGAAAACACCGGGAGTGGTGGTGAGCAACAACAGTCTTATGGTGCGCAACCAGAGTGTGCAGGTGTACATCAACGACAGGAAGGTGCAGCTGTCGGCTTCAGAACTACAGACGCTGCTGCAGAACTATTCCGGAGAAAATATTGAGTCTGTTGAGGTGATCACCACGCCACCTGCTCGTTACGAGGCCGAAGGAGGTGCCATTTTGAACATAGTTACTTCCAAGACACTTGTTCCCGGTTATAAAGGCAGCATCAACGGCGCTTACACGCAGGCGATCTACCCAAAGTACAACCTGGGGACCAGCCATTATTACAAGAACAATAAACTTAACCTGTTTGCCAATTACAGCTTTTCGCCGCGCAAGGAGTTCAAGGACGACGACAGCTATATCAACTTTATAGATGATGATCGCGTGTTCTCGAGATGGGAAACAGATTTTGATCGCACGACGCGCTCACAGGCGCACAATGTTAATGCTATTCTAGATTATGAGCTGGACGAAAAGAACACTCTAAGCTTTTCTACCGTTGGCACCTGGTCGCCAAACAAGACCTTTAAAAATTCTGTTTATACAGATATTCAGGAGGCGTTGCCTACCACACCCGATCATTTTACCACGAACAGCAGCCTGGAGGAAGAAATGAGCAATGTTGCCTTTGATGGCGAGTACAAACATCTTTTGAAGGCGCCGGGCGCGCAGATCTCCCTAAAAGGGCATTATACCAGGTATGACCAGGACAGGATGCAGGAGGTGAATACGAAGAATTACTCGGGGCCGGATCAATTATTTGATGAGAACAGTTTTTACACCAATTCGCTGCAAAAGGTGGACATTTATACCGGGCAGCTGGATTATCTCACTCCAATTGGCAGCACCAGCTTCGAGGCGGGTGTGAAAGCCTCTGCGATAGATTCTGAAAGCGGGATCGATTACTACGACCTGGAAAACGGGCAGGAGCAGTACAATGAAGGCCTTTCTGATGATTTCATGTATGACGAGAATATCTATGCAGGTTATGTGAGCCTTGCGAAAAACTGGGAGAGCTGGAGCATGAAAGCAGGCCTGCGGGGAGAATATACCGACAGGACAGGCGATTCCCGCTCAATGCAACAGGTGGATAACCGGGAATATTTTGAGTTGTTTCCAACTTTTTTTCTGCAGCACAGCATTTCACCAAACCACAGCCTGACCTTTGACTACAGCCGAAGAATTGAACGGCCAAAGTACCAAAGCCTTAACCCGTTCCGCTACTTTTTGAACGAGTATGATTACAACTCGGGAAATCCCAATCTAAGAGCTTCGATAAGCAATAACTTCAATTTGAACTACAGCTTGAAAAATGCCTATTTCTTTGACCTTTATTACAAAGACAATGGCAGGGTTCCCAGAACGCTTAGCTTCCAGGACAACGAGCTGTTCACTTTAAGACGGGTAGAGGCCAACGTGCTGGAGAGCACCTCTTACGGGCTTGACATCACCCACGGCAGGTCGCTTGCTAACTGGTGGTATACCTACGCCTATGTTTCCTTCTTCCATGAAGATCAAACCTTCCTGGCGGTAGAGAGCGATGATGCCGAAGTGACCATTGACGCAGACGGGGTGCTGGCAAGCTGGTACAACAGCCTCATCCTTTCCAAGGACGGCACTTTTACTGGAGAACTTACGCTCACCTATATTTCTGACTGGATCTCGGGTTCTTTTAACCTGGAGCCAATGACGACTTTGTCTGTTGGTTTTAGAAAGACCTTGTGGAACAACCGTGCCGAGCTTACGCTCAACCTGGAGGATATTTTGGATGAGACCAACACCTGGCTGCGCAGCGACTACCTGAACCAGGATAACGGCTATTACCCTAAACCCGAAACCCGTTACGTAAGGCTGGGCTTTAAATATAACTTCGGGAACTTCAGGTTGCAAGACAATCAGCGGGAGGTGCAGGCAGAGGAGAGGGAGAGGCTGTAAGCCTCAATTCCAAATTCGAAGCACCAAATTCCAAAGATTTCGAATTCGGCGTTCAAGATTCAAAATTGGGGAGGTGTCAAAAATGACATTTTAAAGCATCTCTGTTCTTGATGCTTTTTCCGCCACTCTTTTGGGCTGGGGTAAAGCGGAAAAAGAAGAATTCTCTTTTCACTTTTCTGAAAATCTTTATGTATTGATAATAAGCCCTTTACACTCAAAAGATTTTCTTATTTTTGCAGCCCTAAAAACACTTGATTTGGCTAAAATTGGAAACATAGATGTAGGAGAATTTCCGTTGTTGCTTGCACCAATGGAAGATGTGAGTGATCCGCCGTTTCGCGCGCTGTGCAAAGAGCAGGGCGCAGATGTGGTGTATACCGAGTTCATCTCTTCCGAAGGCCTCATTCGTGACGCCGCCAAGAGTGTGATGAAGCTGGATATCTACGAGAAAGAACGCCCGGTGGGCATACAGATCTTTGGAGCCAATCTGGAATCTATGCTGCAATCTGTAGAGATCGTAGAGAAATCCAATCCCGATATTATCGATATCAACTTTGGCTGTCCGGTGAAAAAGGTGGTTTCAAAAGGGGCAGGAGCAGGAATTTTGAAAGACATTCCGCTGATGGTTTCCCTTACCGAAGCCATGGTAAAGCATACCAATTTGCCTGTGACCGTGAAGACGCGTTTGGGCTGGGACAATGACTCCATCAAGATCGTTGAGGTAGCCGAAAGACTTCAGGATGTAGGCGCTGCCGCCATCTCTATCCACGGAAGGACCCGGGTGCAGATGTACAAGGGTGAAGCCAACTGGGCACCAATTGCCGAGGTGAAGAACAACTCCCGTATGCATATCCCGGTCTTTGGGAACGGCGATGTTGACTCTCCCGAAAAAGCCATGGAAATGCGCGATAAATTCGGATTGGACGGTGCTATGATAGGCCGGGCAAGTATTGGATATCCCTGGTTCTTCAAGGAGGTGAAACATTTCTTCAAAACAGGGGAACATCTTGCGCCGCCCACTATGGAAGAAAGACTTGATGCCGCCCGCAGGCACCTGCAAATGGCCATAGACTGGAAAGGTGAAAAACTCGGTGTTTTTGAGACCCGCAGGCATTATACCAACTACTTTAAAGGCATTCCGCACTTTAAGGAATACCGTCAAAAGATGGTGACCAGCGATGATGCGGCTGATGTCTTCGCGGCTTTTGATGAGGTGGAAAAAGAATTCTCGGGTTATCAGTTTGCGTAGAAAAAAATTGTTTGTTTTCCACGAATATCTTAGAATTCATGAATACTTTCTGCTGAGTCTCTGCGTAAATCTATGTTTACTGCGGGAGAGTTTTTCGAAGAGGAGTCAAAAATGCCTTTTTTGGACCTGCTTCAAATCAGCAAATTTTTAAACCAAATCTTTCGGGAATATCTACGTGAGCTGTAAAGCTTTTTTACTGCGACTGGCAGCAATGTATGAGGCAATAACTCCCAATGCTGCAATGGTAATGATCACCAGGAGGATGTTCTTCCAACTGATCGTGACCGGGTAGGGCAGGGTAGGAGTGATCATGACCAGGTTGTATTCCAGCTGCAGGTACACCACGACTATTGCCGTTCCAAGGCCAATGATTCCGCCGAGAATGCTCATAAAAACCCCCTGCGCAAAAAAGATATTCCTGATTTGCTTTGGGGTTGCGCCCAGGCTGTGCAGCGTCTTGATATTCTCCCTTTTGTCCAGGATCACCATGATGATCGAGCCTACCACGTTAAAAAGCGCGATGATGAGCACCAGGGTAAAGATGAGGTATACCGCGAGATTTTCGGTATTTAGCATTTTATAAAGCGCCTCGTTAAGCTGCGCCCGGTTCCTGATCTCTACCGGCTGTTCCAGCACCAATTTTAGTGCTTCAGAAACCTTTTCAGGGTCTGCGTTCGGCTTTAGCCTAAGCTCAATAGCAGAGACTTCATCAGGACCCATTTCCAGCAGGTAGCGCGCGTAATCTATAGGCGCGTAAACAAACTTGTCATCCAGCTCCTCATTGATGCTGTAGATGCCAGAAACTATAGCCTCTTCAGAATTAAAAGCGTCGGTAGGATCAAGTATTTGTCCTGTTCCGGGACGAGGCACCAGGATCTCAAGCAGTTCAGAATAATCAAAAACTCCCAGCGACAGCTCCCTTGAAATATTGTTGCCAATGACCACCTGCGCCTCGCGGGGGGCGAACCAGGCGCCAAAGACGACCGCGCTGTCCATTTTGTTCACCTTCAGGAAATTTTCATCTACGCCTTTAATGTAAGCCGTTTTGTTCTTGTCCTTAAAATCGAGGAAAACCCGTTCTTCAATGACCGCGGAATAATTCTGCAGGCCCTCTATTTGATCTATTTTCCGGCGTTCTTCCGAAGAAAGGCTGATGACCTTGCCTTTTTCGGGAAATACCTTAAGATCGGGATCATATTCGTTTGAAAAGGATAAGCTGAAGTCGCGCAGCCCGGTAAAGCCCGAGAGCACGATAAACAGCGAGAAAGCTCCCGCAAAAACCCCTAAAGCCGCAATAATGGTAATGATATTGATGGCGTTACTGCTGCTTTTGGAAAACAAGTACCGCCTGGCTATGTAAAAGGGGAAATTCAAAGGCTGTTAAGATTTTTTCCTCCTGGAAAGCAGGTCGGGCTGGTCTATAGGATTCTCTTCTCCCTTTAAAGATTTGTCGATATTCTCGATATAATCCAGCGAGTCATCGATAAAGAATTCCAGGTTTGGCATCCTTCTTAGCTGATGCTTTGTACGCTGCGCCAGTTCGTGTTTGATCTGCGGTTTAAGGATGTTGAGCTCCTTGAGCAGTTCCTTTGAATCTTTGGTCGGGAAAATGCTTAGGTAAGCCTTGGCCTGTGAAAGATCTGTAGTGACCTTTACCTTAGAAACAGAGATCAAAATTCCTGTCTTTCCCGCATCCCTCAAATGAGCCTGAAGGACAGCTGCAAGATCCTCCTGTAAAACTCCACCTATCTTTTTCTGTCTGTTTGTTTCTTCCATAACGCAAAAATAGCATTTTTAAAAATGATAATTCTTAAATTCGTGTGTAGAAAGCTCTTGGCCTTTAGCCTTTAGCCATTCGCTTTAGGGAAATAGCTAATGGCCAACAGCCAAGAGCCAAAGGCTTTAATGATAATTTACAGTTGACTAATCACCAATCACGAATCACCAATCTATTTTCCATTAACTACTTCCCATTAACCATTAACTAACACCCATGAACAAAATAGAACACCTCGGAATTGCCGTAAAAGACCTGCAACAGGCACAAAAAACCTATGAAGCGCTACTGAATACCAAATGCTACAAAACCGAAACCGTGGAAAGCGAAGGGGTGGAAACCGCTTTTTTCAAAGTAGGGGAGAACAAGATCGAGCTGCTGGGAGCGACACATGAGAACAGCCCCATCGCGAAATTCCTGGAGAAAAAAGGCGAAGGTATACACCACGTGGCTTTTAATGTAGAAGATATTCGTGCCGAAATGACCCGGTTGGAGAAAGAAGGTTTTCAGCTGCTTAACAAGGAGCCAAAGAAAGGAGCCGACAATAAGCTGGTTGCTTTTCTTCACCCTAAATCTTCCAATGGAGTGCTGGTAGAGCTGTGCCAGGAGATAGCATAATATCAAAGGGTTGATGATTGTATATTTATTTGCTTGCTGAGTAAAGGAATATTGTATAAATTTGCGCCCTCTCAAGTTAATTGAGCCGGTCCTATAGCTCTCCCGAGCCTTCGGGGGGTTAGAGCACCAGACGGTCCTATAGCTCAGTTGGTTAGAGCACCTGACTCATAATCAGGTGGTCCCTGGTTCGAGCCCAGGTGGGACCACTAGTAAAATCAGCCTTTCACGATGTGAGAGGCTTTTTTTATTCCCTAAGTCTCATATTGGGTATTCAACAAAAAAAGTTATGTACTTTGGAAGGAACAGGAGCTCTCAGAGTTT
>JBAVJB010000085.1:0-4662 GCA_049687495.1 Salinimicrobium sp.
GCTGATGATTACTGGTTCCGGGTAAAGCTGCAAAACGGGCAGGAATTCAACGGACATTTCAGCTTAAAGCGATAAAATTGATTTAGGCCTGATAATTGCTTAATTTCGTGCGGCTAAGAAAAAGAAATTCAGCTGAATGAAATTTAAAGTACAATCAGAATATAAACCCACCGGAGACCAGCCCCAGGCTATCAAACAGCTGGTGCACGGGATCGAGAGCGACGAAAAATACCAGACCTTGCTGGGAGTGACAGGATCGGGAAAGACCTTTACCGTTGCCAATGTTATTGAGGAAGTACAGCGTCCTACCCTCGTACTTGCCCATAATAAAACCCTGGCGGCACAGCTCTACCAGGAGTTCAAGCAATTCTTCCCCGATAATGCGGTGGAATATTTTGTGAGTTACTATGACTACTACCAGCCGGAGGCTTTTATTCCTACTTCGGGAACTTATATTGAAAAAGATCTCTCTATTAACGAAGAGATCGAAAAATTGCGTTTGAGCACCACTTCTTCCCTACTCTCCGGAAGAAGGGATGTGATTGTGGTGGCTTCGGTTTCCTGTTTGTACGGTATTGGAAACCCGGTAGAATTCAAGAAGAATGTGATCTCAATCGAAAGGGACATGGTCATTTCCCGCACGCAACTGCTGCACAAGCTGGTGCAAAGCCTTTATTCAAGGACCGAAGCTGAATTTAACCACGGAAACTTCCGTATCAAAGGAGATACGGTTGACATTTATCCCAGCTATGCGGATAATGCCTTCAGAATTCACTTTTTTGGAGATGAGATAGAAGAGATCGAGGCTTTTGATCCTGCTACCAATGCGGTCCTTGAGAAATATGACCGGCTGAACATCTATCCCGCGAACATGTTTGTTACCTCTCCCGATGTGCTGCAAAACGCCATCCACGACATTCAGGATGACCTGGTGAAGCAGGTGGGGTATTTTCAGGAGATCGGGAAGCACTTGGAAGCAAAGCGCCTCGATGAAAGAACGAATTTTGACCTGGAAATGATCAGGGAATTGGGGTACTGTTCGGGAATTGAAAACTATTCCCGCTATCTCGACGGCAGACAGCCGGGCACCCGCCCTTTCTGCCTTCTGGATTATTTCCCCGATGACTTCCTCATGGTAGTTGACGAGAGCCACGTGACCATTCCGCAGGTGCACGCCATGTATGGAGGTGACCGTTCCCGAAAGGAAACCCTTGTTGATTACGGTTTCAGGCTTCCGGCGGCTATGGATAACCGTCCACTCAAATTTGAGGAATTTGAGATCCTGCAAAATCAGGTGATCTACGTGAGTGCGACGCCGGCAGATTATGAACTTCAGAAGACAGAAGGGCTCTACATCGAGCAGGTAATTCGGCCCACCGGACTGCTTGACCCGATTATTGAAGTACGCCCAAGCCTCAACCAGATCGACGATCTCGTTGAGGAGATACAGATAAGGATAGAAAAAGATCAACGGGTCCTGGTAACTACTCTGACCAAAAGAATGGCCGAGGAACTTACGAAGTACCTTACCCGTATTGATGTACGCTGCCGTTACATTCATAGTGATGTGGATACATTAGAAAGAGTGGAGATCATGCAGGACCTTCGAAAAGGGATTTTTGACGTGCTCGTTGGGGTGAACCTTTTACGGGAAGGTCTGGATCTACCCGAAGTTTCCCTTGTTGCCATTCTGGATGCTGACAAAGAAGGTTTCTTGAGAAGTAACCGTTCGCTTACGCAGACCATTGGCCGTGCTGCCCGCCACCTCGAAGGAAAAGCCATAATGTATGCCGATAAGATCACTGACAGCATGCAGAAGACCATAGATGAGACCGAGTATAGACGTCAAAAACAGCTGAAATACAACGAGGACAACAACATTACGCCTACGGCCCTGAAAAAGTCGTTCGAGAACCTGCTTGTCAAGAAAAAACCGGAGCCTTACCAGTATGAAACTGCGCCCGATCTTAAAGCCGCGGAAGCAGAAACCGAGTTCTTCAGCAAACCTCAGCTGGAAAAAAGGATCAGGGAGAAAAGAAAAGCCATGGAAGCGGCGGCAAAAGAGCTGGACTTTATGGCGGCAGCCAAGCTTCGGGATGAGATCAAGATGCTGCAGGAAAGGGTAAAAGAAGCGAGTTAACAGAAAATGCTCAGGTTTTTTAATAATTATTGGGAATAATATTTATATTTACCTGATCCCTACACTGTTACTAACCAGCCTCCCCTCTAAAACTTCTGAATTTTGGACAAAAACTTCATTTTTGGGGCGGCCACTTTTATGTGTTTTTTTTCTGCTGCTGCACAAGTAGGCATTAACACCACAGATCCTAAAGCACAACTTGACATTGCTATTGAAAACCCTTCGGCACCGGCTGCAACCGACGGTATTCTTATTCCGCGCATCACCACTTTTCCAGCTACGGCACCCACAGCTGCACAGAATGGGATGATGGTTTTTCTAAGTCAGGCACAAACAGGTTATCCGGTGGGGTTTTACTATTGGAACGGCACGACCTCAACCTGGGAAGGCCTTGCGGGAAAAAGCACTTCTGACTTTTATAAAATAGGTACTACGGCTCCTGCCGCCAGCCCAGATGAGGCGGTTTACAGGAAAGGAAATGTTACCATCGGAGGCACTTCGCAGAATGTAAAGCTGAAGGTGATGATAGACGCCCTGGAAGATGTTACCAACCGCACGCCTCTTGAAGTGGAAAATGCCAGCTCCACCACGAAGAACGTTACCTATGGAATCCTGAGCAGTAACAATACTGCAACATCTGATAAGAAGTACGGCATTAAAAATTCCGTCAGTGCAAACGGAATCGGAATTCACTATGGGATCTTCAACGAGGTGAATCAGAATACGAATGAAGAGATCTATGGGATATGGAATGATGTGGGGAAAACATTTGGCTCTACAAAAAGTCACTACGGAATTTATAATGAAATAGGCACCACCCAGGGAACCGGTACCGTTTATGGCATTTATAGTACCGCTTTTGGCACTGATCCAAAAAAAGTATTTGCAGGCTATTTTGCCGGGAGAGTAGGAATTGGAACAACAGGTAATGATTATATCCTGCCGGATGTGCGCGGGCTGCAGGACCAGGTTTTAGTGACTGATGCTACAGGAATTGTGTCGTGGAAGTATCCAAATTTTGGAACCTACTCCTCCACTACCTCTTCAACAGGAGCTTTTACTATACCGGATGACGCTTACACCCTTCGGATCAATAACCAGGTTAGCAGTGTGGTGATTCCTGATGCGGCGATAAACAAGAACAGGATCATCTATCTTATCAACTGGCCCGGAAATGCTTATAAGCCCTTCGATTTCCTGAACGGGAACGACCTTTTTGATATTACTACCAATTCCACAGTGACCGGAATTAATCCGGGGCAGAAATATCTGATCCAGAGTGCCGGAAACAGGTGGATACTTTTAGACAAATAGAAGGATTGGGCTAAAGCCCTTGAGGGTAGAAATTCTAATCCTCCGGATAAATCAGGAGGCAATTCATATTTAGATAACGCTTGAAAAATTTGAATTACCTCCCCTTCAGGCCGCAAAATTGCTGCTCTTAAAAAAGAATCAAAATCTTCCTTTTTTGAAGGTTTTGGGCTAAAGCCTTTTTGAAAAAGAAACATTATGTCCTCCGGATAAATCCGAAGGCAATTCATTTCTTGATATCACTTCCGGCTGTAGGCGCTATAATTTTCATAGTATAATCAAAAATGCCATTTTTGAGAGATGTTGGGCTAAAGCCCATTTAAAAATTGAATCCTTTAATCCTCCGGATAAGTCCGGAGGCAATTCAATAGGTTTCGAATTACCTCTATAGAGAATAAAGCCCTTTCTCGAAAGGACTTCGGTCTGAAAATCTATTCCAAAAGAGGATTTTTGAATTACCTCCACCTTCAGGTGGAGGCTTAAAAACTCACCTCTTCCCAGGGCTTTAGCCCAATTAAAAGGCTTCCAAAATAGAAGCACTTTTTATCATTTTTGAGACCTCAGCTTAGGCAAGCTCGTTTATATTATTAGGTTGTAACTTTTTATCTGTTCTTTCTATACGAATTCTTACATCCACAGCTGTAAGGTCATTTTCAGTAGCCATAAGAGGATTGAGGTCTATTTCCGCGATCTCCGGAACCATCCTCAACAAGTTTGAAATTTTAACAATAGTTTCAGCAAACAATTCGATGTTTATCCCACTTTGACCTCTGACGCCTTTTAAGATTCGATACGCTTTCAGATCATTGATCATTTTTAATGCATCTTCATTTGAAACAGGGATCATCGAAGCACTTATATCTTTCAGTACTTCTACAAAAATACCTCCCATTCCGCATAAAATGACATGAGGATAGTTAGTTTCCTTTTTTGCCCCGATGAACAGCTCCCTTCCTTTGATCATTGGCTGGATCATAACTGAAGTAGCTCCTTCGATCTGCATCAACTTATGAAAGCTGTCTAGTAAATCGGTATCATTGGATATATTCAAAATAACCCCGCCGACATCTGATTTATGCAAAGGCCCATCCACTTTAAGAACTACCGGGTAATTAAAAGACTTTAGTATATTGTTTAGCTCTGCTTCATTCTTAACCTGAATCGGAGTTGCAAATTTTACTCCTGCATTCTGTAACAAGCTAACGGCGGCT
>JBAVJB010000086.1:0-8140 GCA_049687495.1 Salinimicrobium sp.
GCACTGTCGGCCAAACCGGAAAAACTTTTAACAAAACTATGAGAGAGTGATTAGTGACTGGTGACTGGTGATTGGTGATTGGTGATTGGTTGATTGGTGATTGGTTAATTGGAGAATGGTTAATTGGGGAATGTATATCAGTTAGTTCAAAATCAATTGAATATTCTTGGTTCTTGCAGCAAATTGGTCTTGGCTCTTTCCCCGGACAACAATGATTTATCGCTTAAAATTTGGTGCTTCCATGCTACAGCCCCTGGTCTTCAAATTTTATTTCATCAGCGTCCTGAAATTGATTGAATCTCCACGCGATACCAAGCAATATCACAGGTTGAAGTCTTTGATATGCGCTTTTCTGTGTAAACTCTTCGGCATAGGTGCTTCTTTGAATTTTATAGGTGTGAAAAATGTCTGTTGCAGTTAAAGTTATGCTCAATTTATCGTTTAAAAGATTTTCTTTAATTCCGCCGTTCATGTAAAAAAATCCGTCTCTGCGCCCTTGCGGATAAAGACTGGGGAAGTAATAAAAAGCATCGAGCTGCAACGCCAGATGATCACTTATTTTTGAAAAGGAATGCGCTTTTAAGTTTCCAGAAATCCCATGATCTCGAGTGGTGTAACCTAAATTCCCGGCATCCAGCCTGGTGTAATAAACATCTCCCGAAATGTCTGCATCCCAGTTGGAGCTTATTTCTTTAGAAAATTGTATCTCAAAGCCGGCAGACTGCCGGGAATTAAGATTTTCAACAGTTCCGATGATGAGGCTGTCGCCAGCATTGCGCTGTACAGCGGTGAACGCATCATAAAGATATCTGTAATAGAGAGAGCCGGTAAACGAGTAACCTTCGGTTCCCGATTGGTAGCCTAATTCTACAGAGTGTACCTGTTCGGGTAGCAGGTTGGCATTTCCGGCTTCGGCATTGCGGGGATCGGTAAATTCAGGATTAGGATTCAGCATATCTGCATCGGGCCTGTTGATCCTTCGGGAATAACTTAAGGCCAGGAGGCTATTTTCATCGAGTTCATATTGCATGTGCAGGGTAGGAAACAGCCTGAATTTGTCATTTTTGACCAGTGAGTCAATGGGTTGTTTGACTTCGGCCTTAGTATAGCTTTCTTCTGCCCGAAGGCCAAGCTTAAACCCCAGGTCTCCCACAGGCTGTGAGTATTGAACGTAGAGCGCATGAAGATCGCGATTAAATAAAAACCTGGTTCTTTGTTCATCTCTGGTATAGCGGATGTCCTGATATGAAAACTCCCCCGCATAACCGGCTTCCAGCTCTATATCTTCGGAAATGGGAAGTACATAGTCCAGGCTTATTTCCTCTTCATTTCCGCTTTTTTGAACGAGATTATCGTTGGTGATCCTGCCCATATCGGGAAAGGAAAATAATTGCATGAACTGTTGATCTTCCTTTTCATCAAAAAAAGCATAAACAGCTTCAAACTCCAGCGTATGATCCTCATTATTCTTAAAAACATGTTCCATGGCAAACTGAAATTCGGCTTCTTCTTCATGTTCGTCATTTGTGGAAATACTGCTAAAATCTGAATTCAGGGTTCCTGCTGAATTAAATGTCTCAATAGCAGATCTTCCTGCATGATCTGAGTTTGCGACAAAATAATTTCCCGAGATTTCCAATGCATTATGGTCATTCACTTCCCAGGAAGTACCTGCATAAACAGTATGCGACAAATTGTTTGAGCTGCTTCTCCCATCTTCAAAGTACCTGGAATTTTCACCCGTGGTAAAGGTTCTTTGGTCGCTAAACAGGCTCGTGGGATTACTATGTCTTAACCCATAATTTCCAAAGAAGTTGAGTTCTTCGGTTCCGTAGTTGAGATTGAGGCCGCCGCTATACCGGTTTTGAAAGCCTGCATTTCCTGAAACCTGGCCATTAATGCCTCTTTTGGCCTCTTTCTTAAGCACAATATTGATGATGCCACCCACGCCGTCGGGTTTATATTTTGCGGAAGGATTGGTGATCACTTCAATTTTTTCTATCATTTTGGCCGGCAGCTGCTCAAGAAATGCAGCGGGATTGCGCTGCAGTATAGCCGAAGGTCTCCCATTAAGAAAAATGGCCACCCCTGCATTGCGAAGGGAGATACCGCCATTGATGTCTACGGTTACAGCAGGAATATTCTGAAGGATATTCGTGGCCGTACCGGTTTCTGAAAGTAGATCTTGCTGTACAGGATAAACCTTTTTATCAATTTTATTGATCACATCGCTTTGGATGCTCACTTCGTCCATTAGAATTGGAGAAGCGGTAAGAGAAATATTGCCGAAAGTTTTACTTGTCTCGAGAAAAAAGCTTTTGGAGGTAAAACTGTTGAAACCAATAAAGCTTACCTGGAGGGAGTATTCGCCCGAAGCTATTTCCTGAAATTCAAATTTTCCTTCAGGATCACTAACCGCTCCCCTAACAAACAAAGAATCGGGTTCAGAAAAAAGGCTAACGTTGGCCCCGGCCAGGGGTTCGCGTGATTTTTTTTCAGTAATTCTTCCGGAGATCTGCTGAGCCTGTAGCTGCAGGAAGAATAAGCAGAAGGTTGTCAAAAAAAGAAAGTTTTTCAGCATATTTTTTTGTTGATCTATAAACTTATAAATAAAATTTAAAGAAATTCTTAAGAATTGATTTTCTGTATAAATAGTCCTGAACAGTAGAAAAGTAAATTTGTGAATATCTCTTTCCGAAGAAAATTTACAGGCCCTGCTGTAAATTTTATATTTGGCTCCCTAAAAAAAATGATATGAGCGTAATTTGGTATGAGTGTAAGGTGAAATACAGAAAAACACACGAAACAGGAGAGCAAAAGGTGACTACAGATACTTACCTGCTGGACGCGGTTTCCTATACGGAAGCGGAAGCCAGGATCACCGAGGAGATGAAGGCTTATACAGAGGAGGATTTTAGGATCATGAACATCAAAGTGGCGAATTTTTCTGAAGTACACCCTTTTGAAAATTCAGATCGCTGGTTCAAGTCCAAAGTTTCCCTGGTGGCCCTTGACGAAGAGAGCGGTAAGGAAAGAAAAACCAACATGTACCTGCTGGTGCAGGCTAATGATGTCAAAGAGGCCTTTGAGAACACAGAAAAAGCCATGGCAGAAACCATGGGAGATTATTCTATTCCTGCAATAACCGAGTCTCCTATTCTTGATGTTTTTCCATATTTTACAGGAGAGGAAGAGCAGCTAGAGAAATATGGGGTAAGGGATAATGCTTCTGAAGAAGAAGTTAAAGAAGAGGCTGAAACAGCTTAGTTCCCCAATAGGTATTCAAAAATGACATTTTAGACACCTCTTGAAAAAGAGGTGTTTTTTTGTGCTAATTTTTTCCGAAGTGTAACAAAATCTGAAAACCCGCGTCTGTAACAAAAACCAAAAAATGAAAAAGCTTATCCTTTTGCTCTTGTTGCTGGCTTCGGTTTCGGCCAAAAGCCAAATGTCTGCCGGCCTCTCTGCAACCGAAAAGATCTATGGCCTTTCAAAATTCTGGCAGGAAGTGAACTATAATTTCATCTACTACGATAAGGTAGACAAGGAAGAATGGGAGGAGCTGTATAAAAAAACCATAGCCCAGGTGCAGGACACGAAGAGTGACTATGAGTATTACCGGGTGATGGAGAAGTTTTGTGCTTATTTGAAAGACGGGCATACCAATGTGTATTTTCCAAAGGAAATTGAGGAAAACATCAACCACACAGATTTTGGAGACTACAGGATGCAGCTTTCGAATATCGACGGCAAGGCAGTGATCACCGGGATCAATGTGAGTAAAAAGGAAGAAATCCCTATCGGGACTGAGATCACAAAAGTGAACGGCCTTAGCACCAAAGAGTATATCGAGGAAAATGTGACGCCGTATATTTCTTCTTCCACCACTTATGTGCTGGAAGACTGGGGGATAAGAAGATTGCTGGGGGCACTTTACGGCAGCAAATTTGACCTGGAGTTGCAATTGCCGAATGGAAAAACAAAACAATTGACGCTTACTGCGGAAAGATCTACAGAAAAGGAATTGTACCCGCCGATGGAGCAGCGGGAACTTTTAGAATTCAAATGGCTTAAGGGCGGCATCGCGTATGTCTCGTTAAATTCCTTTTCCGATCCAAAGATCGACAGCCTGTTCGTGGAGCAATTACCCGAACTCTACAAAGCCAAAAAACTGATCATCGACCTCAGGTACAATGGGGGCGGCAGTACTACAATTGGAAAGAATATCTTCCAGTATCTCACCAATGATACTGTTCTTTACGGCTCAAAGGCGCAGACCAGGATGAATATATCGACGCATAAAGCCTGGGGGAAATGGGTTGTTGCAGAAGACACTTTAAACAATCCAGAGGCAAAAGAAATGTACCTGGCCTTCCACGATAATGTTTACTATGACATGCCTTACAAGGCCGACAGCCTTAGCCTGGACAACAAAAGGGTCGTGGTGCCCACGGTATTGTTGATCGGGCATAACACCGCTTCTGCAGCTGAGGATTTCCTGATCTATGCCGATAATCAGCCGCACATGACGATTATTGGCGAACCCAGTTTTGGCAGTACCGGCCAACCTATGATGTTTGACCTGCCCGGCGGAGGTTATGCGCGCATCTGTACTAAAAAAGACACCTATCCCGATGGAAAAGAATTTGTAGGTGTAGGAATACAGCCGGATATAAAAGTGTCAAAAACGTTAAAAGATTTTCTGGAAAACAAAGATCCCGGACTGGAAACGGCGGTGAAGTTTTTGAAGTAGATTTTTCTAATTAAAATTTATAAGGAGCACCTCTTAAAAATGTCATTTTTGAGAGGTTTTTTTCGTTGATGTCTTTGGACTTATGCAAATTGTTTTGCAGCTCAAAGTTTCCTGACTTTGAGGGTTTCTTTTTATTGTTGTTCGAATTATGCCGAACGTCTCCTGACGTTGAATCTTGAATTAGTTCAGACTGAAATCAGGTTGAAGTAGCGCGAGGTCGGGAGACCTCGCAAAGCAGGACCTCGCGGAGCAGTTGATGGAGGCAGTTTAGATGACAGATGTCATTCTTTAACCGCCTGTTGTATCTTACCTTTAAGCTGTTGATTCAAGAATTGACACCTCTTTTCAAACGCAGCTGTTCTTATGATTCCGGAAGAAAAGAGCTTTTACAGTGACTTTTAAAGAGGAGCTATCCTCACTAAATATTCCGGTTATGAAAGTCAAGAAGAATCCCAAAGCAGATCTGGACAGGTCGAGCCTTCTCTTTTTCCAGATAGGACTCATTCTAATGCTCGGTATCACCTACATTGGCCTGGAATGGAAGTCGGACATTAAAGAAGAGACCGACTTATTTAAAGTGCAGGTTTCACAGGTAGAGCAGGAGGACATTCCCATCACTCAGATGAAAACTCCACCGCCGCCTCCGCCACCCCCGCCTCCCGCACCCGAAGTCATCGAGGTCATTGAAGACGTCGAGGAGGTTGAGGAAACTATCATCCAATCTACCGAAACCAGCCAGGAAGAGAAAATGCCTGAGATCGTGGAGGTGGCAGATATCAACTACAAAGAAGAAGAGGAAGAGATCGAGGAAGTGCCATTTACGGTAGTGGAACAAATTCCTGTTTTTCCCGGTTGCGAAAATCTGAAAAACAAATCAGCCCAAAAGAAATGTATGTCGCAGAAGATCGATGCTTTTGTCAAAGACAAGTTCAATACCAGGATCAGTGAAGAGCTCGGTCTTACAGGGGTGAACCGAATTTATGTGGTCTTTAAGATCAATGAAAGGGGAGATGTAGTGGACATTAGGAGTAGAGGGCCAAATAAAAGACTTGAGCAGGAGGCCGAAAGGGTAGTGAAATTATTGCCGAAAATGATCCCCGGCAGGCAAAGAGATAAGCCCGTCTCTGTACAATATTCCTTGCCTATAATGTATGAGATAAGGGAGAGTATTTAGTGCTCAGTGTTCAGTGTTCAGTGTTCAATCAGTGAATTGTTTAAAAAGATCTTCCGTCTCGGATATAATTTCTTTTCACTGATTGGTTCTGATTTTATTCCGAAGAAATTCGAGGAGCATGGGCAGGAGCGATAGAACTACTATTCCTAGAATTACCAGTTCAAAATTGTTTTTTACAAAAGGCAGATTACCGAAAAAGTAACCGACCAAAACAAGTAAGATAACCCAGGAGATCCCCCCAATTATATTATACCTGATGAATTTTCCATAATGCATATCCCCAATACCTGCCACGAATGGGGCAAAGGTTCTGACGATAGGGACGAACCTTGCGATAATAATTGTTTTTGGTCCATGTTTATCGTAAAACTCTCTGGTTTTATCTATATGTTTTTGGCTTACCAGGGATTTACCAAAAACATTCCAGGCAAGAACTTTCAGGCCAACTTTTTTGCCGAGATAATAATTTAAACTGTCACCTATAACTGCAGCGGCAGACAGGCTAAGCAAAATTACCCACATATTCAGTTCGGCGGTCTGTCCGGTCTCATTTTGTACGCCGGCACAAAAAGTTCCGGCAGCAAATAATAAGGAATCCCCGGGCAAAAAAGGCAATACCACCAGGCCGGTTTCAATGAAGATAAAGGCAAATAAAATACCATAGATCCAAACCCCGTACTGCAGTATCATAGTGAAGAGATGACTATCCAGATGAAGAAAAAAATCTAATATCGGTTTCATGGTATTTTGATTTAATTAAATCTCTGATTTTGTAAAAAAAATGATACTATAGAACCTCAAGGATAATACCATCCTTAATTTGAATTCTCGGGGGCTGCCTTTTCATAGCATCTATATTGTGAAAATCGGAAATTAAATAGGATATTGTCCATTTCATTGGATTATTTCCTACAAATCAAAAATTCTTTCTATTTTTACCCTTTCTGAAACCCCTCCTATGAAAGACCAGTTATTTGCCGTTATTGATGTGGAAACCACCGGGGGAGGGATCAATGGAAACCGCCTTACCGAGATCTGCATTGTCCTTCTTCGAGGCCCTGAAGTCATCGACAAATTCACCAGCCTTATCAATCCTGAAAAGGAAATTCCGCGACAGATCACCGGCCTTACAGGTATCGACAATAGCATGGTAGAAGATGCGCCTAAATTCCATGAGGTCGCGGGGAAGATCGAAGAATTCACCCGCGACGCCATTTTTGTCGCCCATAATGTGAATTTTGATTACAATGTGCTGCGGAATGAATTTCGGGAACTGGGCTATGAATATACCCGTAAGAAACTTTGTACCGTGAGGCTCTCGCGAAAACTGATTCCCGGCCTGTTTTCCTACAGCCTCGGCAGGTTATGTGATTCTATCAATATTCCAATTTCTAACCGTCACCGTGCCGAAGGGGATACAGATGCGACGGTGATCCTGTTTCAACGGCTGCTCTCTTTGGATGAGGATTTCAAGCAGATCAACTCTTTTCTGCACGCCCGGTCCCGGCAGGCCACTTTGCCACCGCATATTGAAGCCGATCAGATCCATGATTTGCCGGAGTCACCCGGAATCTACCTGTTCAAGGATCGGCAACACAAGGTCATCTATGCGGGCAAAGCAATCAATATTAAGAAGCGGGTGGTATCTCATTTCTATGACCGAATGAGTAAGGAATATCATTTGGGGCAGGAGACCTACAACATAGATCATGAAACCACCGGAAACGAACTCATCGCCCTCCTGCTTGAAGCCGAATGCATCAGGAAATATTATCCCCGTTTCAATCGCGCACAGAAACGACCGGGACCGGTGTACCAGATCGTGAGCTATACGAATCAGCGGGGGATCCTGCAGCTGGCCCTCGAGAAGACCATCAAAAAAAGGGAATCTATCGGCACCTTTTACAGTCGGGCGCTGGCGCAGGAAAAGCTGGAGTATTTATGTCGGGAATTTAAACTCTGTCCCAAATACTGTAGCCTCCAAACTAATGTGGAGCAGTGTTCCCACTATTCCATCGTGAGCTGCGAGGGCATCTGTAAGGGCGAGGAAACGATAAGCACATATAATGACAAAGTGGAAGTTGCTATTGCTTCGCTGACTGAAGAATCTTCCACCTTCGTGATCAGGGAAAAGGGGAGGCATTTTGAAGAAGAGGCTTTTGTCCTGGTAAAAGAGGGGCAATACCAGGGCTTCGGGTTTATCGATGCGGAAG
>JBAVJB010000087.1:0-10831 GCA_049687495.1 Salinimicrobium sp.
TATCTTGTATATACAAAGTATACAGCAATGGAAAAGATAAGGAAACTGATCGATCTGGATAAGGAGACCCTGGAGATTCTCAATAAAGAGGCAAAAAGTCAGAACAGGTCCTTGAAAAACCTCCTCGAATCCACACTTCAGACTGAAGCTCAGAAATTAGCCGCTCCTTCTTCAGAATACCAAAAAATGATGGACGAAATGCTTGAAAGAGTTTCTAAAGGAGATGTCGATTTTACTCCAATTTCAGAAATCAAAAAACAGTATGGCTTATAGAGTCGTTATCTCTAGAGAAGCCGAAGTTGAACTGGGTATAGCAGACTGCTATTTTCGCACAAAAGATCTTGAAAAAGTTTTCTGGACAGACTTTTTGAAGCAACTCGAATTCCTGGAGAAGACACCTTTATCTTTTCAGAAAAAGTATCGGGAGATAAGAATTATCCTTTTTAATGACTTCAATTATTCCATACATTACATAGTCGAAGAGAAAACTGTTTTCATTCTAAGGATCTTAAATCAAAGGCAGGATTTCTAAAAAAGTCAGCAGAATTGTCCTTTATCTTAGCCTTTTCCCGCTTGTCCCTAACTCCTGTTTGCTTAAATTTACTTTCCAAGACAAACAACAAACAAAATAACAATGAAAGCAGATCAATTCCAGGCGCCTGATTATTACAATCTTGACGACCTTCTAAGTGATGAACATAAAATGGTTCGCGATGCCTCCCGAGATTGGGTGAAGCGCGAGGTCTCTCCTATTATAGAGGAAGCGGCTCAAAAAGCTGAATTTCCCAAACAACTTATTAATGGTTTAGCCGAAATTGGTGCTTTTGGTCCGTACATCCCAGAAGAATATGGGGGAGCAGGCCTGGACCAGATCTCTTACGGGCTCATCATGCAGGAGATAGAGCGCGGGGACAGCGGGGTACGCTCCACTGCTTCAGTTCAGTCTTCTCTTGTGATGTATCCCATCTTTAAATACGGAACCGAAGAACAAAAGAAAAAATATCTTCCGAAGTTGGCAACCGGGGAAATGATGGGCTGCTTTGGCCTTACCGAACCCGACCATGGTTCCAACCCCGGCGGCATGACCACTCATTTCAAAGATAAAGGCGACCATTACCTGCTCAACGGAGCAAAAATGTGGATCTCAAATGCCCCTTTTGCAGACATAGCCGTAGTGTGGGCCAAGAACGAAGAAGGAAGGATTCACGGACTTATCGTGGAGCGCGGCATGGAAGGCTTCAGCACTCCCGAAACCCATAACAAATGGTCCCTGCGGGCCAGTGCTACAGGAGAGTTGGTATTCAACGACGTAAAAGTACCCAGGGAAAATCTGATGCCGGGAAAAAGCGGTTTGGGAGCTCCGCTGGGATGTCTTGACTCAGCCAGGTACGGAATTGCCTGGGGCGCGATAGGTGCAGCTATGGACTGTTACGACACGGCCTTGAGGTACGCTAAAGAAAGGGAACAATTCGGAAAACCTATTGCCGGTTTCCAGCTTCAGCAAAAGAAGCTGGCCGAAATGATCACCGAGATCACCAAAGCTCAGCTCCTTGCCTGGAGATTAGGAGTACTAAGGAATGAAGGCCGGGCTACCTCGGCACAAATTTCAATGGCCAAGAGAAATAACGTCGATATGGCTATTAAAATAGCAAGGGAAGCAAGACAAATGTTAGGCGGAATGGGAATTACCGGCGAATACAGCATCATGCGACACATGATGAACCTGGAAAGTGTGATTACCTACGAAGGAACTCACGATATCCACCTGCTCATCACAGGGAATGACATCACAGGAATTCCGGCGTTTCAATAGGATTCAATATTCAGGATTTCTAATTCAAAATTCAGGATTTAAGAGCTCCAAAAATGTCATTTTTGGAGCTCATTTTTGTGGAGACAATTTAAAAAATCAGCCCATCTTTAATGAAAAAACCTCACAGGTTTTGAACCCGTGAGGTCTAAATATCCAGATCAAAACAAGGGCAGCGTTTACAGCGTTTGCCCTTTTTGTATTTTTCACAGCATTCACTCTTCAGCTTCACGGGCTTCTTAGACACAACACCATCTATCTGCAGATATTCTTCAGATCTTTTTGAGTAAAACACGATCACCGTCAGCAGCATTTTCCAGGATGTTTAAAGTGTGATGATTGACAAATAACGCTCCAAAAGAGCAGCCAAAAATGTCGTTTTCGAGACCTAGTCTTCGTTAATAGGTGCTATAGTCACCTGCAGTCCGTCAAGATCCTGGCTAATGGGAATCTGGCAGCTCAATCGGCTGTTGTCTTCCACGAAAAAAGCCTGGTCGAGCATATCCTCTTCTTCGTAGCTTTTTTCGGGAATTACCTCCAGGTGCGATTCGATATAGCACTGACAGGAAGCACACATGGCCATTCCCCCGCAAATCCCGATAGTGCCTTCTGGCGCGAGCTCATGCGCCCTTATCACTTCCATCAAGTTCATGTTCATATCTGTAGGTGCATCCACATCATGCACCTTTCCTTCGCGATCTACTATGGTAACTGTAATATCTGACATGGCTTCTATTAAAAAACCTCACAAAAGTCAAGGAACTCTGTGAGGTTTGACATCTAAATTTGCTAATTAATGCTTTTTACAACTTCTCTTTTTGCTTCCTTCCTGCTGCCATCAAAGCCGTTTACCCCGCTTACCGTAGTGTACTTCATCACATATTTTTTATCTGGGAAGATCTTTTGATAGGCGCTTTGGCACATAATAGCAGCCTCATGGAACCCGCAAAGAATAAGCTTCAGTTTTCCCGGATATGTGTTGACATCTCCAATAGCATAAATGCCGGGAATATTAGTTTGATAATCGTAGCTGTTGTCGACTTTTATGGCATTCTTCTCGATCTCAAGCCCCCAGTTGGCAATAGGTCCCAGTTTTGGAGACAGGCCGAACAGTGGAATGAAATGATCTGTTTCCTTGATCTCTTCTTCGGAAGCTTCGCCTTTATGACGAATCACGACCGACTCGAGTTTTTCTTCACCTTTAAGTCCAACTACTTCGGCTTCGGTAATAAGATTGATCTTACCGAGCTTAGCCAGTTCTGAAACTTTTTCTACTGAATCCAGAGCTCCGCGGAACTCATTTCTCCTGTGCACCAGCGAAACTTCCGAAGCTACTTCAGAAAGAAAAATAGCCCAGTCAAGCGCCGAATCACCGCCGCCCGCGATCACTACTTTCTTGTCCCTGAAGTCTTCGGGTTCACGAACCATATAGTTAACGCCTTTGTTTTCATATTTTGAAATGTTGGCAATAGGCGGTTTTCTTGGCTCAAAGCTACCAAGCCCGCCGGCGATCACCACTACAGGTGCATTGTGCTGCGTTCCTTCATTGGTAGTCACCACAAAGCTGCCGTCCTCCAGTTTTTCAATGGTCTCGGCCCTCTCGCCCAGGGTGAATCCCGGTTCAAAAGGCTTGATCTGCTCCATAAGGTTATCTACAAGATCCCCTGCAAGTACCTCGGGAAAAGCCGGAATATCATAAATAGGCTTCTTTGGGTAGATCTCTGAACACTGCCCGCCGGGTTGCGGCAAAGCATCGATAAGGTGACATTTCAACTTAAGTAATCCTGCTTCAAACACGGCAAAAAGGCCCGTAGGCCCAGCACCGATAATCAACATATCTGTTTTGATCATTCTTTCCTGTTTTTATTCCTGAAAAAGTTACTTCTCTATATTCAGCACTTTTTCAATTTGCGGAGCATATTTTTTGATTGTCATTTCCACACCCGATTTAAGGGTCATCTGGTTTACAGAACAGCCAACACATGCTCCTTTTAGCTGCACTTTTACAAGACGGTCATCCTCGATCTCCAAAAGGGAGATGTCACCGCCGTCGTTTTTAAGAAAAGGTCTTATTTCTTCAAGAGCCTTTTCAACATTTGACCTTACTTCTTCGCTTGTCATGACTTTTATTTAACTGCACTACAGCCGGCCATAGTGGTGATTTTAATAGCTTCGGTTGGAGGAAGGCTCTTGTTGCGCTTCACAGTTTCCTGCACCACATTCTGGGTAAGCTTTTCAAAAGCTTCAGAAAGCGGGGTGTTCTCCTGCAAAGCGGCAGGATGACCTATATCCCCTGCTTCCCTGATGCTCTGCACCAGTGGGATCTCTCCAAGGAACGGGATCTCCATATCTTCGGCCAGCATTTTTGCACCTTGCTTACCAAAAATGTAATATTTATTCTCCGGAAGTTCTTCAGGCGTGAAATAAGCCATGTTCTCAATGATTCCGAGGACAGGGACATTAATGGTTTCCTGGCGAAACATCGCCACTCCTTTCTTAGCATCGGCCAAAGCGACGTTCTGCGGAGTACTTACAACAACCGCGCCTGTCAATGGCAAAGACTGCATGATAGAAAGGTGGATATCACCTGTCCCGGGAGGCAGGTCTACCAACAGGAAGTCAAGCTCACCCCAGGCCGCATCAAAGATCATTTGATTTAGCGCCTTGGCAGCCATTGGACCACGCCAGATCACCGCCTGGTTTGGCTGAGTAAAGAAACCAATAGAAAGTATTTTTACGCCGTAATTCTCAACCGGCTTCATTTTAGATTTTCCGTCAACGTTGACCGAAAGCGGACGCTCTGTCTGCACATCAAACATAATGGGCATGGACGGCCCATAGATATCAGAATCTAAAAGACCTACTTTAAAACCCATTTTTGAGAGGGTAACCGCAAGGTTCGCAGTCACTGTAGATTTTCCTACTCCTCCTTTTCCCGAGGCTACCGCGATCACATTCTTGATGCCGGGAATGGCTTTCCCTTTGATCTCGGGTTTTTCAGGTGCCTGTACTTTAATATTTACTTTTACCTTGGCTTTTTGGTGCACATGTTCATGAATGGCCTTCATCACATCGACTTCAGCTCTTTTTTTAATGTGCAAAGCAGGGGTTGTGAGCAGCAGGTCTACAACGACCTCATCTCCAAAGGTCATCACGTTCTGCACAGCACCACTCTCAACCATATTTTTTCCTTCTCCCGAAACCGAAATGGTCTCAAGAGCTTTTATAATTTCTTTTTTATCGAGTTTCATGCTTTATAATTCTGGATTAGAATAGCTTATGTAGATTCATTCTAAACGCAAATATAAGCCGAAAACCTAAGATAACGAAAGTATTAGCCATTTTTGATGGCCCGAAAAACTGATGAAAATCAGGAAATCACAGTTCTTTTGAAGGATCCCAGAATTGCTGCTGAAAATCAACCACCTTATCGTCCTTCACCTGCACGCCTTCCTCTTCTAAAAGCTGCTGCATCACGAAGGTTCCGGGGAAGTGATGCTTACCTGTAAGCAGGCCGTTCCTGTTGACAACGCGGTGAGCGGGAACATCTTCCATTTTTGAAGCATTGTTCATTGCCCAGCCAACCATTCTTGCCGAACGTGAGGCTCCAAGATATTCGGCAATGGCACCGTAGCTGGTCACGCGTCCTTCCGGTATCAACTTGACCACCTCATAGACCCGTTCAAAAAAACCTTCCGAAGCCTTCATTACTGGTAGAATATCCTTATAAAAGTAATGATCACCAGCACCAGCATGAGGCCGGCCATGAAGTAATTGGAATATTTGGCGAAGAAATTGCCTTCAGCTTCAATTTTTGCAAAGAACAGCGCGTAAAGATAAAGCGTGGTAAAAGTTCCCAGCGAGGCTGCAAGTACAAAAACCGCGTTGTTGATCACGTGGTATTGCACGGAACCGTTGACGTTAAGCGCCGCCCCCAGCGCGACAAAATAAGGAATAGGAAAAACATTGAGCACGCCTATCATCATCCCCTTCAAAATACTGCGAACGCCAGATGTTGGGCTCACTTCAACCTCCTTGCGCTTATGCTGTTGCCCCATGATGAAAAAGTAAACGGCCAGGATAATGAAGATCACCAGCCCCGCACGTAGCAGCACATTGCGGACGAAGGGGTTATCAAAAATGTATTTTGCCAGCAGGATCGCGATGAGCGCCTGGATCATAACCACGAAAGAGGCACCAATGGCAACATAAATACCGTTCTTCTTCCCTCTTTTAACACAGGTCTTAGCCACGCTCATATTAATGAGGCCGGGGGGAACTACCCCAAGCAGGGCAGCGAAGTAGGTGATAAGGAATATTTTGGTTTCCTCCAATGGCGGCTATTTAATCCTAAACCTGATGTAGGTAATAGGTTTTCCCTGCTCAAGATACTGTTTTTCGTAAAAAGTCTGAATTCCAACCACTTCTTTTGGCGAATAATCATTCTTGTACACATCATGATTGGCGTGAAGGATCTCGTGCCCCTCACCATGAAGCAGCCCCAGTGTGTAACCGTGCATGAATTCACTGTCTGTCTTAAGATTGACAAATCCGTCTTCTTTGAGCACTTTTTTATACTTCTGAAGAAATTCCGAATTGGTCATCCTGTGCTTGGTGCGCTTGTATTTGATCTGCGGATCGGGGAACGTGATCCAGATCTCGTCCACCTCATTTTCGGCAAACAGCTGGTCGACAAGCTCTATCTGGCTTCTCAAAAATGCGACATTATCCAGCCCTTCTTCCAGGGCCGTTTTCGCTCCACGCCAAAACCGGGCACCTTTTATGTCGATTCCCAGGAAATTCTTTTCAGGGTAGGCTTGCGCCAGGCCTACGGAATATTCGCCTTTTCCGCAGCCCAATTCCAGCACCAGCGGCTGATCTTTTTTGAAAAATTTGGAATTCCATTTGCCTTTATACCGAAAATCTCCGGCCACCACCTCTTCTCTTGTTGGCTGCACCACATTCGGGAAAGTCTCATTTTCCCTGAAGCGCTTCAATTTATTCTTACTTCCCACCTGAAAATTTAATATTTTGGCAAAAATAAGTAAAATAAGCCACAGTGGAAGGCCGCCGAAGAGATGGAAATAGAAGGATACTTGTCGCGCCAATAAACTGGGGGCTGGGCCACGCCACCCGCTGCATCCCGATCATACTGGAGCTTCAAAAATGCGGTTTTGAACCCGTCTTAGGTTCCGATGGGGCTGCGCTGCAGCTGCTGAAGAAGGAATTCCCCGGGCTGCAGGCCGTTGAACTGCCCGCATACAATATCAGCTATGCTCAAAAGGGCAAAAATCTGAAATGGAAACTGCTCTTACAGATGCCGCACATCTTAAGAACCGTTCAGAAAGAGCGAAAAGCTGCCGAAGCATTGGTCAAGGAATTCGATCTCTGCGGAATTATTTCAGACAACCGCTTCGGAATGTATTCGAAAGATGTGCCCTCGGTGTACATCACGCATCAGCTGAAAGTGCTCTCGGGAAGAAGCACTTTTTTCAGCAGTTTTCACCACCGGCAGTACATCAAAAGATTTGACGAATGCTGGGTGCCTGATGCTGCCGGAGAAGACAACCTCAGCGGCATTATTGGTCACCCAAAGGATTCACTGCCCAACCTGAAGTACATTGGTGTTTTAAGCAGGTTCCAAAAAAGGCATTTTTCGAAGGTGCTCGATTATATGATCCTGCTTTCCGGCCCCGAGCCTCAACGGACGTTACTAGAGCAAGTGCTGCTAAAAAACTTCAGAAATACCTCTCAAAAAGTGCTTTTTGTGAGGGGAATTTTTTCCGAAGTAAAATTGGAAAGTGACAACCCAAACCTCAGCATCAAAAATCACCTTTTTGGGCAGGAACTGGAAGAAGCGATCAATAGCAGCGATGTCGTTATTGCCCGATCGGGCTACACCACCTTGATGGACCTTGCGAAACTTGGAAAAAAGGCATTTTTCATTCCCACTCCCGGCCAGCCGGAACAGGAGTATCTTGCAGCCAGGCTTCAGAAAAAAGGAATTGCACCGTTTTGCAAACAGGATGAATTTGAGCTGTCTCAGCTTCAAAGGTTAGAAGAATATCCAGGATTGCAGGCGCCCGCTCTTAGCGGAAGCCTTGCCGGACTCTTTAGCCTTTTTGAGGGTGAATGAAAATTCACTGCCCACTCCAAAAGTGGATTCCACGAAGATCTTCTCGTTGTGGGCTTCAATTAGATGCTTTACAATAGAAAGCCCCAGGCCTGAGCCGCCTTCTTTCCTGGAACCGCTTTTGTCTACGCGGTAAAAACGTTCAAAAAGTCGGGGAAGGTGCTCTTTTTTAACACCCTCGCCGGTATCGGCGATCCTCACGATCACTTTTTTGGCAGAAAGGCTTTCTATGGACACCTCGGTACTGCCGTCGTTCTTGCCGTATTTTATGGAGTTCACGACAAGGTTAGTAAGCACCTGCTGAATTCGTTCTTTATCGGCATCAACCCAAATAGGCTGATATTCGGTCTCAAAGAACAGGGTGATGTTCTTTTTTGCTGCCTTCATTTCCAGCAGATCAAAAACTCCCTGCACCAACTCCACAATATCAAAGGTCTCCCTGTTCAGCCGAAGTTCGCCGGTCTCGAGTTTTGTGATCATGTCGAGATCTTTGACGATATAAATGAGACGTTCCACGCCTTTCGCAGCCCTATTGAGATACTTCTTGCGAACTTTTTTGTCTTTCATCGCCCCGTCAAGCAAAGTTTCAATATAGCCCTGCACCGTGAAAAGCGGCGTTTTAAGCTCATGTGAAATATTGCCCATGAATTCTTTGCGATAGCTGTCCCGTAGTTGCAGCGCCTCGATCTCCAGTTTTTTCCCTTTTGCAAATTTCTCAACTTCTTCAGAAAGCGAAGTCATATCGGTCATTGGGAGTTTTTCGGGATCAAATGTACTTGTATTGAGAATACTCACATTCTCATAGATCTTTTTGATCTTTCCGTAGATAAAAAATTCTACCCTGTACTGTATGACAAGAAAAGAGAAAATAAAGCAGGAAAGGGCGTATGTAAGGACCAGCTGAAGGGAAAAACTCCCGGCGAAGATCAAAAAACCCGCAGAGAAGAGGCTGAGGAAAAGCGTAAGATAAAGTGCCGTCTTAAGAGCAAAGCGATATGATCTTCTGAAATTGCCTGCCATTAACTCACAAATTTGTAGCCCACACCTTTAATGGTTTGAAAGCTGTCATCTCCAATTTTTTCCCGAAGTTTCCTGATGTGCACATCAATGGTGCGGCCGCCAACGACCACATCATTGCCCCAGATCTTTTCCATGATCTCGTCTCTCTTGAAAACCCTGCCCGGCTGGGAAGCCAGGAGGTACAGCAGCTCAAATTCCTTCCGCGGAAGCATTGACTCCTCTCCATTCTTCACGATCTTATATTCTGCACGGTTGATCTCTAGATCCCCCACCTGCAGCACATCGCCCGATGCGCCGGGCTTATCCCTGAACCTCCTCAAAAGTGCCTTCACCTTACTGGTAAGGATCTTTGGCTTGATAGGCTTGGTAATATAATCGTCTGCACCCGCATCAAATCCTGCCATTTGAGAATAATCTTCTCCCCTTGCAGTAAGAAAAGTGATGACGGTCTCCTTTAGCTCAGGCTCTTTTCGCATCTGGTGGCAGGTCTCGATGCCGTCCATTTCGGGCATCATGACATCCAGGATGATCAACTGCGGTTTTTCCTTTTTAGCCAATTTCAAGGCTTGTTTGCCATTTTCGGCAGTGATGATGCGATAACCTTCCGAAGAAAGATTGTAGCGGACGATCTCGATGATATCGGGTTCATCGTCTACCAACAATATACAGATGTCTTTCTTTCTCATTTTGATCTATTATTACACAAATATCGGATAAAAGAACTAAAAACTCTTCTATACGGTTTCTGCTCAATTTTAAAGGGCTTCAAAATTGTCATTTTTGAAAATAAAAAAGGTTGCCTGGCCGGGACAACCTTACATACCCTGTGGGTTGACAAAAACAAAGAGTATGAATCACCCAGTGCACATTGAGCAGTACAAAAAAAGGAATTCTTTTCCCATTTCATGTAAAGTTAAAATTACCAAATGTTTAATCCTGAGTGATTAAATTTCGCAGAAACCTATCTTCGGAAAAGGCTTCAAAAATGTCATTTTTGAGACTCCATCTACTGAATTTAGAGGCCTTTACAAGACATCGCGCCTATCCTCTCCCCGATAATCTCTTTTCTCCCGGCGCTTAATATTAGGCTAACAAACTGGTGACGGTTGTTTAATCCCAGGTTAACACTGCAGTTACAATGCAGGTCTTTCTTTGCGGCATGAATCAAACGAAAAAAATGAGTAGAATTTTAACATTACTTGCAGCACTGATGTTGACAACCGTACTGCAGGCGCAAACCCCAACTACCGGTAGTATAGCCGGCCGACTTAGCGATAAGGAAATGAACGGGGAACCATTGCCGTTTGCCAACGTCCTTATTAAAGGAAGTACAAAAGGGGCTACAACCGATATGGACGGCCTTTACACTATCAATAATCTAGAACCGGGTGCATACACGGTGGTTTTTAGCTTTGTTGGCTACGAAACCCTGGAGGTGCCAAATGTAGAAGTTGTAGCAGGCAAGGTAACCGAAGTGAATACCGAGTTGGGAAGCAGTGCTGCTTCTCTTGACGAGGTGGTTATAAATACCGTTGCAAGAAAAGATTCTGAAGTAGCATTGCTGCTCGATCAGAAAAAAGCCATTGAAATAAAAGAAAGCATAGGTGCCCGGGAATTAGCCAAATTGGGCGTTTCCGATGTGGCCACTGCAACCACCCGCATCTCGGGCGTGACCAGCAGTGAAGCATCGGGTGACATTTTCGTGAGAGGTTTGGGAGACCGATACCTTTACACCACTCTTAATGGTCTTCCAATTCCTTCTGACGATGTTGAGAGGAAGAACATCGACCTGGAGCTGTTCCCTACAGGGGTCATCCAGAGTGTGAGCATTAGCAAGACCTATTCGGCCGCCAATTACGCAGATCAGG
>JBAVJB010000088.1:0-2712 GCA_049687495.1 Salinimicrobium sp.
TATTTAACGGGAATTTATGTGGCTGAAATTAAGTTAGTTAAAGCCTTTGGGTGTAAAGTTGTTTTCCTAAAAATCGACCTGGGTCAACTCACCACCAGACTCAAAGAGGCCAGGAAAATAAAGAAAAATAAGACCAGGGCAGTGTCCTGCCATTTTTGTCCTCTTCTTTTCATTCTTTTGCGGCAGAAGTGTTTTTTGTAGGTGCTCATCATGTTCAACTTTAAGATTACTGAATCAATCCAAGAGCAATTTTTATTTTCAAGTAACGAAGAATCAGTGTTTTAAGCAAATTTTAAGAGTTAAAATCCTGCAGCTTTAACAGAATCCCATTCTGTAAGAAATTCAGAAACGGCCTCGAAATATTTTTCCTTCGCGTCAAGCCAGCCGTAATGCCTGGTTTTTGGGAGAATGACCAGTTTAGAATTGGGTAATATTTGATGTGCTTTCTTTGGAATTTCCAGCCCTACAACATCCTCTTTACCGTGGATAATAAGCACCGGTTTTTTAAATGTCGACATCTGCGACTTTACATCGAAGTGATTTTGCTGTAGATCCTCCCAAATGAGACTGTTGATAAGACTGTTGCCCTGCGTAAGGCGTTCAGCTACAATGGGAATATGCTTCCTGTCGTACACATAAGCAGGAGCCAGGAATTTTGCCCTTTTTAAAACGTTTTCTTCCGAAGTTTCTCCATTCCTGATCTTTTCCCTATAGAATTGCAGGGAATCCTGTTCCATGGGCGTTAGGGCTGCAGAAAGGTTGAGCTGTGAAAGCAGGGAAAGGTCCATTCCGCCGGAAGAAGATTGAATCATAATTTTGACCCTTTCGGGGTGTTTGGCGGCATAAGCATAAGCCAGCATACCGCCGAAGGAATGGCCTAAGATAGTCCACTCCTCAAGCCCCAGGTGTTTCCGAAGACTTTCAAGATCCTGCACGAGAAACTCCATACTCATAGTAGAAGCATCTATTTTTGTCATTTTTGAAAGGCCGGTACCGCGCTGGTCATAAATGATGGTTTGTCGGTCTTTCGCCAACTGCCGGGCCAGGTCAGCAAAACCTTCACTGCTCATACCGGGGCCGCCGTTGATGATGAGCAGTGGTTCTCCCGTTCCAAAAGTGCGATAGTGCAGCACATTTCCGTGAGCCTCAAAAAATTCGCTTTTCTGAGCCTGCAATAGCTGCGGAAGCATCAACAATAATAACAAAAGCGGTCTCAAAAATGACATTTTTAAAGAGTGTTAGGTATTTACGCTACTTTTAAAAGCAGTTTCCAGATCCTAATTACAAACATATATCATTCCCAGTCTGGCATGGCAGCATTTGGAATAAGCAGGTTCCTGCTCTCCCCTTCCTGGTCGCTATTAATATTCAGGGTGTAAATATCCTTTTGTGAAATTTCATCATTTGATGAATTGACAAAAATGACTTTTGCCTCATTTGGTGAAAATCGGGGGTCAAGATCATTGGTGCCACTCTCTTTATTAGAGGAAAGTTCTCTCGTTTCCCCTGTTGAAAAATCATAGAGGAATATCCTGGAATCGAGCCTTCTATAAGATTCGTTTTCAAAGCCTGAAGCGTCATGGGTATATAGAAGCAGGTCGTTTGTGATAGATATATCCAGCCCTCCCAGCGCTCCGGTTACATTGTTCAGAATCTGTTCCTGCACCTGACCTTCGAAATTGATCGTAAAGAGGTCCGCGTCATAACCATTACTGTTATTGGTGATCAAAGCAATGGTTTGCTCATTTGCACCTACAGCTACTTCTGAAATGAAGTCGCCATTTGAGGTTTGGTAGATCAATTTTGAGCCACCTCCCGATGCATTGATCTTATATAACTTTCCATAGTTGGGATATAGTAGGGCGGCCCCGTCATCTGTCCAGTCGAAATCAACCTGTGCCATTTTAAAGGCCGTGACAGGAATTGCAGAAGTCACTTGCTTTTGATTGGATCCATCAGGATTCATCGTAAATAAGTGGGTTTCTGCTCCTACAGTCCGTAGAAATGCAATTCTGTTCGAGGCGTTGTTTTTTCTGGGTCTAAAGCTGTTATTGGCGGAAGAGGTCAATTGGGTGACATCGCCTTCCAGATCTGAAGAAAAAATAACATTATTACCTTTTATAAGGCGGGTAAATAATACCCGCTGATCTAGGTTTTCCTTTGTTGTAAAGGCGTATAACGGGCTAAGCACTTCAGGGTTGGTGCCATCTGAGGCGCTTACCTGCCAATAATATCGGGTATTAGGCAAAAGTCCTTCAACAGTATATGTAGTATCGGTAATATCCTGAACCGCCAGAATTTCTTCATCTTTATTGTTCCTGATCTCCAGAGAATAGGTAAGCTCGTCATTTTCAGGGTCATTGGAATTCCAGGACAAGATGGCCGGAAGATCGATTCCTGTCGCGTTATCTTCCGGAGATACAGCAACTGGAGTTTCGGGGGCTTTATTTCCCGAGCTTTCCTTTTGCATTTCAAAGATCACATTGACAGTGGCACTAGCCATGACCGATGCACCCTCGAATTGGGTCAAAAGGCCTTCTTTTCGTGCTTCTACTGAATAATCATCAGCAGGAACATCATTTAAGCTGAACTCCCCGTTTTCATCCGTAAATACGGTACTGGATGCAGGATTTGTGGAAATTTTCGCATTTTCGACAGGTTCGTTAGAACCCTCTTTCACGACTTTTCCGCGAATGCTGCCAAGCCCTGTGT
>JBAVJB010000089.1:0-12640 GCA_049687495.1 Salinimicrobium sp.
CCTCTTGTGTCACCACCTCCCTCAAAAGAGAGTCTTGTTTGGAAGGCTTAAGATCCACCTCATCGGGATCAAGCCTATCGGTTTCCAGCAAAGAATCCCTGTTAAAGTCCGCTGTTTTTATATCTCCGGAAAGAACCCTTTTAACGGAGCTCAGGTACTGGTTATTTAGTTCAACCACCGTTTGCAGGGAATCTGTCTTATATGCCAGTTCTACGGCACGTTGCTTGAGAGCTGTAGAGGAGTAGCCGGGTATGTATTCCCGTAAACCGGTAAAAGCGATAAGGACAGTGGTCCCTGCGATCAAAAGGATCACGGCCAGGGTCACCACAACAAAAACGTTTAGCCGGGTGAGTTTAAAAGAAACTTTTTCTTCAAAAGTGTCTTCATTCAGTACGACCAACCTGTACTTGTGCAGCAGCTTTTGAGTGAAATTCCTCTTATTTTCTGTGTTTTCTGACATTGAGACAAAGATATGATAAAGTTAATTTTAAACTGCTTTTCTATAAACAGAAACCATTGATTTAAAGTTTTATTGTTAACTTTGCAGCACTAAATTTACAGTTATGAACGCAGTTATTTTACCTTGGGTTATTGGAACACCTCAAATAATTTTCATTGTGGTGGTGGTGTTGTTGTTGTTTGGTGGAAGAAAAATTCCAGAATTGATGAGAGGCTTGGGAAGCGGGATTAAAGAATTTAAAGACGCTTCACGGGATGACGAGCCCTCTACAAAACCGGAGGAAGACCACAAACGACTATAATCCCCAAATAGTATAATATTAAAAAACCCAACTTTTTAGTTGGGTTTTTTCTTTTCTTTAAATTCTTCTTTACTTGATCTTAGCCGACTTTAAAATGGCTTCCAGTTCAAGCATGTTATCTCTTTTTCTTGCCGAAGGCGCAAAAGTAAATCCTTCCAGCACCACTATCCTGTTGTTCTCCTCATCGACCACGGCATAGTTTAGGAAAGGACCGGCCATAAAGGCGTTGGTGACTTCCCAGGTACCTTTGGTCTCGTAAGCGAATTTATCGTCTATTTGAGAATGGAACAGGTATGGAGCATACGCTGCTTCGGTGATCATATAGCTGCCGTCTACAGGACCGGGTATCCTTGCCTTTCCTATAGAATCGCGCATCTTGATTATATTTCCAATAGTATTGGTGTCTTTTGTAATGGTGCTCATAGGCACATCATACACCAGGATCTCCATACTACCGTTCTTAATATCTTTTCTTATCCAGAAGAAGTCGTCATCTTGCTTAGCATACCTGTATGCTGAAGGGAACTTCATGGAAACGCCCATTTTTTCTTCAAGCGGTGCATCATCCTTCAGGGATTTGCTAATACGTCGCTGCTTTTCTTTTATTTCTGTCTTCTTGAACTCCTGAATGATCTTTTCAGAATTTTCCTCGATCAAATTGATGATCTCCTCATTTGTCTGCCCGCTTATCTGGATTCCTTTTTGCGGCTTGGCATAAGGATTATCAGCAATTTTGAATCCTGCTTCTTTTCCTTTTTCCACCAATAGGAAGGTCCTGTTCTTTCTCACAAAACCTGAAAAAGCTTCCGGCGGCATTTGGCTAATTGAAAACAACGGCTCCTCTTGAGGCAACCCATCTACAGGTGCTGCCAATACTCTTCTTATCTCCTCTCCTATTTCCCCATTCCAAAGATCATTAGGAATGATAACCGAAAGGTTGTTGATATTACCCGAAGAGTCCGGAAGAATGACTGTATCTTTTCCGCCCTGGTTCTCACAGCTTGTGAGGACCACAATTCCAATAATTACTGCTAAAAGTTTTTTCATAATGGTGGTTTTGAAGGAATTAACCTTCCGAAAGTTTAAGTTTCATGCCCGGTTTGAGGCTATTGCTGTTCATGTTATTAAGATTCTTTATCTGCTGCACGGTAACTCCCGGAAATTTCTTCGAAATGCTCCATAGAGAATCCCCATGTTTAACAGTGTAAAACTTTGGAGAATCTGATCGGGAAGAAGAAGCTTCAGCAGTCACGGGGCGTCGAGGGTAAATCGTTAGCCGCTGCCCAACTCTAAGGTTATTGCTTCTTAAGTTATTCCACCTCTTGATCTGGCTTACTCCTACCCCATAACGTTCGGCGATCTTTCCGAGGTAATCCCCGCGCCTCACTCTGTAACGTATCCTGCTTTCTGCCTGCACCAGTTGAGGCAGGGTCTTTTCTTTTTTAGCCATTTCAGCCTCGGCATAGCCGTAAATAGCTTCTTCGTTGTTTACAAAAAAACCGGTCTTATTACGTGGTAACCTGATGCTGTATTTTTCATCCTCGATAAAAGGAATGACATCAAGCTTATAGCTTGGATTCAGAAATTCCAGCATCTCCTTCTCGACCCCCGTAACTTCAGAGATCTGGTCAAAGGTTAACAGCTTTTTCGTTTGAATGGTATCGGTTTCGAAGTACGTAGTTCTTGGGTTTGGCGGCTGAAAGCCATGCTCCTCGGCATATTCGAAGATATAGAGCGTTGCCAGGAAAGCGGGTACATAACCTGCTGTTTCCCGCGGCAAATAGGGCCTTAGGTTCCAGTAATTGGTAGAACCGCCGCTCCTTCTTATGGCTTTGGAAACATTCCCGGGGCCCGAGTTATAAGAAGCCAGCACCAGGTCCCAGTCTTCAAAAACCCTGTAAAGGGTCGATAGATATTCCGCAGCAGCTTCAGTAGATCTCACGGGATCCATACGTTCGTCAACATAAGAACTCACGTCAAGCCCGTGCATCTTACCTGTGGCGAACATGAACTGCCAAAGTCCTGTCGCCCCCACTCTTGACCTTGCCCGCGGATTCAAGGCAGATTCTACGATAGCAAGGTATTTGATCTCGAGCGGAATGTTGTATTTGTCCAGCTTTTGCTCAAACATGGGAAAGTAATAGGTGCTAAGCGCCATCAATCTTTCCATCGACTTCTTATTGCGTTTCAGGTAAGATTTGATCACGTTCTCCAGCAACGGATTGTATTCTATATTGAAAGGGGTCTTGGCATTAAGCTTTTCCAGCCTTGCCTTAAGCGTATCTGTAGGCAGCTCATCATAGACAACTTCGTTGTACTCAAGATCCAGAAGAGAATCTGAAAGATTTGAATACAGGCTGGATTCAAAGAGTTCCTTTTGCCATAAAGAATCAATAGCGGCTGCATTTGCATTGTCTAAAAGGGCAAAAACAGCCGAATCTTTTATGATCCTATGTACCGGAACTTTGTTAGCGAATTCAACATCATCATTATCCAGAAGCATAAAAAAATCCTGTTCAGGAAGTTTTATAGTATCGCCGGATGTCTCCTCTTTCGTGTTTTGGCCTTCCTTAGAAGTTGCTTTTTCCTGAGCGAACACAGCAACAGAACACAGCAGCAGCAAAAAAGACAAAATTGGTTTTCTCATTATTCTCGCATTATTCATCCAATAGACTTCCTAAAGTCTACAATTATCATACCTCTTTATTGCCTGATGGCCTCAATGCCCGGTAAACTTTTACCTTCAAGCATCTCAAGCATGGCTCCACCACCGGTAGAAACATAGCTCATCTTGTCTTCCAAATGAAATTCTTTTACCGCAGCTACAGAATCTCCTCCTCCTACTAGAGAAAAAGCTCCTTTGCTCGTCGCCTCGGCAATAGCCTCTCCTATTGCAATGGTTCCTTTTGCAAAAGGCTTCATTTCAAAAACGCCCATCGGGCCATTCCACAATATAGTAGCAGATTGTTCAAGAATATTGCCATAATTTTTAATGGTCTCGGGGCCTATGTCCAATCCCATCCAACCATCAGGAATATTATCAACGGCTACAACTTCAGTGTTTGCCAGCTCCGAAAAACTATCGGCAATGACCGAGTCTACAGGCAAATGGACTTCGACTCCTTTATTTTCTGCAGATTTCAGGATCTTCAAGGCCAGTTCCTGCTTGTCTTCTTCCACAAGAGAGCTTCCAATATTTCCTCCCTGGGCTTTGATGAAGGTATAGGTCATTCCGCCGCCAATGATCAAATGATCTACTTTATCAAGTATGTTCTCGATCACGGTGATTTTGGTCGATACTTTTGCGCCTCCCAAAACCGCAGTTACCGGCTTTTTGGAGCTGCCCAGCACTTTTTCAAGGCTTTCTATTTCTCTTGCCAGAAGATATCCAAAGCATTTGTCTTCGAAGTACTTCGCAACAATAGTTGTTGAGGCATGCGCTCTGTGTGCAGTTCCAAAGGCATCATTGACATAAATATCACCCAGCTTAGAAAGTTCTTTTGCAAAGCCTTCGTCACCTTTTTCCTCTTCTTTATGAAAACGCAGGTTTTCAAGTAAAAGCACTTCTCCCGGCTGCAGTTCTCTTGCAGCTTTTTCGGCTACTTCTCCAACACATTCGGAAACGAATTTTACTTTTACTCCCAGGATTTCAGATACCTTACCAACAATATTCTCAAGCGAATACTGTTTTTCGACACCTTTTGGCCGTCCAAGGTGAGACATGAGGATAGCACTTCCGCCATCTTTAAGAATTTTGTCCACAGTAGGTTTTGCACCTTCTATCCTGCTGGTATCACCAACCTCAAGATCATCATTTAGCGGAACATTAAAATCTACCCTTACAAGGGCCTTTTTATTTTGAAAATTGTAGTCGTCTATAGTTTTCATCTGGTCTTTTTTAGTCGAAAGAAAATTTTTCCCTAAGATATAAAAGTGTGGAGAAATTTTATCTTTGCTTATGCTATTTTCTGAAGTATTAGGCCTTCCGCACATCAAGAACCACCTGACCACAACAGCCGATAACGGCCGCATTCCACATGCACAGTTATTTGCAGGTCCGGCGGGCAGCGGCACCCTTCCCATGGCCATCGCCTATGCACAATACGTTCTTTGCCAAAACAGCGGTGCAGAGAACAATTCCGGTAAGGAATCCTGCAATATCAAGATGAACAAACTGTCTCATCCCGATCTGCATTTTGCTTTTCCGGTCGCCAACAACGACAAGATCAAAAAGAATCCCGTTTCTTCCAATTTCCTGGAGGAGTGGCGGCAGTTCCTTCAGCAAAATCCCTACGGAAGTTTATATGACTGGTATCAAAAACTGGGAATAGAGAACAAACAGGGACAAATTGGGGTGAATGAGGCACAGGATATTGTGAAATCACTTTCCCTGAAGTCTTACGAAGGCGGATTTAAGGTCATGATCATCTGGATGGCCGAGAAAATGAATACCGCCGCCTCCAACAAGTTGCTGAAGCTAATTGAGGAGCCGCCAAATGAAACCCTCTTTATCCTTATAACTGAAGAGGAGGAAAACATCATTCAAACCATTCGTTCCAGGTGTCAAACCCTGAATTTTCCACCGCTGAACGAGGCTGTGATCGCCGAAGGTTTAATGAAAAAAGAAAACTGTGACCAGGCAAAGGCGCTTACCATTGCCCATCGTGCCAATGGCAGTTTTACCAATGCGCTTCATATACTTGAGCAAAATTCAGGCGACGAACAGTTTGAAGAGTGGTTCGTGACCTGGGTACGGAGTGCTTTTAAAGCCAAAGGAAATAAGGCTGCAATTGGAGATTTGATCAGCTGGAGCGAAACCATTGCGGCAACGGGCAGGGAATCTCAGAAGAAATTCCTTCTGTTTTGCCTGGATTTCTTCCGGCAGGCTCTGTTACATAATTACCAGGCGAAAGACCTTGTCTTTATGGAGCCGCAGGTGAAAGGATTTCAGCTTGAAAAATTCGCGCCTTTTATCCACCGAAAGAACATCATGGGTATCACCACAGAACTGGAAGATGCCATTTACCATATTGAACGCAACGGAAACGCCAAGATCATCCTAACCGATCTTTCTATCAAACTAACCAGACTGCTACACAAAAAGTAATTTTATGCAAAGCTTTTCTATGAACATTCCTGTACTGCTTATTCTATTATTCACGACCATCACCTTTCTGCAATCCGGCCTGGACAAATTGACCGACTGGAGCGGAAATACCGGCTGGATAAAAGGGCATTTCGAGAACACCTTTATGGGAGGAATGGTACCACTGCTTGTAGGGATCATTCTTTTGCTTGAGGTGATCGCAGGCCTAATGGCCCTGGGCGGCTTTTTTACACTGCTGCTTTTTGATGATCCTACCCTCGCGATGTGGTCACTCGTTCTCGCAGCTTTAACGCTGCTCATGCTGCTCTTTGGGCAAAGGGTGGCAAAAGATTATCCCGGAGCCTTTACCATTACAGGTTATTTCATGGTGATCATCTTCGGAATATTTTTATTGACCGCTTAAGAACTTCATTCTTTTTAAAATCAAAAAGGGTCCCGATTTGGAACCCTTTTTTGTTGCGCTGCAATTGCAGTTTATTCTTCAGTACCCACGTGATCGGCATCATCATTAAGTTCAGCCAAAACTTCCTGGGTGATATCTTTTCCTTCTTTAGCATAAAGAATGTTTGCAGATTCATTAGACCCAAAAATGTAAGTGTAGCCGTTCTCTTCTCCGTAACCTTTTACAAAGTCTTTTACCTTGTTGATCATGGAATCCATCATCACCTGGCTTTCCTGTCTTAGTTGTCCGCTTTTCACTTGTTGTTGCTGCTGAAGCATTTGCTGCTTCTGCATAAGCTCCTGTTGAGCAGCTTCTTTTTCGGCTTTGGACATGGTGGCGGCATTCGCCTGGAATTCCTGAACTTCCTCACGGAAACTCATTCCAAGAGAATCAAGTTCTTTTTTCAGGTTTTCAGACCTGCTGGTGAAATCAGCCTCCACGGTTTTCATTTCTGAATACTCCTCCATCAATTTGTTGGTATCTACATAAGCTGTCTTTTCTTTATCACAACTTGTGAGTAGTGCTCCAAAAGAGAGAACTATAAGCAATCTTTTCATTTTCCTTATTTTTTAACGTTTGCTGACAAAAGTAAGAAAGCATTTCAATTTTCAGCAGAAATAGGCCTCAAACTACAATTATTGCGAAATCAAATTAAACAAACATCAGAAATAGATTTCCTTTATCAAGAACCGCTTCAATAGAAGCCATTTAAGCGGTTTTAAGATCTTAGGAAAGGTAGTTGAGCCTGTTCAACAAGAAAAGTCGCAGAAAAAGCCTCTAAAAGGCGTGTTCTAAGATTTCTTCAGGAAATAGACCAGGGAAGAGTATTCTCCCGTCCTCCTGGCCGACAGATTTGAACTCAAGCCTCTCCAAAAGGCTTTAACAGGATTTGAATGTCCGGTTTGAATTTTTTCGGAAAGTAAGCTCACATAGAACGAATCGAAAAAAAGCCCTTTTTGGGAAGTCAGAGAAAACCCTCTTTCTCCAAAGATCTTTTTTATGGCCGTCCTGGAAAAATGGAAAAGGTGCCTCGGCACATCATAAGCCGCCCACGATTCTGAATAAGCTTTAGCATCGGCGCTTTTAAAGTTCGGTACCGCAATGACCAGCAAGCCATCTTTTTTAAGTAAACGATCAAGCTCCTTTATTTGCGTGTCAAGATCGGGTACATGTTCAAGCACATGCCACATCGTGATCACGTCAAAGGAATGATCTTTAAAAGAGGAAGTATCGGAAAGTAATTCCACTCCTTTCTGAGCAGCAAGATCTCTGGCTCCGGAATTAGGTTCTGCTCCAAAAATTTTCCAGCCGCTCTTTTTTGCCTCTGCTAAAAAATCTCCCGTACCTGCACCCAGGTCAAGAAGATTTCCTTTGCCGGACTTTCTTTTTTCGATCCAGCCAATTTTCTTCTGAAGCATATAAGATTTAACTGCCTGATAGATCCTGTCAAAAATTGACTTTTTTGAATCTGTATGTGAGATGTAATCTTCGCTTTTATAGAATTCCGGAAGCTCCTCTAAAGAGGGTCGGGGAAAGGTTGCCAAAAGATCATATTGTTCATCTTTGCGCAACTCAAATCTTTTTCCGCTCACGGTATGATCCTCACACACCAGCACCGGTTCTTTTAAAAAATTGAATTCAGGCATAAAAAAAATTACTGCTCAAAAATAGCATTTTTGGAACATCCTTAAACGGCTTCTTCCAAATAGTTTTTCCGAAATGTACATGGTGCATTTCTGAGAAAGATGCGTAAAGTTTCTAAAACCCCAGAACAAAAAAGGAGAGTTTACCACCCTCCTTTTCAACTTATCTTCCAAAAGAAAAATCTCTCAAAAATGACTTTTTTGGAACATGTTCCACGTGGAACGTTAAAAATTTATCTTCCCATATAAACCAGTAAAACCGAAATATCATTCGGGCTCACTCCGCTGATCCTTGAGGCTTGCGACACGGTAGTAGGTTGTACTTTCCTCAATTTTTCACGCGCTTCAAAAGACATGGATTTGATCCTGGAGTAATCAAAATCTAAAGGGATTTTGATTCCCTCGAGCCGATTCAGTTTATCGGCGTTGTTCTTTTCCTTTTCTATATAACCCGAATATTTAACCTGAATTTCGGTTTGCTCCAGCTCTTCCTCGTCCAGTTTGTTTTCTTCAATAAACTCATTTACTCCGGAAAATTTTCTCACATCTTCCATGGTAATATTCGGTCTGGAAAATACTTTAAAGATCTTATCGCTCTGTTTCATTGGCGATGAATTCTTGTCTTCCAAAACTTTATTTGCCTCTTCAGGAATTACGCTTGTCTCCTTCAAAAAGGTCACAAAAGCCAGAGACTTCTCTTTCTTCTCCTCCATCTTCCGAAGCCTTTTTTCCGAAGCTAAACCAATATCAAATGACTTTTTGGTCAACCTGAAATCGGCATTATCCTGTCTCAACAGCGTACGATATTCTGCCCTTGAGGTGAACATCCTGTATGGCTCCTCGGTTCCTTTTGTAATGAGATCATCAATAAGAACTCCTATATAAGCCTCACTTCTCTGTAGAACGAACTCCTCTTTTTCCTGCACTTTAAGAGCGGCATTAATACCCGCCATTAATCCCTGAGAACCGGCTTCTTCATAACCCGTGGTTCCATTGATCTGTCCGGCAAAATACAACCCGTCCACAAGTTTGGTTTCAAGCGTATGTCTTAATTGAGTCGGTGGAAAATAATCATATTCTATAGCGTAGCCCGGCCTGAAGAATTTCACGTTTTCAAAACCGGCAACAGATCTCAAAGCACGAAATTGCACATCTTCAGGCAACGAAGTGGAGAATCCATTCACATACATTTCTACAGTATTCCAACCTTCGGGTTCTATGAATAATTGATGTCTGTCTTTATCAGCAAACCGATTGATCTTATCTTCAATTGAAGGGCAATATCTCGGCCCAATACTTTTGATTCGGCCGTTGAACATTGGGGATCTATCGAAGCCTTCTTTGAGCAATTCATGCACCTCGGGAGAGGTGTAACTCATATAACAGGAGCGTTGCTTTTGGAGTGGTTTTGTTTCGTCCAGGTAGGAGAATTTTGCCGGCACATCATCTCCTGGTTGTTCGATCATTTTAGAGTAGTCCAAAGATCTTCCATCTACACGAGGAGGTGTCCCCGTCTTCATTCTTCCGGCTTCAAAACCTAATTGTACGAGTTCTTCGGTAATACCTTTTGCAGCTCTCTCCCCTGCTCTTCCACCACCAAATTGCTTATCCCCAATATGAATCAATCCGTTAAGAAAAGTTCCGTTGGTAAGGATGACTGACTTAGATCTTATTTCGATTCCAAGAGAAGTTCTTACTCCAACAACTTTATCTTTTTCTATGATCAATCCAGAAACCATCTCCTGGTAAAAGTCAAGATTTTTGGTGTTTTCAAGGCGCAACCTCCAATGCTCGGCAAACATCATCCTGTCGCTTTGCACCCTCGGGCTCCACATTGCCGGTCCCTTGGATTTATTGAGCATCTTGAATTGTATAGCACTGGTGTCGCTCACCAATCCGCTGTAGCCACCAAGCGCATCGATCTCCCGAACGATCTGCCCTTTTGCGATCCCGCCCATAGCGGGATTACAGCTCATTTGGGCAATGTTCTGCAAATTCATGGTCACCAAAAGCGTGCTGCTACCCATATTTGCCGCTGCCGCAGCCGCTTCGCTTCCCGCGTGTCCGGCACCTACAACAATAACATCATATTCCTTTTCAAACATAAATTCCCTTCTATTGTTCCACGTGGAACATTTTCATTTTTTCTTCTTCTTTTGAACGCATCAATTCCTTTTCTGCCGCGGTCTTATCTTTAAATCCGCAGAGGTGTAAAACCCCGTGCGCCATTACCCGCTTAAGCTCTTCTTCGAATGCCACGCCGAAAGATTCAGCGTTCTCGGTGATCCTTTCGGTACTGATGAAAATATCACCCGAAAGAATGTTTCCCACCGTGCCGTCGAAGCTGATGATATCGGTATAGGTGTCGTGATTTAAATACTCTTGATTGATCTTCAAAAGATATTCATCATCGCAGAAGATATAACTTATCTCCCCAAGCTTTTTGCCTTCTGATGAGATCACCTCTTTAAGCCAGTCTTCGTAGCGCTTTTGTTCGCTTAGCTCAAAGTCGTTTTCTGAATAAAAATTAATTATCTCCTCGTTCAAAATATTCCTTTACTTTCTGTTTGTAAATTTGCCGCAAAGGTAAGCTTTGTCGATTTAAAATTTCAGTCGTGTTGAAATATTCTTTAGCCTTAAGGATTTGATTATTAACCGGGTTTTGAAACTCCTCTTTACTGGTCTTTGATTCCCTTTCAGGCTTATTCCCCTGCTCCAACTCTGCGTCCTCCAATTCCAGCAATTTGTGTTCCAATTGTTTCATCCGCTCATAAGTTTGCCTGTTGAAGCCTTTTTCGAGAAGTTGCTTCTCAATCTGTTCCATTTCTTTTTCCAGGCGACCGTTGTTGCCTTTACGTCCTTCTTTTTCTAACTGCTCCTGTAAAGCCTTCCTAAGCATTTGTTGTTCCTGGAAGATCCTGAACAGCTCTCCACTGTTCTCTTCAGAATCCTGCTCGCCTCCTTTTTGGCCATCCTCTTCTGAACCTTTCTCTTCTCCTTTTTTCATGTTTTCCTGCATCTCCTGGTTGAGCTGTTTTTGCTTCTGAATTATGTCCGGCAGTTGCATTCCCTTACCGCCTCCACCCGAGGAGGCCATGCTCATCATTTGCTCCATATTACCAAGTATATTACTCAGGAAGTAAGCCAGATCATTGGCGCCGGTGATCACGTACTGTTGACTGCCCACTCCCTGCATGATGTCATTTTGAGCCAGTCTCTCCAAAGATTTATCAAGATCATATTCAATGTCGGTGATCTTGGAGTTGATGTTCTCGGTGATCATTGGGTTGCGTAATGCCAGGGCGTAAAGGCTATCATCAACATGCTTAAAATGCTCTTTTAAAACATTCTGTTTCCTTAATTTCCCTGAAAAGCTGGGGTTATTTCTTCCCAAATTTTTGAATTCCTCCATTAAATCCTCCTGCTCAAATGAGAACGTAAGCAGGTTATCGAGAATCTGCCTTAGCATGCCAACATCTTCCTGCATTTGCTGCGCACCCGCCATCTGCATTTGTTGGCTCATCTTTCCTGCCATTTTGATCATCTTCTCTCCGGCATTCTTTTGCTTTTGCTGCGCTCCTTGTTTGTTTCCTTTTTGTAGCTCTTCTGAAGCATCTTTTTGCTCCTCCTGCACCTCTTTCCCACTCTCCTCATCGGCACCGGTATCCATAGGTTTCTGCAGCTGGTCATTCTCCTTGTTTAACTCTTCCAGCTCCTGCATCAAATCGTCGGTTTCTGCATTCAGGGAATCCTGGGCAGCTTGAGTGTTCTCCTCCTCCTTTTCAGAAAGCTCCTTTTGTTCCTCTCCAAGTTTTTGAAGCTCATTGGATAGTTGCTGTTGCTTTTCCTGTACATAATACCTCTTGGTCAACTCCAGCAGCTGTTCGAGATTTCTCTCCCGGTTTTTAGAATCCTTGCCCAGCTTCTCCAGCTTTTCGCTAAGGCCTTCCTCCTCTATTTTTTCTGAGTACTTCCCAAGCTCTTCTAAAAGCTTCTCATTTTCCTTTAGTTCTTCCTCCCGTTTTTCAAGCCGCTGCTTCAGCTCATCTTCCATCTCTTTATTGTAAGACTTTTCTTCCTTTTGAAGGCTGTTCTTTAGCTTTTCAGTAAAAGACTGCATTAACTGGTTTTGCTTCTTTTGTCGCTCCAGGAACTGCTCCAGTTTTTTCCTGTCATTATAATCCAGCCGTGGTTTCTCTTTTTGCAGCCTGCTCAATTCCTCTAGCTCCTTCTTTGAAAGCTCAATATCCTGCAGGGAATTGTCCATTCCCTGTATAGCTTCATTCTGTTGTTGCAGTCTCTCCCGTTCTTCTTCATCGTCGGTTTTACTGCGGAAGAAAAAGGATTTACTTTTGACCTTTTTAAAGCCGTTAACCGCATCATTATCAGTTACTTCAAAATAAATTTCATACTCCTTTCCCTTTTCCAGCTGAAGGCTGTCAGGAAAAGCAGCAATAAATTCGGCCATATTGCCTTTCCCCACGTCCATTCCCACATATTTTAGCTCCCTGGGCTCATCTACCGGAAAGCTCACCAGCCTAACATCTTTAATACCGTAATCATCTGAAACTTTTCCGAAGAAATATAAAGCCTCCCCGGTCAAACTGTCCCTTCGGCTCTCCAAAACAAGTCTTGGATATTCATCTTTGACCACCTGAAGCGAGTAAGAAAGCTTCTCAAAATGATG